>WJIN01000410.1 GCA_014730295.1 Promethearchaeota archaeon | reverse complement strand
CCCTTAAAGGAGGTTCATTGCGATGCTATTGCCGCCTTTGACATGTCTGCGGATATAAACACGAGATGTTATCGTTAAGCGAACGTGAATGGACGTGCCTCGGAATGTGGCACTCATCATCATCGAGATAAAAACGCGTCTGCTAATATTAAGAAAGAAGGAATACGCCTCTTAGAAGAGAGAGGCATCCCAGTCATTTCATGACCTACCGTGGGGACCACGGGAAGATACGCTTGTGGAGATCGTGTAAGACGTCATTTAGGCGCAGTGGTCAAGGAAGCAAGAATCCAGCTCCTTTAGGGGCTGGTAGTTCAAAATTCGAAGTCAATATTGTAAATGAAATGATTATTTTTAATTTTTAAATAGGAATTAGATGCTATTAAATCATAGATTTATATATTTTTATTTTAATATTATGAACCATTTGATTCAAATGTTTTTTAATCTGAGTTATCTTACCTATTAATATGGAAATAATTGCGATGGGAGAGTTGCGCAAATTTTTGACCACCCATCTTCCTGGCTACGAGGACCCCGTCATATTCATCAGCTCGGATTTCATTTCTGGATGTCCGAAATGTAATAGTAGTGCCACTGTGTATTATATTAAATTGGCGGAACGAGGTTCGATTCCAGATGAGAAGAATGTATTAAGGGCGGAAAAACACAAATTTCCCATTGATATTTTTGTCAAGTATCCGGTTATGAAAGGAGCTCCCCAAAAGATCGTAATCGGCACCAAGGAGTCAAAAGATGGGTTGAAAATGATTCTAAGGCGTGTGATTGATTAGATCTTTAGTCTCTTGAAGAAATTTAAAATGAAGCTCCTATTCTTCTTAGCTCTTCTTACTTGCTTCGTAAGATCTTACAATTTTATTAATCACTTGCTCGTACGGAGCGCCCACTTTAGAAGATAATTCGTCTATTAAGACTTCGAAATCTTGTTTCACATGACCCCAATCCAATCTAAAATAAAGATAATTCCAATCTATATTGTTTGCATTTGCAATCAATATTTGAACTATATCATTGATATCGGTCGAGCTTCGGTCAGATCTAGCCAACTTAGTCAGTAAAAAGTCTTCAACAGCTAATACTTTTACATTTTCTTTAAAATTCGTTATTCTTTTACTCATTTTTCGATCCCAGCTAAATGAATCACACGGTTTCAACCATATTTCAGCCTCGCTCCCTTTGCCAAATATTGTAAATAGATCATGGTTTAATTTAGGATTCTGAAGCGTTTTAATTCCCCGTTTTTTTAAATTTTCTACTAATTTTCTTAATTTTTTTTGTGTATCAATATTGATAGAGATATCGATATCTAAGGTACTTCTAGCAACTTTATAAGCAGGCAAGGCTAAACCACCTATTATCACTGCGTCTATTTCAACTCTCCTCGCAACCTCAAAAAAGACTTTGATTAATTTATTCATTTACTTCAACCAACCTTGTTAAGTCTTCAAAAATTTTTTGTGGGGTCTTTCCTCTTTCAGTTAACCTTTTAAATTCTTCCACTTTCTTGAACGCTCTTTCGATATCCGATTTTGAAAGATGGATTGGAGCCTGTTTATTTTTCTCTTCGGACATTTTTCTAATAAAAACTAATACTTTATTCATTGATATGAATATTTCCTCTAATATAAAGGAAGTATTTAGATTTATAAAAATTTTTGAGAGAATTCTAAGCGCTTATTATATAATGAAATTTTTTCTTGTCATCCCATTTCCTTGTTTAAGAATAAAATTATATTTGACTACCATTTCTTAAATCCCACTATATTCCCCCGACATGTCCTAAAAATGCTAAGGCTTAAATAAAATGTAACCTACATCTATGTTAACAAAATATTTGTTGTTTTTATTATGAATGCGAAGGATTTTGGTCAATGCACTGGTCTGGGATTTAATAGATTAGTCCAAATTCCGCATATTGAAAATATCAGTGTAATTAGTGTATCCACAATTAAAAGGGATATGCCTTTATTGAACTGAATTTCAAACGACACTTAGATATGGAATTACTTTTAATTACACCATACACGCACTTACTTTTTCTTAATTTTTCTTGATTAAGATAAACCTTCCACTTCATCAAAAATCATTTATCACAACCATCTAAATATCTTAAAACTATATAAAACTAACAAAATTTTGCTATAAAGATATTTATACTTCTCTGCTTAATCAGGAGAGAAAAAAATGTAAATAAGAAAGAAATAAAATCGTAGGAGATGAAAAAAAATATGTTTGATACAAAAAGATTGAAACGAAATCAATGGAAATTGTATTTATTTGAAGTATTTATATGGTTTCATTTGATTTCGGGGGTACTTATCCCATTTTTCCTGAATTGGGGGAAACTTCAGTTTGTTGAGATTATGTATCTTCAAAGTTATTTCACTATGATGATCATGGTTTTTGAAATTCCTTGTGGGGCAGTTTCAGATTATATAAGCAGAAAATTCTCATTGCTATTAGGGGGCATTTCAAATATTGTTGCGGTTCTGATTTACATTAGTTATGCCAATATTGTAATTTTTTTTATTGGGGAAACCTTTTGGGCTCTATCTGCAGCATTTATATCTGGAACCGATGAATCTCTTCTCTTCGATACCCTTAAAAAACTTAATCAAGAACATCTAATTTCAAAAAAATCAGCTAAGCTCCAAACTGCTATGCTGGTGGGCATCGGTATTTCAGCTCCAATTGGTTCTCTAATAGGTGCAACAATTTCACTTCCGGCTGTAGTATTGTTTATGGTCTTCCCTTTCGCTTTAGCAACCATTATATCAGCCACTATCGTTGAGCCAAACCACTACGAAAGAAAAGAAGAGGAAAAACAGACCTACATAAAGTTAATTAAATCTGGATTTCTGGCATTAAAGGCGAATAAAACCTTAAGAATCTTAGCCTTAGAGTTTATTTCGGTGGATGCTTTGGTATTCTTTATCCTTTGGACCTATCAATTATACTTAGAACAAATCGGAGTCGCTTTAACGTTTTATGGAGTAATTAGTGCAGCAATGACCGTAACACAAATGATAATTTTGAATTTAATTCCTAAAGTAGAGAAAAAGTATCCTAATAAGAAACTTTTCATTCAATTGTATACTTTAATACCCGCAACAGCGTTTATCTTAATGGCATTTATATCATATATTCCTTTAAGTGTTGCTCTTATATTGATAGTCATTGGCTTTGGATTTTCTCGTAAGATTTTATTCGTAAACGGGATAAATTTTCAGATCGAATCGGTAAATCGTGCAACGATTCTTAGTACAATTAATATGGCAGGAAGTCTATTAAGAGCGGTACTTTATCCTCTTATAGGATATTTAGTGATGTGGAATCTTAATTATACTTTCATTATATTGGGAATTATGATTCTTATTCTCGTAGCAGTTTCAAGAATTAAAAATGAATATATCTAATTTTTTTATTACTACTATTTTAAAGTTAAAGCTCGCTACACAAAATTCTTGGTGTAATTCATTGGTATGTGCTCAAGAAAGGTAGTATCTTTTATTGAGATTGATTCCAAAAACTCTTATACATTTCATAATTAATTATGAACATATTCTAAATGAATATATATTGTTTAAAATAGGTATTTATAGGAATTTCATGACTTCTTTAAAAACATTTAAACGTTATATAACGGCTCTAATATCAAATAAATACATAAAGATTGGCTTATATCTTCATTGCATTAGTTTTACGGCGGGATTAATCATTGGATTGAATTTTATATTTACAAATTTTCATTATTTTGATTTTCCCGCATTTTATACCTCTGGAAACTTGATCTTTTCTGATCTGAATAACCTTTACAACCTCTCCTCATATCCAGGGGTTTATTTTAGATATTTACCATTTTCTGCGCTACTATATTCATTCCTATCTTTATTTCCCATTGAAATTGCATTTGTACTAAATGCGATTTTCAAACTTGTTATAAATCTGTTAGTTGTTATTTTAATGGCTTATCTATATGAACACTTTTATAGTAAGAATGGTTCTCTTGATAAATATTTCTATTCCTTATTATTTGCATACTTGGTATTCGGTGCACATGTTGTAGATTTTATAATGGGACAACCGAATCCATTTCTTGCTTTTTTACTATTATTCACGCTCTATTTTTTTGAAAACTCTAAAAGGAAGCAAAATAAGAGGTTTTTATACAATTTTTTGGGTGGGGTGTTTTTAGGAATAGCATCTAGTTTTAAATTAACTCTATTTATTATCCTTCCTTTTGTTTTAATCTATTCCCTGGGAAAATCCGATCTAAAGATTAATATTAGCAGATTTTCGGGTGTCTTTTTAATTCTCCTTATTAATAGTTATTTTTTCTTAATACAACCTGACGTTTTAACAGACTTTTTCATCCTTAATTTAGAAGGGGGTTTTTCATATTTGGAATGTTCATTTTCAATCAGTATAACTCGTATGATAATCAATAGTTTCGGTTTCTTTGAACTACATATTTCTCCAATGTTGATTATGATGATCTTTTTGATACCTTTTTTTCTTTTGGTATTCAATCAATATTTGAAGAAATATGATAAAAACAGATTATTGCCAGAATTATTCTCGTTAGTTTTATTTATTCCTATATTGGTATACATAGACGTCTGGTCTTATCAATATATCATCTCGTTTCCCTTCATTCTCCTTTCTATGGGGCGATTAAATGAAAATTTGAATACGCTTGAGAATTCTCATCCGCAAATATTCAAAAATGCAAAATTAAATTTGCACCAAACCAAAAAAATCATCAATTTGATGGATCTGTACGTATGGGATTTGCTTCCAGCCTTTTTCTTCTTTATTTTACAAATTCCTGCTCTTAATATCTTTTACACAGTCTTTTCCCTGATTCTTTTTGTACGATTTTATAATTTCCATAGAAACAAATTTTACTATGATTTTGACAATATATAGATGAGCAAATTATTGGTTTTTACTGTGAATTCTCTTGTTCGGAATTTATATAATTGAGAAAAGAAGAAAAATAAAAATTTAAGACAATATTTTTTCTAAAACTTTTTCTAATTCTTCCTCGCTTGCGCCTTCTTTAGGAACATTGAGCTCGATTTTTCTATCCCCTTTGTTGCGTGGAATTACATGAACATGGGAATGCTCTACTACCTGTCCGGCAGCTTTAAAGTTATTCTGCACGATATTATATCCATCGATCTCCAATTTTTCGTGGAGCAGCAAGGCGACCTTTTTAACCACTTTAAATAGATTCGCTACCTCCTCATCAGGAAGTGTTTCTATCGTCGAATAATGTTTCTTAGGAATCACTACGGTATGTCCGGTAGATATGGGACGGATATCGAGAAAAGCTATATTTTTATCGCTCTCGAATACTTTTTTTGAGGGAATTTGACCATTCACAATCTTGCAAAAAATACAATCTTCACTCATTTTTGTATTCGTCTCTTTTCAATGAATTGTTGCATATTTGTGAAAATACCTTTGCTTGTTTATAAGTTTTAAGCTTTAGATTTAAATAACAAAAACGAGATATATTGAATACGGGTTAAAGTAATCCTTATTTTATCCAAACATTATTCGAAATTATTCATTGAGGAGTATCTATCATTATGAATCAATCGAGACTTTACAAACCCAAAGAAAAAAGGAAACAAGATCGTGAAGAGATACCATTAGAAGGCTCCTGTTGTGAAGATCCGCGTGTTGAAAATAAAAAAGGAGAAGTTGTATGCGTTCATTGTGGGACTGTACATGACCGTGATATCGTCGCCTTGAAGCGGAGAGCCTATACAGCCGAAGAGGTTGAGAAGAGAAGAATAACCGAACCTCGATGGAGGCGTTTTGGACCTCGAACCACCATTCCTTCAGCCACAAAAGAAGATAGAATGAGTCCTGAACGTAAAACTCTGTTTTCACGCTTGTCTAAAATTCAGAAATCTCTGGTGTCAAGTATTGAGCGGAATTTCTGGGAAGCACGACCAAAGCTTAAAATGCTCACCTCAATGCTGAATATACCTAAATACATCGAAGAAACTGCATGGAAGATTTATGCTGAAGCAGCAAAAAAGCAATTAACTCTGGGTCGTACTATCAAGGGATTTATTGCCGCCGCACTCTATGCTGCTATCCGAGTCCACGAATACCCGCGAATATTAGACGAAGTGTGTGATGCAATGATGATCTCACGACATAAAGTCATAAAATCTTTAGGACTTATCATTAAAAAGATTCTTCCAGAGTTGGGATTGAAATATCATCCAATAACTCCTAAAAAGCTAATTTATCGATTCGGAAGTGAGGCGAATATGTCTCTCAAGATCCAAAAAAAGGCGTTTAGATTATTAAATCAAAGTATTGAATCCAATATGCAGACAGGAGGTAAAGACCCGCGGGGATTTGCAGCAGCAGCGCTTTATATGGCAGCTAAATCTACACCAGATCAGAGAACGCAATCCGATATGGCAGATATAGCGGGAATTACGGAGGTCACATTAAGAAACAGATTAAAAGATTTACGCCAGTATTTATAAGATTCTGTTTAGTTAGTGTATATTTCTAAATTTTTGAATGCTTTCTTTAACAACTTATGATGAAATAGCTCCTTTTTGATCTATGATGTTATATTGAAATTTATTCCATTATAATAGAGCTTCTTTTATCTGCCCTTTATTCATTTGGATAAATTGAGAAAGATTACCAGAAAGGAAAGGTTTTTTAACTTTTTTATTATATAATTCTTTAAGATATCTCACGATATCATTTAATTTATTTACAAAATTAATTCGCAATAAAATATAAAGAAGTGATTTTATGGCTAAGAGCCAAGGAACCGTAAAATGGTTCAATAGTAAGAAAGGATACGGCTTTATCACACCAGACGACGGTGGAGATGATGTGTTTGTTCATTATACAGGCATTGCTGGTGAAGATAATAGTTTTAAAGTGATTTATGAGGGAGATAAAGTAGAATACGAGGTCACCGAAGGAAAGAAAGGTCCACAGGCCGTCGATGTTGAGGTAACCGAGAAAGCTCCTCGAGATAGTTATAATAAACGAGGCTCCTTCTATTAAACTCAGTATCTTAGTATAGTTCCACACAAAAAATTAATAAACAATAAATAGAGATTTAAGATATTCACGTTCCAAGTAGTACAACGGATTTACCATCTTTTTCTCGCTTTTTTCTTTTCACTTTTATTCTATTTTCTATGTAAAATTAAAATAGTCGACTGATTTAAGAAGAAAACTTTATATCCTTTCCATAAAACACTAATCTATAAGTTCTTATTCAATTAAATAACCAAATAACGGTAAATTTTAAATGGAAAGACATATAAACTCTGAGATTAATAAAAAACTCCTTATTTATTTTGGGTTGACACTTGGAATTACATGGGGAAGTTGGATCCCAACTTTAACGATTGCTTATGCAAATAACTATTTTGTGGCGCAAATTGGCTCTATTAATCTAATATTCCAACAAGGATTTAAGGATGGACTCCATATCCTTATTTATTTCATAAACCAATTAGGTGTATATGGACCTTTTCTTGCTGCTTTAATTACTTTGTATGTTTTTGAAGGAATGAATGGCATCAAAAACTTATTTAAGCAAATTGGAAAGTGGAAAATCAATCCAATTTGGTATCTGATTATCCTTGCACTCCCAATTCTCCTGACATTAGCAAATTTAGGAATCTCAGCACTTCTTGGAGCTGATCTCAAAGCTGCGTTCAATTTTAGCGTTGGTATCCCCATATTATTGTTGATATTTCTAGAAAACTTAATTACAAGTGGCTTAGAAGAACCTGGTTGGAGGGGATTTGCTCTTCCACAATTGCATAATCGATATTCTGCTTATAATTCAAGTATTATTCTTGGAATAGTTTGGGCTATTTGGCATTATCCCGTCGTCTATTATAATAATCTAGATACTGGTCCATTCTTAGCAATGCTCGCGATAATTGGATTTACTGCACTCATCACTTTTGGTTCAGTGATCTACTCATGGATTTATTTTAACACCCGAAGTTTATTATTGTTAATAATCTTTCATGCTCTTCAAAATTTCGTCCCATATCTGGTTATGAATGGTGTGGAAGATCCATTGGGTGGGTTCACAACTGCCATCGTTACATTAGTCCTAGTATTCATCATTGTTAAAAAATATGGAGAAGAAACCCTTACAGGACTTATAGAAACTAAGAAATAAACTAAACTTAAATCTCTCTAATAATTCTTTCTTTTTATTTCATATATTATTACCTTTCTTAAATTTAGTCAGAAATTAATGAATAGTATAAATTATGTTTCATAGATAAGAAAAAATGATAGAAAAATAAAAGAAATAAATAGGTAAAAATTAGCTTTCGTATTCTTCGAGTTGTTCACCAAAAAGGCGTTTTACAGCGTCTAATCTGGTTTCCTCACCAATCTGCTCGACATTCTTTAAGGAGATCGCTTCTTTTGGACAGACTTCTATACATTGAGGCTCTGGTTCACCAACCTCGGGATCAATGAATTCTTCTTTCATATTTTCGCATAAATCGCACACTAGTGCCTTTTGCGAATTAATATTTAAAGAAATCACACCGAAATCGCACGCTCGGATACAAAATCCACACCCATTACACTTGTCATCGTCCACGATGATGCTTCCGGTCTCATCATCACGTTCTAAAGCTTTTTCAGGACAACTTCGAACGCAAGGGGCATCCTCGCATTTTTGACACGCTAATGCGATATTGAATACAGGCTCAACACGCACACGATGAATTCTGGCATTAATTGGATTAAATACTCCTTCGTGCACGAAACTACAGACAGATTCACATGTCTCGCAGCCAGTACAGAGGTCTGGGTCAACCATAATGAATTGATGCATCTTCCCGCCGCGCTTCTTAATCTTCGATCTAGCTTTTGACATCGTCTATTTCTTACCTCCTTTTTTCTTTGCTGGCTCTAAATTTCCAATAACATAATCCAATCCTAAATCTTTCAAGGTTTCGTCGGTCGGGATTCCTGTTTCAGGGTCCCACCCTCGGGCTTCATAATATCCGCTCAGTAATTTTTGGTATCCTTTTTCTTCTAGCGTGACTCCTTTTGCGGGTCCTTTTGTATGAGCTTCTTTGAAGAATCGCTCTGGAGGATGATCATCATCGCGTGTCCATCCTTCTCGAATATTGAAGCATTTGGACAAATTCACGATAGCTGCTCCACGTTTCGCCATTGAGGCTCCATCATGCGGAATTCCAGTTACCAGTTCATAAACTTTTGCCATTTCATCGTCATCTTCATAGACTCCACGGGTAAACTTGCAGATAACATAGGAGTCTATGACTGCGTAAATATCCTCCACCTCAATAATCGCATTTCCTCGCTCAATTGGCTTATCATAGGCAAATCGGTCAAACTTACCTTTTGCGTCTAGTCCATAGGCACCATTTCGCAGATGGCATGCTCCTCGAATAGATACACTCTCTCCAACCGCAAAGGAAGTCATTCCATGCAAGTCAAAAGCGGGCATTTCTAAACCTTTAATATGCATACCATAATATCCGGCGTTCTTTCGACCCATTTCCTCTAATCGTTTTCCCGCCATTAAAGTACCATCGCCGAAAATTTCCCCTGCGAATCCTTCTCCTCTGATCATCTCTTCGGTAAATCTGGCTAAGTTTTTCGTGGATCCAAATGGTAATTCGTATCCTAAATCATCCTTAGTGATAAGTCCCTCCTCATATAATTCGCAAGCCATCGCAGAGGTGACTCCTCCGGAGATCGCGTCAATCCCTAAATCATCACATAAGGTAATACATTTAAATACGGTTGGCCAATCAGCACAACCCGTTCCCGTTCCGAATCCATATAAAAGCTCGATATCGACACTTGCGACAAGATTTGGATAATCCGGATGGCTTCGTGGTACCCGTGCTAAATGATCGCACGCGACGGAACATTGCGAGCAGGCAACCTTTTTTACAACCCATTCATCGTTTAAAGTTTCTCCCGTAAACTCACCATTGGTTATTTTATCCCACGTTCCTTCCCTGTAATTGTAAGTGGGCATCATACCCAATTTATTATAACTGGTTAAGCCTGCTGGAGTTCCTAAATCTCGATATTTTGAAGTAGCAGGCCCATTCGCAACCTTAATAAGCTTCTTTGCTAATTGGTAAAATTCTTTTGGTTTTGCGACAGCGATAGGTTTAGTTCCTCTAAAAGCAACCGCCTTCAAATTCTTGGAACCCATAACAGCTCCCATACCGGTTCTTCCCGCCTGTCTATTTCGATCATTCGTGATACATGCCATATGGCTCATACGTTCTCCTGCTGGCCCAATTGCCATAACAGCTAATCGATGATCTTGAAATTCTTCTCGAAGAATCTCTTCCGTATCCCAACATCCTTTTCCCCAAACTAAATCTTCACAGGGCATACAATATCTATCATCATCGTCAACAACAAATACTGTTGGCTCGGGCGCTTTTCCCTTAAATACTATCATATTAACACCGGCTCGTCTTGCTTGCGCACCCACCGAACCTGAAGAGATAGCCATTCCGAACATATTGGTTAAGGGTGATTTTGCGAATACTCCATATTTGGAACTCGTAGGCAAAATTGTTCCTGGAAACGGACCAATAGCCCAAACAAATACATTATCGGGACCTAATGGATCTACTCCTGGTTCCAACTCATCCCATAATACTTTAGCTCCAAATCCATAACCTCCAATCCAATTAGCAACGAATTCATTGGATAATTTGCTTTCTGTTACCTTCCCTGTGGTCAAATCAACGTCTAATCGAATCTGTGAATATCCTTCCACTTCCTCTGGAATAGTTACTTCTGTTTTTTTTGCTTCGGTCATATTACTATATTCACATTTATTTGTAGTTTATAGTATATTTAATTATAGAATATCTTCATTTTATATAAGAGAATAGGAATTTATTAGTTTATTTATTAACTGATATAACCTTCTTGCCTATATAGTGCGTAATTCTTTTCTCTTATATCTGTTGAGTTATTATTACATTTTGATATATTTAAAGATATTAATTAAAATATTAGAATGATATTTAATATTGATATATGGAGGAGCTGAGAGATCGTTATGTACGGTCATTCATTTCAGAATAATTATTCACGAAATCCCTCGAGAATGATAAACTATGGTTTTAACATATATATATCGCATAAAAAAATTATCTCTTTTTGACTCCAACTATGAAATATAGACCTTTCTGACCGACATCACGTCCTTGATCGTAATTATCTGCCCAGTCCCACTCAACATCCCATCCAGTTTGAGCAAAAAACTCGTAAATTTTATCTTTTTCAAGTCCCCATTTAAAATGCTTTGAGAAGGGCCCAACTTGGATTTCTGCATAGATTGGGATACATAAATCCGTAAAGATTTTACTCTTATGAGCACTGAAATCATTGATTTTTTTAAGAAGAGTACTCACTTTCACTTTTCGCAGATAATAGACCAAGCCTTCCATGATCCAAAAGGTTGGGATTTTTTTTTGAAATCCGCTTTCAAAGAGTTTATCTATCCAATTCAGAGCATTAAAATCTCCTGATATTCGTGTCAATGGGCAAAATGGTTTCTCATCTTTTAATAAGTCATTCTTATAATTATTTATTGAAGGGAGATCAATCTCAAATAGATGATGTTTATTTTTCTTCAGAGGTTCAAACCGAAATGCTTTGGTGTCTAAACCCGCTCCGAGAAGAACGATTTGGGATTTGTCTTTCTGGCGACACCATGATCTTAATAGCTCTTCCTCAATATAATGAGAACGCACTATGCCGTAATCCATCTGAAAATATCGTCCGTGATTTCGAAAATATGTAGTTAAATCTCCGGCTAAACGTTCAGCATAGGGATCGATGAGCAATGGGTGTTCTAATTCTAATTCTCTAGCTCGATAATGTGCCATTAGTCTTGCCGTAAAGGGGATTGTGTGCGTTTTATCATCAAGAGCCATCTTATCCATATCTTCTCTCATCAAGAATCAACACTACTGTCTATATCCAATTTATCCAAATTAAAGAAAAAATATCTTTTAAGGAAAATATAAGAAAACGAGTTTAAATATTATGGGGAGAGCATAAAAATATCATTTTGCCTTTCTTGAGATCATTTTTCTAAAGATATCTTTGCGATTTTCCTTCCAAGCAGATTCCTCATCTCTGGGATGAATATATTGGTCGATATAGTGCCGAGATAATAATGAATCGATCAATTTTTGTCCGATATTATTCCTGGTGATAATTACTGAGTAATCTTCGGGAGCACCCGTAGATCCGACGCTGATATCCGAATATCGTCCCGTGAAATCATCACAGACTTTACAATGGGATCGGACAGCGGAATCCAAATCCTTGATGCTGATCTCTATCGTCTCATCGTCCGTTTTCTGAATGTAAAAATTCTTCTTGATAAAGGTTTTTTTCATATCAGAAGGTTTAATCCCCTTACTTTTCTCGATGGTTTCATAAAGCGTGGAATAATCAAAATTTTCAAAACAGAATAGGCTAATAACATATTTAATTACGTGAGCTGGTTTAATATTGAGATATTGCATCTTTCGTAAGGCTTTTACTTGACATGGAGTTCCCACAAAAGCGACTCGCATTTGATCGATATCATAGATACCTTTCTCTTCTTGAATTTCCAGAGGAATGTTATAGAGATCCTTCAAGGGTATAATTTGGCTTGAAATAGAATACCTTGTGCCTGCCGATTTCAGAAGATCTTCCTTATCGAAAATTAATTTCGGTATCGTGTGCAACTCTTCGTCATGTTCGGAGACCACGGCAGCATCAATTAGGTTTTTCTCAAATAAATAATATAAAATTGTTGTGACGATACCACCATCTTGCCCGACCTTCTCAATCGTCTCTTTAGTGGTTTTTGCGGCTAAAATATCCGCTATATGACCCAATTCATCTTCAATATCTAAATCCTGAGCAACAAAATCTTCTAATGTCCCGCTTTGAGGACAAATATAATAACAGAGTCCGCATTCTGTACAATTATCTTCATTTTCTTTAGATTTGAATTTAGGAGTATAGCGGTCCATTTCAATAACATCAAAACTCTGACTTTCGCAATATGCTACACACGCTCCGCATGCGCAACATAAATTCTCAAGAATTACCTTTTTTTCCAAGTCTTTAAAGGTTTTGACTTCCTCTTTATCATTTTTACTTATTGATTCTGTCATTTTTTCACCCTCTATTCTTGTTTTAACTGTATTTCGCCTAATTTTTTTGGAAATGGGGATGGTCCTAAGCTTAAAATGGTATCATTAAATTCACGAATTAATTCAGCAAATTGTTTTCCCTCACTTGCTGATATCCATTCCAAACGGAATCGGGTAGGCTCAATTCCAACTTTTTTCAATAAAGTTTTCATATGATCCATGCGTTCTCTAGTTAATTCATTTCCGCTAATATAATGACAATCGCCGATGTGACATCCCGTTACTAATACCCCATCTATGCCGCTTTTAAATGCGTCCAAAATAAATGATGGTTCTACTCTTCCAGAACACATTACTCGGACGATCCGCACACTCGGAGGATATTGGAAGCGTGAAACACCTGCTAAATCCGCCCCCGCGTAACTACACCAATTACAACAAAAGACCAATATTTCTGGATTAAATTCCTCGTTCTTTTTTAATTTGGTTTCAGTCATTGTCTTTTCACTTTTCTGGCATTTTACATGATTCTAGATTAATACCGGGTAACAATTCAATTTGTTTTTTAATTTGGAATTTGCTGAAATGCCTCTGATTAATTGCGCCTAAAGGACATTCTGCCGCACATGCCCCGCATCCTTTACAGACCGCGCTAATGATATGGGCTTTTTTCTCAGAAATTTCATAAAGACCAACTTTTTTATTCACTCCTTTCATCTCAATTGCATTATAGGGACATATTTCAGCGCATATTCCACATCCAATACATTTGGATTCGTTAACATAAGAAGTAATTCCTTCTGTTTCTACTTCTCCTTTGACCATTAATGAGGCAGCTCTTCCAGCTGCCGCGTAAGCCTGTGTAATTGCCTCATCAATCCCTTTCGGCCAATGAGCATCTCCACATAAAAAGATACCATCTGTAGCAAAATCTACTGGGCGAAGTTTTACATGCGCCTCTAAGAAGAATCCATCTTTAGTGGTTGGAACCTTAAGCATCTTTGCTAACTCTCCAGTTCCTTTGCTAGGTATTTCAGGAGTAGCAAGAATTAATAAGTCAGAGTTATACTCAACATTACAATTCGCTCCAAGATTTCTGTAATCAACATGAAATGCTCCATTGTTAACTGATATTTTGATATCCTTTATGGATTGATATCTTTCAAACGAAACCCTTTTCCTTAATTCACGCCACAAACCTTCTGCGTTTAGGTCTGAGAATTGTAATTCTCTATATAACACATGAATGTTAGCATCTGGATTAATAGAAAGCAATTTTTCAATATTTTTTAAAGCCACCTTACAACAAACATTACTACAATATGTTTTAATTGCTTCTCCACTATTGAATTCATTTTTCCTTTGATCCACACATAATATTATTGTTGCATCATTAAAGTCAGGTAAATCTGCATTCTTTGTGATTTCTAATTCATTTTGAGTCAATACTTGGTCTGAATAGTCTTGAATTACTTCTTTCCACCTATCTGTTTCAGATTGTTTTGTACCTGTTGCTACGATAATTGTTCCAACTATAAACTCTTTTCCATCAGAACTATTTTGATTGTTTTTGGTTTTCACTTTATAATTTCCAACATATCCATTTACATCAACTATGTTTGAGTTAGTAATGATTTGAACATTAGGCCTATTTTTTAAATCTTCAATCAATTCTAAAATATCGTTCTTAGTAACCTCGAGATCATATAAATCAATAAAATCTAGTGATTTTCCTCCTAAATGGGAGGCTTGCTCAACTAGATATACATTAAATCCTTGATTTGCTAAATTGTGCGCTGTATAGATTCCCGCAACACCTCCTCCAATGATAAGGCTTGATTTTTCCACTTTCACCTTAATTTTTTCAAGAGGATTAAGGTTTACTACTTTTCCAAGATACATTCTAATTAAGTCACAAGCCTTTTTAGTCGCTTTTTCTGGTTGATTTTGGTGAACCCAAGAATTCTGGTCTCTAATGTTTACCAACTCAAATAAAAATGGATTTAATCCCGCTTCTCTGAGGGTATTTCTAAACAAGGGTTCATGTGTTCTAGGAGTGCATGATGCTACAATAAATCTATTTAGATTATACTCCTCTATCATCTCTTTTATTCTTTCTTGAGAATCTGAGCTGCAAGAATACATATTTTCTTCGGCGTGTACTACATAGGGCAAGTTTGCTACATAATTCACCACAGCAGTAGTATCCACAATACCTCCGATATTAATACCACATTGACAAATTAAAATCCCCACTCTAGGTTCATCATTTACATCAACGGGAATCTCTGGGGGATAAATTACTTCTTTTATATTATTAAATCTAACGGGATGTAATTTTTCACTTATCTTGGCAGCGCATGCTGTTCCCTCAGCTACTGAAACAGGGATATCTTTAGGATTTTTGGCATATCCAGCAAAGAAAATATTTTTATCCTCACATTTTGAAATAAAATCTTCGTGTATGAACCCATATTCATTATAATCAACATCCAGCCATTTTAACAAATCATAATAGGATTTGTTGGGAAAGAGAGCGCTTGCTAAAACAACCATGTCATAATCATCGCTCTCTACTATACCTCTTTCAATATCTTCGTAAAATAATGTTAATTTCCCATTTTCTGGATTTTGTTTAACCATTGAAGCTGTACCATTTATATATTCTACCCCGTATTCCTCCTTGCTTTTAACGATAAATTCATAAAAATTTTTACCTTTAGCACGTAATTCTGTATTAAAAATAACACATTCGGTATCTGGAGCATGTTCTTTAGTAACTATTGCTTGCTTTGCTGCTGCCATACAGCAAATAGAAGAGCAATACTTTTTACATTCTGGATGATGAAAGTCTCGTGATCCAATACACTGAAGAAATGCGATCTTATGAGGGTGTTTTTTATCATCTAATCGGATTAATTCACCCCCAGTCGGACCATTAGCTGAGAGAAGACGCTCGAATTGCATACTTGAAACTACATTTACAGATTCACCAGCCAGGGTTTCATAAACGTCAGGCATTTGCTGTTCCCAACCTGTCGCAATGACAATAGCTCCTACATTTATGCTTTTAAATTCATTTTTTTGAGAAAAATCAATTGCATCTGCGCTACACATCTGCTCACATAATCCACAAATACCATAATTTAATTTTAGACATTTCGTCTCATCAATCAAATAGACTGGTGGAACTGCAGAAGGAAACGATATATGGGCGGCGGCATGCGATTTTAGATTATAGTCAAATGCATGAGGTAAACCTTGTACAGGACAAACCGTCGCACAATCTCCGCATCCTTTACAGACATCTTCATTGATATATCGTGGTTTTTTTTCTACCGTTATACTATAATTTCCAGTTTCTCCTTCAATCTTTTTAACTTCAGAATAAGTCAATAATTCAATATTAGGATTTCTATATACTTCAACCATTTTAGGGGCAAGAATGCATAGACTACAATCCAACGTGGGAAATGTTTTATCTAACTGAGCCATCGCACCACCTATGGTTGATTTCTTTTCCACTAAATAAACTTTGAATCCTAAATCAGTTAAATCCAAACTAGTTTGTATTCCTGCGATACCGCCTCCTATCACAAGCACGCTACTTGATAAATTTTCACTCATGGTATTTTAATCAGCTTAAAAATTAAATAAAGGTAATAATCTCTAGTTAGGTATTAGAATCTATTTTGAATTTTTAATATAACTATTTAGTTTTAAAATTAGTCCGTCTATTATAGTGATTTTTTAAAGATTACAACCAATTTTTTGTATTAAATACTTATCAAAACAAAGATTCAAAAACACGTTCTTTTATTAAAATAATATAAAAAACCAAATTAATGGAAGGGAAAAAAATGTCTTCTTCAATTCAAAGGAGATTCTATTCTCAAGATAATGAATTATTATGTACTCTCGATTATTTCAATTTTTCAGATGTGAAGATAACTTTCAATAATCCTGAAATGCTCCAAATTTTAGAAAAATCCGATTCATATCGAACGATATTTTTAGAAGAAATAGAGAAGAATTTAGCCTCTAAAAATGAGAATTTGAAAATAAAGTTAGATTTCTATGAAGACACGGATTTTATCGAATTTATACATCTCTCCAATCTCCAATCGATTGAAGAATACAATTACATTACCAGTAGGGTAATGGATCTCCTCTCAAATATCAGGGAATCAGTCATAACTTCCAAAATTGAGAGAAAATTCTATTCTCGTAAGGACAAACTTTTATGTATTGTTAATTTTTTGGATTTCAACCGTGTGAATATAACTTTTGTTAACCCCGACAAATTCGAAATAGAAAAAAGTTCCGAAGTATTTAGGAACAATTTTGATGAAAAAACTATTTCAGAACTTAAAGATAATAATCCAAAAATAAAAGTCAATTACCATCATTATGAGGATTCTGATATCATTGAATCGATAGATATCCTAAATGTTGACCATATTTCCGATTATAACTTCATCTGTGAAAGAATCATGGAATTATTATCCGAAAAAGCTCAAATGTAATGATAACTCTCTGAGTTCATCAATTGAAAAGTTTTACTTAGCATTGTTGGAATCTATTTATCTGATTTTAAGCTTTAAAGGTAAACATTTATGGATTTCGATGGAAATTTAATTACAAAACTGAACGATGGGACTTAAATATAAATATATGTAGTAATTGCAGGACTACTATACGTATATCAAGAGATGTGCTTATAAATGCTCAAAATGCTATGTTTTATCTCAATCCGACAGACAACCATTTAGACAAGCTATTTAAAAAAAATGGAATGACAAGAATTTGATCCTAAATCTCTTTATATTTACATTTTTCTTAAGAGCAGCATAATCAATAATTAACTCAAATTATATAAGTAGATGAAAATGGAATTTTGGAAATATTATGATGTGACTCACAAGGAGCACCTTATCTGCAATCCTACAAGCGTTGAAAAATTGAATGGGCTTATTGATCTTATGGAATTAGGACCGGACTCAAAAGTATTAGAAATTGCCACCGGTAAAGGCGAGTTTCTGATTCGACTTATCGAAAATTATAATGTATCGGGTATAGGTGTTGATCTTTCACCCTACCATCTCGGTGATGCTAGAAGAAAAGCGAAAGAACGTGTTCCGAATGCCGAGTTAAAACTAATTGAAATGGATGGTGCTGATTATAAGCCGGATGAACCAGAGTGTTTTGACCTTGCTTGTTGTTTAGGTGCAAGTTGGATTTATAACGGACATAAGGGAACACTCAAGTATTTGATGAATCAAACCAAGCATAACGGACTCATAGTGGTGGGAGAACCTTTTTGGATCTGTACGCCTTCGGAAGAATATTTTAACCTTTCGGAACTAAAATATGAAACCTACAGTACACATCTTGGGAATGTACAAATTGGAGAAAATCTTGGTTTAAATCTATTATATACCTTCGTGAGTAACTCCGATGAATGGGATAGATATCTCGGGCTTCAATGGTACGCAACAGATAAGTATATCCAAGCAAATCCGGACGATCCCGATATTCCTGAGCTTCTAACCAAATTAAATAAAGAAAAATATCTTTATTTGAATTGGGAGCGAGATACGTTGGGCTGGGCAATATATGTGTTTAGAAAACCTAAGTAGTTTTATTTCGAATTTTATGAACAACTAATCCTTCTTATTTTTCTCCTTTTATATTTTTCCCACAGCGGAGTGATTATATTAAATTCAATTATAGAATCTTAGGGATAAATTTAAGAAAGAAAAGTAATAAATAAGAGCCTTATCAGCGCTCATAAATGATTTTTTTAAAGGTAAATATCTAGTTGATCATTAAAATCTATTTCAGAAATGCCTATGAAGTATAGATTAAAGAAAAATTATATAACAAATAATCTTTTTTTAAAAAATATACATTAGAATGGAATTGGTTCTAAAATAACACTATTATTTTAGGTCGCTCGTAGATGGATAAAATTCAAAAATAAGTTAAGCTAGAGGCATTTCTAATAGCTTGTTTAAAAGTTCTAGGAATACCATCCGAAAAATTATCAAGATCAAGCCTTTGACCGAGATAATTCCCGGCACCTCTAACAGCTTTATTATAAGACTCTTTTTTGTTTTCTTCATTATTAATATGTTCAAGAAAAGAATATTTCCGTTTACTTACCTCACGACTATTATCAAGATTTATAGTTTCCCCATAAGATTCAAATTCCTCAATTACACGATTAACCAAATTATTTGAACTATAACAATTCTCAGTAATATTTTTTTTCTTAATTCCATGAACGTTGTCTCTTAAAATAGAAAATGTAAGACAAGCAAATTTTAAAACAACAGACTTTTGAGAAGAATCACTATATGCAAAATCATCAAGAAAATCCTGAAGTATGTTGTCCAAATTCCTTTCTAAATCTAAAAAAGAATAGCCCTCATTTTTAAATAATTGATAACATCTTTCAATAATTTCCTTGGTCTCGTCGATACTAATATTGCCTACAAAATATTTATTCTCCTGAAACCCAGTCAAATTAAGCCCCTAAATATATTGAAAATTATTAAAACTAATAACATTAAGACCCCGACAGTTTTTTATTATGTAAAATATCTCCATTTTATTCATAGATTTTTTTATATATAAAGTTTTTCTCTTCGGATTTACCCACTTTTAAGTGAGTCCCTAGTATATATAAAATAACCTCTCCAACGCTTCTCCAATTTTTTAAGAGACTCAGGGATTGTCTCGATACTATTTTCGTCGAAATATAGTATTTCGAGTTTTGTAAGGTTTCCTATTGACTCTGGAAGTGCCGTAATCTTGTTATCGTCTAAAATTAGTTGTCTAAGAGAGGAGAGATTTCCTATTGATTCTGGGAGATCCTTGATATTATTAGCCCCTAAAATTAGTTCTTTGAGTGACGTAAGGTTGAATATTGACTTTGAGACCGTCGTGAAATTATTATTCGAAAGATTTAATTTTTTGAGTGATTTTAACATTTTTATCGACTCTGGAAGAGTCGTGAGATCATTACGATATAATAATAGCTCTTCGAGTGATGTAAGGTTTCCTATAGACTCTGGGAGATTCGTGATCTTATTACACGCTAGATTTAGTTTTATGAGTGATGTAAGGTTTCCTATAGACTCTGGGATATTTGTGATTTCATTTCCCTCTAATCTTAGTTCTTTAAGCGATTTAAGCTTAATTATCGGCTCTGGGACTGTTTTAATCTTATTATTGTATAGATTTAGTTTTATGAGTGATGTAAGGTTTCCTATTGACTCTGGTAGAGTAGTGATCTTATTATTCCATAGAATTAGGTTTTCAAGTGATGTAAATTTTGTTATTAACTCTGGGAAAGTTGAAAAATCTATGTATTTAAGATTTAGTATTTTGAGTGATGTAAGGTTACCAATCGATTTTGGGAGAGTTGAAATAAAATAGTTTTCAATGTTTAGTAATTTGAGTGATGAAAGGTTTCCTATTGATTCTGGAAGGCTCGTAATTTTGGGCTCCCTTAAATATAGTTCTTCGAGTTTTGTAAGGTTTCCTATTGACTCTGGAAGAGCCGTAATCCTATTATAATCTAGACATAATTCTTCGAGTTTTGTAAGGTTTCCTATTGACTCTGGAAGAGCCGATAAACCGCAGCTCCATACCCTAAGACGTGACACACGATTATTATTGGCGCTAAAACCCATTTTTGGACCGCGTTTTACCTCTTTTACTTGCGAAAATTCTTTACTCGTTAACGATTCTAGTTCCTCTAGTACCTCGACATCTTGTTGGACCAATCTTGTTCCTCGAAAGGAAATAATTTTTTCATTGCTCATTTTTTATCCCACATTTAATATATTCATAATGAGAAAATTCATATATTAAATTTACTCAAATTCATATTTAAATAATAAAATGTAAAATCTCAACTTTCTTCATATTTATCTATAGAATGCTTTAATGATTATTTCCATTTAATTCAGTAAAAATTAGTTTTTGATTTACTTATTTAAGTTTAAGATTTGATTTACCAGATTTCATAGTAATGATCAACTAAATTTATTGCTGTGCTTTACCCTTCTTCAATATCTTCCCAGTTTATTAAAATACTGATGCTGTCTTCATGATTTACTAATCTATTAAAAGCTTTAGTGGACAGCGCAACTCCTCTAGGATTTGTATTAGATTTAGGTCTCTTTAAAAATTTATTACCTAATTCTAATCTTATATCTCTTAAAGAATTTACGGGTAAATAATGAAGTCCACCCAAAGTTTTTTGAAATAACATTACTAATATTGAGCATGATGGTTGGAAAGTTTTATAGAATTGCATTGCCTGATCATAATAAGCTGTCCAAATTAATTTAAAAGATTTTGATATTGTGGTCTTAAATGAAATTTCTTCATTTGATATAATGAAATCTGTCTCAGTTCCTTGAGGTGGCAATTCATCTTGAAAATCTTCCTCATATTCCTTTTTTAAAATTCCACTCATCATTTTTTCTCTTAAAGTTCCTATATCAGGGGATAATTTTCCGTCCTTCTTAGATGCATTATCCAAATCATAAATATATTTTGGTAATTTCTTCTTTGCCTTTTCAATGAAATAATCATCTTTTAGTAATTCTTCTATGGTTTTCATAGATTAAAAAGAATTATGTTTTTTAATAATCAGTATCCCTATTTCTTGGAGTATTATCTATTAATATAGTCAAGAATCCATATTTTTGGAGAGTAACCTAAAAATTTGAAATTCCTTATCTTTATTATGGTAGATATTACTTATAGTGATCAAATAAAAATCGAAATTCTAAATCACTATAAAACAGTTTCAAAGGAAGTAGAACTCTAAATCCGATTTAACTGAAACATTTTCTATTAAATGTTAATTCCAATTTTTATTAATAATTAATAATTTATTCAATTTTATTTCCAATGGAAATATACCTTAAGATTTATAAGAGAAAAGTGGATATATTTATGTTTGCGGATAAAATATTTATCTCCACTTTCAGATTTGGAAGCTGAGTTAAAACCACTTTTCTCAAATGAATATATGCTTGCATTTTTTAAATACTTTTGTGATGTAATCGAATCTCAGATGTGGTGGCGGAGAAAGGCAAGAAACACAAGATCCGACGCTGAGGTCTTTCTTAGGGTATTTTTTTATTCCGAAATTACGGGAAGATCCATAGATAGTGCCAGCGAAAGGTTGAACAAGTACTTCTTAAATAAGAAAAAAGGAAAGCAGAAAATAAACGCCGATGGGCGGAAAAAGCGGGAAGTTCCGCATCAGACCGAAGTAAACAAGCTTTTACGCCGCGTTGGTCTTGAAAAAGCGAGGGCGATCCTGCGAGCGTGTTTAGACAATCAATTACTTGAAGCCTTGAAGTTAAATCTTATATCAAGAAAGGTCAATATTCTAATTGACTTTACGGAACATTTTTACTACGGCAAACGGAGGGACAAGATGATTAAGGGAACGAATAGGCGGAAAGGGACGAGTAGGATGAGGCATTACTTGGGATTCTCGATTTTATCGAGAGAAATTCACCTCTTTGCTGGATTAGAGCAAATGGCAAAAGGGCAATCTAAAGTATCCCTGATTATAAGATTTCTTGAACACTTAATTGATTTAGGGTTTGAGTTAAATTATGTGATGATAGATCGAGAATTTTATCAAGCTGAGCTTTTAAAAGATATTAAAAATCTAAAAGGGGAGGTTTTAATTCCTTCCAAGTCCTACAAGAAGGTTAACACGATGATTGAAGAATACCTGTAAGAATCTGGAGAAAGGATCAGAAGATATACGATATCAAGTGCTCCAGGTGGAGCTAACCAATTTTCTCAGCAACTCTACTTGATATTAAAAGCAAAAAAAGGTCATTCTCTTTCCGGAGTCAAGCAAGATTTTCAGAAAGTGAAGTTAACTTTAGACGATGCCAGGAGGTTATTCTATGCCGTAATGACTACCCAAAAACTGAGGGGAGACAAGAGCTCTTGGGCGAGCCGCCCTTCTCAGTTTTATAAAAAACGATGGTTTATCGAGACCGGATTTTCCGACTTAAATCGGATGGGGCATCGATGGAAGTCTAAATATGATAATACACGATATTTGGACATGTTAGTTCGCATGCTACTTTATAATTCATGGAAGATCAACAAGGCGTATCTCACAAAATGCAGTAAAAAAGCGGGTAAAAGACAAAACTGGACCCTACAATCCAACCAAGACGATTTAGAAGAGTTATTTCTTGAAGCGTAAATAAAATTAATGCTCGGAAGGCGAAAACATGAAAATAATGTCGGAGGTGAAAAGAATAACAATTAATAGAAAAAAATTACTTCCTTAGATACTGAAGATATCAAATTGATAAATGATGGGTAGATTTAGAATCCAATTCTTAAGTTTAATTTGTTGTTTAGAAACTATTTTATATTGAAAAACAATTCATTAAAGATGGAGGCTACTGGAATTCAATTTGGTATCATTCCAATTAAATCAGCAGATCCAAAAATTAATCTAAAAGGAAAATCTTTATCGGCTTTTTTGGTTTATAATGAGGTTAAAGAAATGAGTTTT
>WJIN01000409.1 GCA_014730295.1 Promethearchaeota archaeon | reverse complement strand
GTTTCTGTATTTAGTGTATCTCCGGCAATCCCTCTAATGCCGCTAAATGAAAAAATTAGATTTTTAATATTATCCCACCTAAAGGATGATTATTATATGCCAAAATTGTTTCTAAATAATTATTATTCTAATAAATTATTGATTAATTTGATCTAATATGAATATGATCGAACCACTGGATTATTCTCCAATTTGTATTTCACTAATGCTAAGGCACCACGTATTCCGATTTCATCTTTATAATTACTCACCCTAAGTTTTGGAGGATGATTTATCGTAAATTTAATCGCATCGTTTTCAAACTGTTCTTGTAAGTGTGGAATGATTTGATCTTTATCATTCATCATTGCCCCTCCAAAATATATGGCCTTACAGTCATAAAAATTATTGATTAATCCAATTCCGATTTTTGAATAAAAGATACTCTCTTCTACTATTTTTTGAGATAACTCGTCTCCTTTTCTCGCTGCTTCAAAAACTTCTTTTGCGCTAATTTTTGATGTTTCATTTTCCACCAGATCCATAAGAACATCCCCATTCAACTTTTCTTGATCCAAGAAATCTAAAGTCCGTTTTCTTATTGCCGTTCCGGAACTATACGCTTCCCAACACCCGTATGCTCCGCAATTGCATTGATATTTACTTTCCGGAACAACCTTCGCGTGGCCGATTTCTGCTGCATTTCCATCTTTGCCAAGTAATAACATCCCATTACAAATAACCCCTCCTCCTATTCCCGTTGACATCGTAATATATACAAGATTATTTTGTCCCTCGTCCGTTGCTTCGAAATAATGGATCCCTAACACTGCCGCATTACAATCATTAATCAGATAGAAAGGAATATCGGGAAATTTTTTTTCGATCGGAGCTTTTAAGGGGATTTCTCGAAATCCTAAATTTGCATTATTGAACACTGTTCCTTTTCTCATATCAATCGGACCTGCTGAAGCTAGGCCAATTCCCAGCATTTGGTCTTTTTCTAATCCATACTCTTCTAATAATTCATCTAGTAGGGAGCATACTTGATTACTTATAGAGGTTTTTTCTTTCTTAATGGTCCTTTCCCTCTTGATAAAAATCTTATCCTCATTTAATTCAAGATTGCTGAGCGCTACTCTAACCCAAGTCCCTCCAATATCAGACCCTCCAATATATTTTTCCGACACCAAAATCATCTCACAATTAACTGAGTATTAAAATTGTTGATGCTTAATAACAATATATTTTTACTGAATTTGAAAGGGATTTTTCTATTTTTTGCTTGATTTTTAATAAATTCTGATGGTCTAAAGAATATATATAGTATTCAGCTGGAATACGAGCTATGGAATATAGTTGGACAAAGTCAGGCCTTATTTTATTGATGGCGTTTGATAAATTCTCTATGTTTTGTTCGTTGTTATTAGATAGAAAATCCTCTTTATAGGATTGGTATAATAAACATTGAATTCCTAAGCCATGATTTTTAGGCAATTCAGATTTTAATTTTGTTAGAGCATTTATAATCGTGTCAATTGGAGGGACATCAGGATGAGGACGGTTAGCTCTCAAAAAATCTTCTTGGGTCGCGATATCTAATTTTCCAAGTACCAACTCAAAGTTTTTAACCATGTCCCTAATTTCTTTTTCGTAAAGTGTGCTAGAATTTGTAAATAAGGTTAATTTTGGGGGATCCTCTTTCCAATTGGTTCTTTTTCTTACATCTTTAGCAACTTTATAAAAATCCTCTAAATGAGAGTTCAGAGTAGGTTCTCCGTTATATCCAAATGTGATAGAATCAAGCTTTTTAATATATTTAAATAATGTAGTGAGTTCCTTTTCGAAATGTTTAATGTTTGAAGGGTCCGTAATCCTAAATTGTGGAGATACCAGATTTGTTGGATTAGTAGTACCTATTTCGCAATATACACAATTATATGTACATATTTTAGATCTCGGTAATATATCAACCCCTAATGATAGTCCTAATCGTCTAGATTTGAAGGGACCATAGGTAAATTCTCGCGCCATTATTAAGTGTTTTGGATCTTTTTTTGAATGAAGTTTTTTATCGCTTTATTTACATGCTTAGGTTTTTCAAGCATTACAGAATGCCCGGCGTTCTCAATTACTTTTAATATGGAATTTTCGATTTTATCTTTAAAAAATTTAGAATATTTGACAGGAGTCAGCTTATCAGCATTCCCTACTAATATTAAGCAAGGGACATCTATACTGTCGACCTTATCCATTACATCGAAATTATCGCATATTTTAAAATCTTTATGAACGACTTGAGGTTCAATTTTCGATACTTCCTCTACATACGCTCCTTTTATCTCTTCTTTTGTTTTTCTATAAAATGCTCCCACTGGGATATTATTAAGGAATGTATCAAAATTATGTAATGTGTTTTCGAGAATAACCGGAAGAACACGGAGCTTCGCGCCCGTCGAGCATAATATCAATCCAACAACCCTCTCTGGATGGTCGAAATAAAATTGTTGAGCTACTGCCCCACCCAGAGAATGCCCACACAAGACCACTCTCTTTATCTCCAATTCATCTATAAGTTTCTGTACTGCTTCTACATAGATATTCAAATTTAATTTTTCGAACTTATCTGATTTACCATGAGATGGAAGATCGATGGCAATTAAATCCATATCAATATCTAAATTTTTAAGTTGAGGTTCCCATACAAATGAGTACTCTCCAGAACCATGAATAAAAATAATAGCCCCATCATTCGAGTCATTTCGCTCATAGTGTACTTTTTTTTTTGAATATTTAAAATACGGAATTTTATTCACCAATACTAAATAAATCTATTAATTTAGTATGGAATGAACAGAATTTAGATTTTCTGAAAAAAGAGTATATCAAAAATGAGTAAAAAATAAGATTAAAAAAAATTAACTAATTTCCATTCTATTAAATGAATAAGCTCCAATCGATATTAATACCGCTCCAAACACCGCAAGTACCAATAAATCCAGCCAAAATGGGAAAAATGAAACGCCTAAGAGTATAAATCTAAAGATATCAACTCCATAAGAAATAGGATTAATCATCATAATTGCTTGCATTGGAACTGGAACCGTATTAAACGCAAACAAGGCACCTGATAACCAGAACATCGGCATTATAAGAAATGTTTGAATGAGTCCGAATCCTTGAAAATCACTTATCTGTGTACTGACTGTCATTCCAATGCCCACCACTCCTAGAGAAAACAACAATCCTATGGGGATAGTGGCAATTATTCTTACTATCAGCAGGAGATCATATCCATAATATCCCAAAGCGGCACTAAGCACCGTAATAATCATGAATTGCACTAATGTTTGGAGGGCCACTCCTAATGTTTTTCCCAACATTAAGGTCCTACGAGTTACCGGAGCTACAAGAAGCTCATTCATGAAACCAAAAAGCTTATCCCGTATAATTCCCAATCCACCAAACACTCCACTAAATAAGACTGCCATTGCTGCGATCCCTGAAGCAACAAATGCCGTGGAACTGATTAATTTTCCTTCAATGCTAATTGGTATCTGGGAAAAACCCGCTCCGAAAACGAAAAGAAATAGCAAGGATTGGGCAATTGAGGTGATGATTCTGGATTTGTTTCTTACATATGCTAATAATTCTCTTTTTGCTAAGTACCAAATAGATTCCCATCGTAAACTTCCTTCTATTTTTACATAGTCTGATTCTTTTCTGCTCATTTTTGTCTCAACTGCCTCATTTTTATATGATTTTTAATTCCTTCCTTTAAATCAGATTTTTCTTCACGGATCTGAGATCCTGTAAAAAATAAGAATACATCCTCGAGCGTGGGATTATGCATATGGATTGTTTTAATTTTAATAGAGTTTAACTCATTGATTTTTCGAATAATATCGGAGATCGATTTCCCACCATCTTCGCAAGAGATAGTAAGGCTGGGTTCTTTAAGGTGCTGTTCTTTTTTATATTCTCCCGAGAGCACTTTCTTTATGGTTGATTTTATATTGGAGGGCAATTCCTCCAATAAATCTGAGCCTTTAAATAAGTTCGCCACCCGTTGCTTCGCTTCGTAAGGGGCTTTCTTGAAAAATTGATTTATCATTGGAAATTTCTGGGTTGCTTTTAGAAATTTTTCGGGATCAGACATTATTTCATTCATTTTTTTGCGTATCATTTCTGGATTTATGTTTTTCATACCAGGAGGTTTTTGAAACATCTCGCCTGATTCTTGGCTCTTCTCGTGTTTTGTTCCTAGAGTGATGTCTCTTATTCCTGGGAGTTGCTTTAATTCCGCGATTATTTTGGGGATCATGGAAAAGTCTTCAAGTTCCTCTAACTCAATTTCGATAATATCACCAGATAATTGTCGCTTCAGATTCTGAGGCGTATCTAAGGCAATAATTTTGCCATGATCCATGATACAAATTCTATCCGCAAGCTCATCTGCCTCTTCCATATAATGGGTGGTAATTAAAATAGTCATATTAAGTTCTCCTGAATTTAACTCTTTAATTCGTTCCCAGATTTTTCTACGTGTCTGTGGATCTAATCCGAGTGTTGGTTCGTCCAGAAATAGAACTTTTGGAGTGTGAATCAGTCCTCTTGCTATTTCCAGACGCCGCTTCATTCCACCGGAATAATTTTTCACAAACATATCCGCTTTGTCATCTAAACTTACCAAATTAAGCACTTCTCTGATTTTTTGACGTCTCTCCGACTTTCCCATTCCATAAAGAACTGCGTGCAACTCTAAGTTCTCCCAACCGGTCATGTCACCATCTAAAGAAGGCTCTTGAAAGACAACACCGATACTCTTCCTTATTAAACCTGGCTCTTCCTCTATTTTATGACCGTTTACTATACCTACACCTTCGGTTGGTCTAAGGAGTGTGGAAAGCATCGAAATAGTAGTGGTTTTTCCCGCCCCATTTGGACCTAAGAGCCCAAATACCTCGCCCTTATTTACATTGAAAGATATTCCATCAACCGCCAACACATCGCCATCTTCATAAATTTTAGTTAAATTTTTCACTTCTATTACGTTTTCAGTCAAATTTAGTTTACCTCTAACTAGTTTTTAGTTCTATTCTTTAATCTCTCAATTTCAATATCAATATTTCTTAATCCCATCTTCATCTCTTTTATTCTCTGTTGCATCAATATTTTTTTAATTTCTAGGCTCCTGATTTTCTCCTCATCGTCTTTTAGGTTTTCGACTCCGAAAATTGGATGCTTATTGGGAATAAAGTCTTTCATTTTTTCTATATCTATATCATCAAATAATTTTATGCTCGAAAAAATCATCCTCCTCATCGCCTCTTGCATGTCTTTGTATGTTTCAATCAAAATTTCCAATGCTTTTTCTCCTTCCTTTGTTATCTTGTAGATCTTTTTCTGTCGTCCTTTCTCTTCCTCTCGTAATATAGTGATGAGATTTTTATCTCCTAAAGAATCGAGCACATGGTAGATTGTCGATGTAGAGGGATCCCACATCCCTTTTGTACGGCAATTTATTTCTTGAATGATCTTGTAACCATAGGAGGGATTATCCTTTAATACCAACAAGATTAAATGGCTTATATAGCCTTTCTTCATCTGTTCTCCAAGTCTTCGGGCTTCTTTTTCAACTTTCTCATTCACAAGTGTTCTTTTTCTCCTATTGATATGAAATTTTATATATCGAAGATAAATATATCTAAGTTAAGAGTATTATTATTTTAAAATATAAATATAAATAAAAAACTTGTTAATAGCTAGGCTAATCTAACTGTTTCCAACATATTTCTTTTGAATAGGATTGAAATAAATATCATTCTATAAACTATAATTCATCGGAAAGTATGAAATGTTTTTTATCTTGAAAGCTATATCTTTCATCTTCACAATCTTTCATATTTTATAAAGCTCTAAGCTATTAGAATAAAAAGATAGAATTATTAACAATAAGAAATGAATGAAAATTGTAGATCATTATTATATAATATTAACCAATAACTCGAGATTTACATAAAATGACAAATGTATATATTGAAGATTGTTCTGAGGGTGTGAAAAAGGCTACTCAAAAGATTATATCTCAAGTCGAAGAAACCTCGGGACTACTCCTTAAAGATTCAAAAGAAGTGTATATTAAGCCAAATGGAATCGACTTTAAAAAACACTGTTTTACCTCCCCTGCCCTTGTAGAGGCGGTCGTTGAAATCTTTTATCAAAAAGGGGCACAAAAAGTATATCTAATGGAAAACTCTACTCAGTCCAATGCGACAAGGATCGTTTTTGCTATTAATGGATATAAAGAGGTATGCGACAGGACGGGGGCAGAACCAATATATTTAGATGAGGAAAAGACAGAAACATTTACCTTTAAAGGTAAACCTTCTGTTGAAAACGATCCGAACGGTTATATTCTAAAAGAATTCAGACTTCCTCAGACCATCGTAAAAATAATGAAAGAGCGGGAAAAGTATGCGTATATTGATCTCCCCAAGCTAAAAACCCATTCAATGGCAGTGGTCACTCTTGGGATGAAAAACCAATGGGGATTGCCACAGCACGCTGATAGAGGAAAAGACCATAATTATAATCTTCATTCTAAACTTGTGGATGTATATGAATATATTAAACCCGATCTTACGATTATTGACGGCACAGAAGGAACTATCCACGGTCATTATCCCCCAACTGCGTTCGAGGATGAATTAGTAATCGATTTTAATATTCTCATCGGCGGGACAGATACACTTGCGGTTGATGTGGTTGGTGCCCGAATTTTCGGATTAACTTTAACAGACGTTCCTCATTTAAGAATAGCAAATGAAAGAGGTTTGGGACAAGGAGATCTCGAAAAGATAAATGTGATAGGAAGGGATTTAAGTCAATATGAGAAAACTTATGACTGGGATCTACTTCAAAAATTTCCTAATGATGTAAAGATCATAAAAGGTGAGGAATTATTATGTAGAGAGGGGTGCCAGAATAATCCTTTAGCGTTATTACAGGTACTTTCGTATGATTTTGCCGACAAATTTGAAGGAGGATTTTTTATCGTGATGGGAAAAGGACATAATCCAGATCTTGTGAATGAACTTCGTCAAGAGGGATATACGAAAGGACTAATTGCGGGATTCTGTGCCATTGATGAGGTAGGAGAGAAATTTCGAAATTCGTTTGGAAAAAAAAATATACATTATTCACATAATTGCAATAACCTCGCAGAAACAGCTACTGCACTATTTAAACTTTCAGGTGTCTCTGCGCTGGACTTAGTGCCAATCTCCACTCTGAAACTTGTATGGCTCCTCATTCTTTCAAAAATCAAAGGTTCTAAAGCTTTAACCCCGGCAGTTTTTTAAACCTTTCTTTTTTCTTCAATCCTTTATTCAAACAAAGATACTTTTTACCGAAATCAATATTACAATTTCAGATTTTAACAACAAATCTCAATTTTTTTCACTTATTTCGTGATATTCATTGTCAAATATCCATGAAATGAAAACATTTAATAATATTTATATCCATTAATTTTATGATGGTTGCAGAAGATTTAACCTTTAAATTCGATCAAATAAAACGGTTTCTATCAATTCCCGAAGATAATAAAGACCTTGAATCCATCTTCCGTAATTGGTCAAAACCAGAAGAATTTAAACTGGAAATTCTTGAAAAGGTGCTTACTTTTATCTATCATTTTGCAATGTTTAAAGAAATTAAGCCGTTTATGAAATCGCTTTTTCTTACCATAAAAAAATCTTTTGAATTTAAGACTGAATCCATCAAAGATTTTGAGCAATTGCTAATTAAAAATTCGCTCATGCGCTTTATTCAAGAATATATCACTTATTCTAAGCTCTCGCAGAAAGAAAAAGTATTAGATTATCTCACTGGCTCTTTAGAACGACTCCAACTCCAACCGCTCATCATCAATCTGGGATTGTTAATCAAACCCATGTATGAGGATGAGGAATACGTTAAAACCATTGAAGGATATGAAGAGGTCGAGGTCACCTACGTTCTTAATGATGATGAAGAAATTAACATCAAGAAATCCATCGATAAATGGTTAGACTCCCAACATATCTCACTAAGTCGACAAGATGAGCTGCAAACTGACTTACAAACGCAATTTGATACGCTCATAGAGGGATGTGGATTAGATAAAGACTCAAAGAAGTGTAAAAAATTATGGACCGAAGTATGCGAAATGCTCAATATGAAATTGACGGTGATTAGTTTGATGGAATCAATCCCAGAAGAAGAAGCGATAGGAATCAAGTAAAAAGAATTAATATTTATTGATATTTTTTAAGCGAGGAAAGCTTCAATCCGCTGGATCTCTTATTGCTCCTGATTGATTCATAACCCAAGATCTTTATAAAAAAACTTGGAGAGATCCGAATTGTTCAGCTTTTTTTTATAATTTAAAATTTCTGGATCAATAATTCCGTTAAAATGGTTAATCATATGTTCAAACCGCACATAAAAATCCTCCAAAAGGTTCTGGAGTATTGTCCGTTCAATGAGAAGGTTTGTTTTTTTCGTAAACCCAATTACCATAAGTCTCCCACGCCGTTCATAAAGGATTCTAGAATCCTTAAAATTGATTTCACGAATCTCCTCCTCTTCGTTCTCGTTATGACTTACCTCATTGATAAACAGGTTCATGGCATTCAAAAAACTCCCGATCAGATCTTCGTTCACTTCAGAGAATTTGGACTCATTAGTGTACTTATTACTCAGCAGCAAGGAACCGGTTAAATAATCTATAAAATAAATCGCATGAAAGCGTTTTTTATTATGATTTATTTGTCTCAATTCACTTACATCGAATCCGAAGGTATCATATCCATATGATTCATAAGAATCGTAAGAATCTTTTTTGAATGCCATTATATTTAATAATATCGAGAATGGTGGGGAAATTATCCCTATGTCAGTTATATAATCAATAGAAGATGTTCATAAAAAATATGAATATTACCTTTATGTTACACGGAAAATATTATCTGATTTCTGATTAATTGATCTCCCATTTTCATAATGATTCTTCTATTTAGGAAGTTTTTACGAAGAAAAAAAATTGAGATTGTTATCACAAAAAAATTAAATTAAAATTATATCACTTTCTTAATAATACTTAATTAGTTCTAGAAATTCGATAAAAATGGAATCTGAGAAAAGTAAAGACGCGCAGAAAAATAAAATTTCAGTAGGGGTAATAATCGATAAGGAGGAACTCCAATCGAACGTCATCTTTCCCGGAGAGATTAAAGAAGAGGTAATGGATGCTCCCTTTTACTTACTGATATTTATTTCACGAGAGGATGTGGTAAAAATTAGTTGCTTTCCCAGTTCTACCAATAATATAAAGAAAATCCTCATCAAATTGGAAGAGTTCTCCCCAAACCTTGTAAAGGGTATATCAAGTGTATTGCGAGAATTGAATTTGAGCAAGGATGTCCTTCACACCACGGGATTATGCTATGAATTGAGTGATTGTTATTATGAATCTTATATCACGGGAGATGGGATAGATTCAGAAGATATCGAAGAAATTAAGCGCGCGTTTATGGCAATTGAAAAAGTGAATGATGTTATTTTTGAAGATGTTGATCTACTCTCATAATTATTTTTTCCCTTCTTTTTGAATCTCTGACTCGTAAAGATAAGTGAAATAGTTGTGGTTTTTCAAGAACTCTACTTGGGTTTAATCTGAAATCATCTTTATAGATTTGAGGCTTCTCCATGCCTTCCAGAAGATAATCCACAATATGGTGAAAATAAAAAGCGTGGTCGCAAACGTGTAGCCCCCAATAAAGAGCTCAACTATGATGGCGAAGGGGATCCCTGCTGTTGCAAATCCAAGAATATAGCCATACCCCCAGAGGCGATTTTTTAGACCAATTCCGATGGTAGGGATAATCGTGGTAAATATAATCGTGAAATACCAAAAGATCTTTAATTGTTCATGGATATTCGCACTCTGTGCATCATGAATGAGCACCATATTGATCCATGAGGTAATAAATCCAATAATAGCGAATACTCCCGTTCCAATATCCAATGTAAATTCTGGTTCATTCTTTTGGTCTTGATTTTCTGTCATTCTCTTATTCGTTCTCCACTTAGATATAATTCAATCTATATTCTATATCCTAATAAATTTCTCGTTTTTTCACAGAGAAAACACTCTTAAGCATATATCAAAATTAAATAAATTAATCGATTTAAAACATATAAAATATGTTGATTTATCAAATAATCCCATCGGTACAAAATATAAAAACAAAATTAAACAAGATTATAGAAATATTGTTGTATAATATTCTCCTATTAGCACTTAGAAACCAATATTGATTCGTTATCATTCTTTTGAGACAACCTTTTACCAAAAAATTTAAATTCTCTAAAATCAATATTAATATTAACCTAAAAATCCCTTCAGTAGGTCAAGGATAAATCATTATTGATATGATGTTATATAAGGGGGGTATATAAAGGCTCTCAGAACCACACCCTGGATTTTTGTCTTTTGGTTAGTGTAGAATATACACTTAGTTTCTCAGCGTAGTGCTGAGATGATTCGCCCTCCTCCCCCTATTTTATTTTTGACCTTGTCTTTAGGTCTCCGTGGCTGAGAGCCACCTTTTCCCTTATCATTTTAATACCTTTCATTTTCAACACAATTTCCTTTCAAATAAATCCTAAAGCTGTAAAAATATCTTATTTGATTATATAACCTTAAGAAAAAAATTGGATTCCAAATGATTTTTAAATATTTACAAAATTTATCTCTAGAAATATGAAAAAATTCTCAGAGGTCAAACTATATGAAAGGAAAATCATTAATTGAAGTTAGTCTCGTCTTTCTTGCGACTCAGATCATAAGCTGGATATTAAAACCCATCCAATTTTTTCAAGACGAAATCGCCATTCTGGGGTGGAGCTATACAAGCGGAGTCATTTCTATGCTAATCACATTTCTGGCTATTTATCTTTCCACAACCAATTTTAAAGAGAATGGCTTTAAAAAAGAGGGATGGAAATTTGCGCTGGATATAGGTTTTACGGGGTGGTTGGTATGGGTTATCCCTATCGCTGCCTTTCTCCTTCTGCAACTAACTTACACAATTCTTTTGGACAGTCTTATAATCTCGGGATTTGTATTTGTGGCGATCCTTTTGCTTCTTTTAATAACCAAAAATACAGATCGAGAAAAGGTTGAGACGAATAAGCGAAAAGCATTCGTTAATGTGGCATTCTTGACTCTCTTGTTGTTAATGCCCATAGTTTTCGGATTGTATTTACATAAATCCCCGAATACCTTGTTTAAAGTAGTATCGACAGTGATCTGGCAGTTCATCTTTTCAGGATTTGGTGAGGAATTTCGGTATCGGGGATATTATCAGCCAAGAGTTAACAAGGAGTTCGGAACGCCATATAAACTACTTAATGTGAATTTTGGGATCGGTTTATTTGTTGCTGCGGCGCTTTTTGGACTCTCTCATATATTTAATCCATTTAGTCCCTTTGAAGGTGTCTTTGAACTGAATTGGGGGTGGGGGATTTGGACGTTTGCTGCTGGACTGTTTTTCGGACTAATCAAGGAGAAGACACAGAACATCATCGCTCCTGGCATAGCTCACGGCTCGGATGCATTTGGAGAATCTTTGCTAATATTATTTGGTTAAATTTTTAACTTTTTTTTCCATATCTTTATCATTTTCTTTTCTATTACTATCGCTAAGAGAGAAAGAAGATTTCTGATTTTCTAAGTATCTCGATATATAACTTTACCTTACAAAAACACAAAATTTTTCGAAAATCTGTATAGAAATCCTTGGAGGATAAAAATATGATAGGGAATGGATAATATCTATTAAAACTAATATAGACATTGCTTAGCTGCCAAGAAAGACGCCACCGGTTATCATGAGTATGACGGGAATCAAGATTAATGCGATTAGCATTCCGAGATTAATCCCAGGTTCCAACACGGATTCCCCTATTTGTTCTGGATTATAATATGCCGTGAGAGGTTCGCCAGGCGCATATTTCTTTTTAAGCTCCCTCTTTTTCGACTGATAATTGAGCAGTTTATCCTCTCCGGAATAGAGCGAATCTCCAAACTGGTATTCATAGCGAAGATCAATTCTATAAAATTTGCCAGAATCTTCATCATATTGTTTAGTTAAGCGCATATCTGTGATTTTCCCCTCGACTGCGGGCCAATCTTTACTCTTCATGAGATCTTGAATCTTATACAAGGAAAAAACCAATACTAAGCCTCCAATAACCAGTAAAATAATCCCTATGAGAATATTTGCAAGATTCATAAAGAACTAAAAAAAGGATCATATTTGTTGTTAACGATTATGTAAACAATATTTCTTTTACTCAGTTTTTAGAACTTTTTTCTAATTTTTAATTACTTTTATTTTTAAAATACAATCCTATAAAATATTTCTATAAAGAAAAATAGGTTAATAATAGAAAAGAACAGATTTTATAAGCTTTTATGTGAAAATTTCAAATTAAATAATATTCTTATTGATATTAAAAAATATTTAAAAGATTTAATCAATAATTGGTTAAACGAATTTTTAATCAAATATATTATTTTCGAAACAAACTACAAATGGAGTTAACACAATGACTGAAGAAATAATTAGAACGACGACTTCGCTTTGCCCCGAATGCCTCCACCAAATTCCCGCAGAAATCTATGTGGACCCCGAGACAAACTGGGTGATGATGAGAAAGGAATGTAAAGATCACGGTGAGTTCAAAGATAAAATATCTATTAATCCAGACGAATATAAGTGGTCGCAAGAATTTACCAAAAAGCTGGGCTCAGTGGAAAATAATACAACGAAACCAGTGTATGTTTCATCCGGAATTAAATCTACCAAAAAAGGGTGTCCTTATGATTGTGGAATCTGCGAGAATCATAAGTCCGCTCCGTGTATTTGCTTGATTGATGTGACCAATCGGTGCAATCTGGCATGTCCTATATGCTTTGCTAATGCCTCTGCCAAAGGGTATATCGTCGAGCCTACATTTGACCAGATTGTCCAGATAATGAAACATTTCCGTTCAATGAAACCACACCCCGCTCCAATGCTCCAGTTAGCGGGTGGAGAACCAACGGTACGCAATGATTTACCAGAAATTATCCGAACGGCGAAGGAACTGGGTTTTATAGAGGTAATGGTATCCACCAACGGTGTTCGGATGGGAAAATCTCTTGAATATACAAAGGCGTTATATGATGCTGGTGTGGATGCGATTTATTTGCAATTTGATGCCACAGACGATCCAGAAACATGGAAAAAAATCCGTGGTGTGAACCTTTGGCCGTTGAAAAAGAAAGTAATTGAAAACTGCCGAAAAGTGGGACAATATGGGGTGATGCTCGTACCCACGGTTGCCAAGGGAGTAAATGACCATGAGGTTGGCGAGATTTTAGAGTTCGCTAAAGAAAATGCGGATGTAGTTTCTGGTGTTGTATTCCAACCTGTTTCCTTATGCGGTCGAATTAGTTTTGAAGAATTGATGGACCTACGTTATACTACCTCCGATTTGAAGGTTGCGATCAATAAACATACAAATGAAGCGGTAAATCGATTTTATCCGTTAGCAACAACGGGAAAACTAACCAAATTACTCGCGTGGTTTGACAGTAAACCGGAATGGGCGATGCTAAGTCATAAAGATTGTGGATTTGCGACGATCTGTGTAATCAATGAGAAAGATGAATGGGAACCGATAGAAAATTTCTTTGATGTAGAGGGTTTAATTAAATGGACCAATAAGGTCTATAATATGGTGTACGATAAAGACGTACCCAAACCAACTGGCTTTTTGAAAGGCATTGATTTATCCAAGTATGGGATATTAGCCGAGAAGGTTGGAAATTTTGTCGATGATATGAGCGATTTGGGATATCGCCAATCAATGAAAGCTTACTTTTTTGCCGGTTTGGTGAAGTATGTGAAGAATCCCCAGAAAATCTTTACCAGCAAGACCTACCAATCCTTTGCGAAATTAGTCTTTAACCCAAGCCTTGAAACCGCGGGCAACTTTTTACATACCAAGAATTTGATGATTGGAGCAATGCATTTTCAAGATGCGTATAACTTCGATCTCAACAGAGTACAACACTGTCTTGTTCATTATGGGGTGATCGATCCGAATGATCCCGAGAGAGTGCTTGAAGTCCCCTTCTGCGCTATGAATACCGTTCACCGCGAAAATATTGAACGCCAGCTTGCCTTACAAGATGAAGAGGCAGAAAAGCCAGAAGTTATCCAAGGAAAAATTGAAACATATTTAGATTCGATTGAAGAGTAAATCGATACTCTTTTTCTATAATTAGTGTTTTTTTCTTATTTCTTTTTATCTTTTGGGTTAATGAGAATGAAAGATTCGGATTCGAGGGATCTTTAATAAACATTAAACCACTTATATGTCATCCAGAAAAATATAGTTATGGGCGATCCGGCGTTTATCTTTTCCCGCTAAGATATGGATATGTTTTATGGTTTTGAGTGATTCCTGGGAAAAATTATCTAAAGGAATATATACTATGTTGCGATGCTTTACACCCGCTAAGGATTCAAAATATCTTCGAGGGGGCTTCTTTGCCACGTAAACGATATGTTTTTCTCGTGAATATAGAATCGCAGCTTTAAGCAATCGTTCTGCTTTATTCTGTACATCTTTATATAAATAATCATTATGAGGTGCGAAAACTTGCGCTAAGTAGATCGGTGGAAAAATAGAGAGTAGCCCTCCGACCTCGACATGAGAGATTCCAGGACCAATGAGGTATTCTCCGGGATTGGTGGAATAGAAAGCCAAATTACTCTCCTTATCATGTTCAGCCCACCAAGTAAGCTTATAGGGATATTTCTCCTCCTCCTCATCTTCGTCAAAGATGACCACCAGAGTATCCACTTTTCCTTGAATTTGCTGTTCATTTTTCACATATATCTTTTGTTTGATTCCCCAATCTCGAATGGTTTCTTTAATGGCGATCCCATCCTTGATGCTTGATTGAAATTCTTCAATTTTATTTCGATGATCTTTCAAATTTTTAATTGCTTTTTTCCTAATGAAAGCAAAATAATCCTCTTCCAGTTTATCTTCGGGAGGATAGGATACAGTGTTCCACTTTCCCTCTTCCCATTGATCTTTCCACTCTCCAGGATATTGTTCTTCTGGGCGCTCTTTTAACGGGATTTCTTTCTGATCTTCCGTATAGGATGGTTGAGACCTCCGCAGTTTGATATACCGCCCCTTGGAATCATAGCCCCCTTCCATCGCCAGTTCCAAAGTTTCATATTCATCACTATCATCATTATATGGATAGCGTGTGGCGATCTTCATCACTTTCCACGCATAATCATCGTCCACGACATTTTTAGCTGCATTAAGAAGATGAAATAAGTTTGGCAAGAGTCGATTCTCGGTAATAGCTAAGTTTCGTGTATATTGGAATAAAGTTTTTAGCTTGTGTAAGTCGAGAAATTCTTTATATTCCTCTTGATACGCGTTTCTTGCTTGTAAGAGAATCTCCCTAATATGAAGATTTTTATCAAATGTTTCAATTAGCGAATGGACCTCTTCTGGAGTTTTTATGCTGGAAAAGACGGTATCTGCAAGTTCAGTTCGAAAATCCACCCATTGATTGGTATGATATGGTAATTCTTTTAGAATAAAACGGGCGTCAGAACCGCGTATGTTATAAATTTTAATATACTTATGTGGGATAACATCAATATCTACGTCCTCTATAAGTGATGGATGGTCAAGATAGAACTTAATGCCTTCCCAGTGTGCCATCCCGCATACAAATAGAATTCGATGATATAATGGCATAAGTTCTAATAAATTGGATGCCATATATTGTTCTCTCAGAATATCTATCTCAATATTATCATATTCTCCGATCTCTTCCCTCAATACATATTCATTAAAATCGATCGAAGTCCGCAATTGTTCCTTCTCTTGCCTCCATCCTTCCTTCAGGCTATCATACACAACATTGTAGAATTCACTGAGATTGATCGAACTTAATGCATGATCATCGGGTAATTGCATGCTTTCGGGATGATAATCCTTCACAGAAAAATCAATAAATTCCAAATCTACCTCATGTTCATGTCCGATACGGATTGCTTCAATGATTGAGTCTCCAGGATCTATAGGGATGAAATTAAGTTTTTTTGGTTTTAACGAGTCAGCATAGCCGATTAAAGATAAATATGGCAATCTTTCAACAGCTTCATTAATTTCTTCCTGAATGTTTATCGGTAACTCCACTGCAATTACATCAGGATAGACATGATAAAAAGCCTCCTTAACTAGTTTGGCGAACTCGATTCTAGAGTGGAAGCTGGGGATCACAAAAATATTTTCATATTTGATAAACGGTTGACTTTCCACAATTAACAGTAAGGTTTGATAAATTATTATTGTTTTTGATTGAAGAGAACTTGATCTTTTCGATATAATCATATAATTAGGAATTTATATTAACTGCTGTGATATAACCAAAGTGAAAAAGTATGATTTATAATCAGAAACAAATATTAACGAATATTAATACATACACCTATACGCTAAATAAATCAAATCTACCATAATTATAACATGAATGTAATTGTAATTGGTTCTGGACTCTCTGGACTTACTTCGGCAGCTTTAATGGCCCAGAAAAACCATTCGGTGCTCCTTTTTGAACAAAATGAGACTATTGGAGGAATAACCGCTACTATAGAGAAAGATGGCTATAAATGGGATTGGGGGCAGATGCTAATTCCCGATCTAAGCCAAGGAGAACCAGGAAGAAAGATATTAGAACAATTAGAAGTCTCAGATATGGTCCAAGTCGTTAAATCCTATAGAGAAAACTATTTTCCCGATTTTCGTATCAGTAAACCAGAAACCTATAAAGGAATCTATTGGCGGAAAGATTATTTTAAGGAATTATTTCCAGAAAGTGCAGAAGGATTAGAAAAATACTACAAGATCTATGATAGGATTCATGATATAATGGCCTTATCTAACAAATCTGACTTGTTATCAAAGATCAAATTATTTATGAAGTTTCTTCCATTGATGAGAAAAAAGAATTGGAGTGCTCACGATCTAATGGAATATTGTTTTCCTGGTAATGAGAAACTACATATGGTGTTTACGGGAATTTTGGCTGATTATGTCTCTTCACCAAAGACATTTCCTGGGTTAATCATCCCTACGATAAATGCAGAATCCCAATATGATGAACGTGTTCCCCTCGATTACGGAAAGCACGAGCATCGCTCTTCATGGACCTATATTATTAATGGAACGGGTTCTCTGGTAGAAGCCTTGGCGGCTGCTGCGAAGAAGTATGGTACTGAGATAAAGACTAATAGAGCAATCTCTAAAATTAATATTAAAAACGGAAGGGTGATTGGAGCTAAAACTGAGAATGGAGAAGAGTTTGATACTGATATTATAATAGCCAGCGGAGGAGCAAAAGAGCTATTCTTAAAACTTGTTGGAAAAGAGCATTTATCTGAGGAGTATATCAATACCTACCTTAAAAGTCTTGAAATTACGGAATCCGTGTTTATGGTTCATCTTGGAGTAGATTACGACCCATCAGTTCATCAAAACGCTGCTGCACTTTGTTATTATTACCTTGGATATGATGTAGAAAACGCAATTAAAGAATGTAAAGAGGGGATCTATCATGAAGGCGAAGAGGGGTTTCTCGCCTATATCCCTTCGATACATAGTCCACAGATGGCGCCCTCGGGTCATCATTCGATTACCATTTATACCATCGCACCAAACAATCCCGTAAATGGTACTTGGGAAAACAATAAAAATGAATGGGCTGAAAAACTTTTGGATATTGCCGAAGAATTTATCCCGGGACTACGAGAGCATGAACAAACAAGAATCGTTCTTACTCCCGAAGACTTTAGGGAAAGAACCTATCTTGATTATCATGCATTCGGGGGAACGGTTCCCCATCTAGAAGTTCCTCCCCCACCGCATAAAACTCCGATCGAAGGATTATGGTTTGTTGGAGCTCAAAGTGAAAATTTCGGAGGGGTTACAGGTGCGATGACTGGTGCACTTGAAACGGTTAATCAGATTTGTAAAGATCAAGAAAATTAGTTTAATTATCTATTCATTTTTTTTATAATATTTCGAAAGAGTAGTAATCGATTAGTATTGATAGGAAATGTGCCCATTAACAATCAATCTAATAAGAATAGAATATTATCCTGTGGAAATGAATCCCATTAAAATAAGTCAGGATCAAAATTATTACGTTGAAAAAGGTCTTTTATAGTCTCTTGTTGTTCTTTTAGCAGTTTTTCATAGTTCTCTGGACAATAGTTAACCGCATGCTCATCAAGAATTTGGATAATGGCGTCTTGAAAATCCTCCTTATCTAATTTCTCTTTATCTTTCTTGTTTAACTCCCGAGATTTCATATAAATCTTCAAAATATTGATTCCGTCTCTGACCGTGAACTCGTTATGTTTATGTGCGTTCTGTAGAAAGTCCACACAGTATTCTAAGATTTCATCAGAACTAAATGGGAGATTATATTTTAAAATCTTTAATTCATCTGTTTGATTGGGAAAATCAACAAAAATCTTTGGCTGGAGACGACTTTGGATATATTCGGGAACTTCATAAGTGCTAGCGTCGCTATTCATCGTAACACAAAGCCGAAATTCTGGATGGGCATAAATTCTTATTCCGGCTATAATACTCTCCACATATCGTCGTTTATCCATGAGGGGTGCTAATGATGCCCAACTTTTCTCGCTCATCCTATTACCCTCGTCTAAAAGACATACGCCGCCTTTAATCATGGCGGACACGAGAGAACTAGCCACATATTTAATAGTTTTATCTGAGGCGATAACCGGGCTTATAAGGAGATCTTCGGGACGCGTATCCATTGTACATTGGAATATGTATACTTCTTTATTCATTCTCTTACCTGTTGCATAAGCTAATGTCGTTTTTCCAACCCCGGGTTTTCCGAGAATCCTCGGCGTCAAGGGAAGGTCTTCCTCATCCACGATTAACCACGCCGCTTTCATTTGGTTAATAAGATCCTCATTTCCGACCCAGTCTAAATTAACCTCTGTAGGCGGGGAAAGATGTAATTCAACTCCAGAAATTTCTACTTTCTCTGTCATTTCCTTATTAGATATAAAGAGGCGTAATAAAAAATCTTTGTGGGAAAAAAATAATAGAATTAGTTAAAAGGATCTAAGAAGGAAGTGGATCTCTATTCTATCTTAAAGGTGGTTTTTAAGAGTTTCTCCTTTTCAGAAGAGGGTCCAACAAAAAGCTCATAGGTTATTTTCTCAACTACCCACGTCTTCTTATTGACATCATAATATCCCAACTCATTCGAATCGATCTCTATTTGGATAGTTTTTTGTTCACTTGGATGTAATTTTATCTTCCCAAAGCCTTTTAATTCCTTTACCGGGCGATCAACAGCAGACTTGTTATATCCTATATATATTTGCACTATTTCCTCACCTTCATATTCTCCTTCATTTTTCACATCAACTCTGACCTTGATCGACTCTCCTTGCTTGATTATGGTCGGTCCAACTTCTAGATTGGAATATGAATATGTATTATAGCTCAAACCGAATCCAAAAGGAAATGCTGGTTCATATCCTTCTTTATCCATGAGTTTATATCCATGATAATACCCATACTCGATTTGCTCCGCGTCTTTATCAAAAAACGGTAATTGGTTTTGAGATTTGGGAAATACGATGGGTAACTTAGCGGATGGGGAGACCTTTCCAAAAATGATGTCAGCCAGAGCAGTACCGCCTTCCATTCCGGGATACCATGCCATCATTATCACAGGGACCTTTTCTTTCCACGCCTCTGTAATTATGGCACTTCCACCCTCCATAACAACAATACAGTTAGAATTAATCTCGCTTATGGCTTGAATAAGCTCCTCATCCTCTAAGCTTAATTGCAATGAATCTCGATCGCCCCCCTTGGAATAGACATATTCTCCTTCGTCTTTATGGGTGTATCCCACCACAATAATAGCGATATCCGCTTTAGAGGTTACTTCCTTGGCCTTTTCGATCTTGTCTCCCTTCGAGTATACTATTTCTATATCAACCCCCGCCTCTTGTTTGATACCCTCATAAGGTGTGACAACATATGGGGGATAGACTCGACTACTGCCCTTATCTCCGATATTTTTTGTTTTAGCAAGCTTTCCTATAATCGCAATTTGCTGTAATCTCTCTTTTTTTAATGGTAACAGGTTTTGTTCGTTTTTCAAAAGAACGATGCTTTTTTGAGCTGCTTCCAGCGCAACATTTCTATGTTCTTCTGAGACGACTTTCTCGGGATTATATTTTTCGGGGTCTTGGATGCCAACAAATTTCATCTTTTGTCGTAAAATACGCATAACCGCTTCGTTGATCATGTCCTCGTCAATCTCTCCATTCTCCACCCATTTGACTATCTTTTTGGCCTTCATTTTCCAATGGAATGGCATTTCAATGTCGACACCTGCTTTGATTGCTTGTTTCCCATCTCGAATTCCCCATACGAAATCGGTAATAACAAACCCTTGAAAATCCCAATCTTCTTTGAGAATATCCCGTAATAAATGTGAATTATGTCCGCAATATTTGCCGTTGACTCGATTATAGGCGTTCATAATCGAAGCGACACCTTCATCCACACACTTTTTAAAATGTGCTAAATATACTTCTCTGAGCGTTCTCTCATCGATATTCACACTTACCTTGAATCGGGCGTTTTCCATACTATTACATGCATAATGTTTCGCACACGCCATAACATGTTTTTGCGTCCCTCTAACCGAGGCAGAACCCATCTCACCTAAATGATATGAATCTTCGCCGTACGTCTCTTGTGCCCTTCCCCATGACGGATGTCGTAGTAAATTTATACACACCCCCCCAAAAAAATTCGCGCCTTGGGCCTTCGCTTCGATTCCAATAATATCCCCGATCTTCTCCTCCAACTCAATATCCCACGTAGCCCCTCTTGCCATTGACACGGGAAAACAGGTTGAATTATTTAGAACTACCCCTCGAGGACCATCTGCAAATAAGACTCCGGGAATTAATAAATCCTCATTTACTCCTGCGGGAATGGGATTTTTATTATAATGGATCAACATCCCGATTGCGTGTAATAATGAATCATCACCCGCCATCTGCTGCGCCTTTTCTTTTAGAGTCATTACCTCTAGAATATTTTGGGCCTCCCGGTCGATCTCGTCTTTGCTCTTCCCTATAAGGCGACCCCACTTTAATTTTCTAATTGTTTCTCGCGACATTTTCCATTCACTCAATAGGATAGTGATACGACTACGTAATACATCTCGATAGATTTTCTTACTTTATGAACCTTTTTGTTGTAGCCCAATTTTGTCCTTTCAACATGTTATAATACAAGAGTTTTAAAGATGTCCTCAATTACAATTAGATAGTTTTATATAGCAATACTATTGTGATTTGAATATGAAGAGTAAAGAAACAAACGCTACTCGAGTCATTATTGGACGCGTGATACCCGATGAAGAATTAACAGATGCAATTACCGAACTAGTGGAAAAATATGAAGTAAAATCTGGCTTGATAAATGTAATTGGCGCGCTCAAGAAATTTACCATCGGTTATTTTAATATTGATACAAAGGAGTATCAATTTAAAACCTTTGAGGAGCCCGTCGAATTAGTAAGCTGTATGGGGAATGTCGCCTATAAGGACGGCGAGCCTATGGTTCATCTCCATTTTATGGTCGCACGAGACGACTATCGCATCATGGGGGGACACTTAGGACAACCAAGTATCGTGTCTGTAACCGGGGAGGTCTATATCTATGAAACAGATGAAATGATAACTCGCGCCCTTGAACCACAATTCGATCTTTCTCTTCTGGATTTATAAATTTGTGTGTAAATCTCTATTTAACTGATTAAGAATAATAGACTGCGTTTCTAATGATTGGGGACTATAAAGGTAATGTACGGAATAAAGTAGTCACTGCTCTCCTTCAAGCATATCTGGATACACTCGATTATGATGGGATGAAATCCATCCTAAGAGAGGCAGGATTGCTTGAATTGAAGGACCAGAGATCAATTGACCAAGAGCAGCAGATTGACTTCTTCTCCTTTAAAAAAGTGATTTCGGCGCAAAATTGCTTATTATTCGAGTGCAATGATTTATTGTTCGAGATCGGGCGAAAGTTTTCTTTTTATCTGTTCCCGTTCGGAAAAAGTTTTGAAGAAAGTATTAATGAGATCACCACACTTATAGATACGAACTGGGATGTGAAAATTCTTGAACGAAATGAGGATCACGTCACTATTCATGTACGTAATTGTATTTTCTGTTCTGAAATTGGGATCTCTTGTGATTTATTCAAAGGATTTTTAGTTCACACCCTTGAAAAGACTTTGACTTCCGATGAACGTGTAGGTTATGAGTCGCAAAATGAAGATCCCCACGATCCCGATCATAATACCTTTACTATAACTTTGAAAATTGAGAAAAAAAAATAAATAACATTTAACTATATATAAATATCAATCTGAGGATTTAAAATGTCGACAGAAGAGCTAAAGGAATATGTGTTCAAGCTCGTATTATTGGGGGAAGCCGCAGTTGGAAAGACGAGTTTGATTAATAAATTTGTTGAAGGATCCTTTTCTGAGGATTACAAGCCTACACTTGGTAGCAATATCGTGAGAAAGGATGTAAGGCTAGAGGAATCTAATGCAAAAATTCGACTTATTGTGTGGGATCTCGCTGGTCAAGAAAAATATAACGTGATTCGAAGTATGTATTTCCAAGGATGCGTAGGAGCATTATTAGTCTATGATGTGACCCGCCATAACACGTTCTCCGAGATTAAAAACAAATGGCTCGCAGATTTCAAAAAATATGTCAAGAAAGAAGGGGCTTACATCTTAATCGGCAATAAAATCGATTTAGAGGATCAACGCATCGTCCCAACTGAGGAGGGCCAAAAATTATCAAATGAGATTAATGCATGCGATTTTATTGAAACGAGCGCGAAATACGGAGAAAATGTAGAGCAAGCATTCCAAAATCTCGTAAAACAAATTCTCAGAAATTATGGAGAAGATTTGTAGTCTGATTTAGATTTGCAGAATCTTTCTTGTTTATTCTATCCTTAGGTTAAAATCATTTAGGTGATAGAATTACATACTTCCAAACCAACTAATATGAAAAAAAGAAGTTATAAAATAATGACAGGTATTATTATTTCGTATCATAAAATACCCACATACGCAACTTACCACCCATTATGTGTTGGTTAACAGCTTTTACTTCCACATCTGGATGTTGAGATAACCATAATTCAATCTCTTCCAGACTTTTGCTTGAATCTCTGCTGAAACGTTTCAATCTTAATCATCTTTTTCCCGATGCTATAGTATTTGGAGGATCACCATAAAGATAGTAAGTCCTTTTTAAATCCTTTTTTCTAAAGTTGACCTACATCAAGGTAAATTAATAAGAATTGTCGATTGCCGTTTAGATGTTTAGATCAGTGTTGAATAATGAATGTGCGATTCCTTAAATTGAATCGATCATAATTAAAAATAATCAAGATAATAGGAATGAACTTAGTATTATGAAGGAACTTTCACGAATTCTCAAGGAAAAAACCCCCAAATCAAAGATACGCGAACTATTTGACCTTGCGGCGGGACGTTCAGATGTAATTAGTCTGGGAATCGGGCAGCCCGATTTTGCTACGCCCGAACCCATCATCAACGCCAATAAAGCTGCTCTGGATAAAAATATCACACACTATGCCCCCACGAGAGGGGTACCGGAGTTGTTACAGCAGATTGAGAGGAAATTGCGCAATTTTAATCATATCGAAACCAATTGGAACGAAAATATCATTGTATCAAACGGTGGAAGTCAAGCGCTCTCTCTCACTTTTGCCTCCCTCTTTAATCCAGGCGATGAATTAATTGTTAATTCTCCGAATTTTATCTCTTACTTTTACTTAGGTCCTTTTTATGGGGTTGAGGTGAGAGAAATTGAGAGAAAAGACGATTTTGGCCCCGATTTTGAGCAGATGCGAGCCGCCATCACGGATAAGACGAAAGCTATCTTAATAAACTCACCAAATAATCCCACGGGATATGCGATGAGTCGGAAAGAATTGGAGGAATTGATGCAAATTGTTTTAGAACACGATCTCTATCTTATTTCAGATGAAGTCTATGAAAATTACCTTTATGATGGGATGGAGTTTTTCTCTCCCGCCTCCCGAGAGGAGATGTTTGAGCGAACAATTACCTTGAACGCGATGTCGAAATTATATTCTGCCACAGGCTTTCGGTTAGGATATGCAGTTGCGCGTGCTGAGATCATTGATCTAATGGAAAAATATCATCAATATACGGTTGCGGGCACGAACCATGCGGCGCAATACGGTTTTATTGAGGCATTAAAGATGGATAATACGTTTTTTGATGAAATTTTAGCCACCTTTAAAGAACGGCGTGATACAGCTCATAATCGATTAGAGCAGATGGGATTTGAAGTCGTAAAACCAAAAGGAGCATTTTATATCATGCCCTCCGTGCAGAATTTCAATATGACGGGACAAGAATTTTCTGAGCGAGTAATGAAAGATATCGGCGTGGCGATCGTTCCTGGACACGTGTTCGGTTCATATTCCGCGGATAAATTACGAATCTCCTACGCCACTGAAATAGGAAAACTCAAGGAGGCGATGGATCGTCTGGAAAAATTCGTATCATCCCTCTGATTTTTTTCTACTTTTGATTGAAATCTTTTCAAGGAAAAAAGGATAAGAACTAAAAAATAAGGAATTATATGTAATCTACTTCAATCTGAGTTTTTGGAAGCATTTCTGCTCCGTGTTTTGTTACTAATGTGGGCGCTTCGAGTCGTAGACCCCCTAATCCAGGTCGATTAAACACAACAGCTGCGATTTCTACCATATTCTCTTCAAATTGCATATCTCCCCAGTCTTTTCCGGGAAGCACAACTGGGTAGGATTCATTTCCGATGCACCCAATTCCGTGACCGAGTCCGAAAAAGAGGTCATTTTCAAAATCCTCCTTTTCCGCCACCTTTTTTACTTCCTCATAACATTCGTTGAAGCTGGTTCCGGGATTCATATTCTCGATGAGCGTATGACACATTTGCTCATAGACATCATTGAATTTCTTTAATTCTTGAGGGCATTCTCCTAACACATAATTATGGCTTAAATCCCCTAAATAACATCCGTATTCACTATGTAGATCCACTAATAGCGATTCTCCTTCTCCAACCTTTTTGTTTGTGGCGGGTGTACATCCATTAAAGGTCCAGCTTGCTCGATACCCCGAACCAATTTCCTCATTTCCCGTAAACGTCCACTCATAATTGCTCCCCGCTTTTCTCATCGCCAACGTTCCAATTCCTGCTATCTCATTCTCGGTAAAAACTTTACCATCCGGGCGGTTTTGTAGCGCCTCTTTCACAGCAGCTTGTCCGATATCCGTGATTTCACTTGCTTTTCTCAACATTTTAATTTCTTCTGGCTCCTTAATTAATTGGATCCGTTCTGTCTTATAATTAAAATCTACGAGTTCGCAACCCGGAAATACTTTCTTTAAGAGTTGGGCTTCCGTGTAGGACAATAGTTGACCCGTCACACAGATATCAAGTCCCAATTCCACTCCTATGCGTGGCCCACTTCCTTTCGGTTCATACACACCCATTTTTTTGGCTGCGCGTTGAATTTTTTTGTCCCAGTTGAATCCTTTCATAGGCCCCCAGCCCTCAACTTCGAGCTGCCCTTCCGCTTTAACCCGTTCCACATCCAATAGCACGGTAAAGAGGATTGGGTCCCCTTGCCCTTCTGGAGGGAGCAGAATCGTACTTTTCCACGGCACAAAACACCCGGCAAGATACGTGATCGATTTTACTCGTGTTAATACACAAAAATCAAGATTAAGATCCTCCATCGCAGCTTGATACTTTTTTACATGTCCTTTCCAATCAATTTTTATTTCGCTCATATTCAAAAATCACTTATATACATTATGATATAGTATTGACGAAGAATAGTTTACTTTTCAGACTAATAAATCCTTGTATAAAAAAGTGAGAGAAAAAGGGAAAATACAATAAATCTAAATAATAATTTAAAGAAAGAATAGAATGAGGATGATAACCATAGAGTTTATTTATATAAATCGGCAGAGGGCTCTTTTATATTTCTGGATTCGGTTATCTTTTTCGCCATCTTCTCATATCTATCAATAATCTCAGTTGGTAAGGTGGATTTAATCTTCTTGAGCGCCTGTTCAAAATGGTGAAACTCTATCTTGTCCAGATCTTCCATCTTTTCTCGAATCGCTTGCATTCCCGCTTCACGGCATAAATTTTCGATATCAGCGCCACTATAGCCCTCTGTAATTCCGGCGATGCGTTCTAAGGACACATCCTCTGCAAGGGGCATATTTTTTGTGTGGACTTTCAAAATTTTTATCCTCCCCTCTTTATCTGGAGCCTCTACATATATTAACCTGTCAAATCGACCGGGTCTTAGGAATGCAGGATCCACGATATCGGGACGATTAGTGCTTGCGATGGTCACAATTCCCTTCCTATTTTCAATTCCGTCCATCTCTACAAGGATTTGATTAACGATCGAAGCAAAAGTATGAGTACCTTCATAATCTCCTCTTCCTGAGGTAATAGCATCAATTTCATCGAAATAGATGATGGAGGGTGCCGCTTGCCGTGCTTTTCGAAAAATTTCTCGAACTGCTTTTTCACTTTCTCCCACCCATTTGGAATAAATTTCGGGTCCCTTTATGGAAATAAAATTGCATTCGCTCTCATTTGCGATTGCTTTCGCTAATAGGGTTTTACCGCATCCTGGTGGACCAAAAAGTAAAATACCATTCAACTGTCTGATTCCAGCTCGTTCGAATAATTTTGGATATTTTAATGGCCATTCTACAGCCTCTTTTAATTCATCTTTTACCTCTTTCAAACCTCCGATATCATCCCAACTCACATCAGGAATCTCTACCATCACTTCTCGCATGGCAGAAGGTTCTACCATATTAATAGCCTGAATAAAATCTTTGTTTTGAATTTTTAGTTCTTGGATAATGTCACTCGGGATCGGTTCATCCAAATTAATTTTTGGAAGTATTCTCCGTAAAGCGAACATTGCTGCTTCTCGGCACACAGACATAATATCTGCTCCAACAAACCCATGTGAGATTTCCGCATATCGTTCTAAGTCCACATTCGGTTCTAATGGCATACCTCTGGTATGAATTTGAAAGATTTCTTTCCTCCCTCTGGTATTTGGAACGCGAAATTCAATCTCTCTATCGAACCTACCCGGACGCCGTAGCGCCTCATCGAGCGCGTTTATACGGTTAGTGGCTCCAATCACGATAACCTCCCCACGACCTCTGAGTCCGTCCAATAAGGAAAGCAATTGAGAGACCACGCGTCGTTCCACCTCTCCTGAGGTTTCTACTCTTTTAGGTGCTATTGAGTCTATTTCATCGACAAAAATAATCGAAGGGGAATTTGTCTCTGCTTCTCGAAAGATATCACGTAATCGTTCTTCACTAGCTCCATAGAATTTTGACATAATTTCGGGACCATTTATCGTAATGAAATGGGCGTTAGATTCTTGAGATACCGCTTTAGCCATTAAGGTTTTTCCCGTTCCCGAAGGACCATAAAACAACACTCCTTTGGGAGGATCTATGTTTAATCGATGGAACAATTCGGGATGTTTGAGCGGTAATTCTACCATCTCTCGTATCCTTTGTATCTCTTCAGTAAGACCACCGACATCATCATATGTTACCACTCCCCCTGATACGTTAAGTACTGCAACTCGTTTATTCACTTTAATTTGTGTATCTCTGGTGATCTTCACTATTTTTCCCGATGGTTTGGTATTTTCCACGATTAGACGCAATGTTCCAATGGTCGGGCGTTTTTTTCCACCCATTTTAAACGGAAACATCTTCATTAATTCATTCATGGGATTTTCTGAATCTTCTTTTTTCACAAAGCTTCCATACACGTCAACAATATCTCCCAATACAACCGGTTTATCGATTAATTTTCCTTTGATTGCATCTGCTTGTCGTTTTAGATCTATATTCGGTCGAGTAGGTGTTAAAATTACTTCCTCGGCTTCATATACCTCTGCGGATTTAATTTCCACATATTCTCCTATAGTAGCACCCGCGTTTAATCTCTGAATTCCGTCCAATCGAATAACATTAGTTTCTCTGTCCTGTGGACTTGCGACTGCGATTCCCGTGGTCTTTTTCTTTCCTTTTATTTCAATAATATCACCGGTACTCAAGCCAAGTTCCTTCATAGCTTCTTGGTCGATATAACTTAAAGAACGTCCGCTTCTCTCCTTATCTAATCTCTCTATTCTTAAATTTGCAGTTTCCATGTTTTTTATAAAATACTAAATTGTTTTTATTCCGTAAAGAAATAATTAATTTCAAGAATGTAAAAGTAAGGATTGTTTATTTTCTTTTTTGTTATAGGTTATAAAATTCAGTGTGAAGGATCAATCCGCAAGGATAATATAACGTTTTAGTTATAGGAAAAATCTACCTTGGAGAGATTTTCTATATAGGTAAATAATAAATAGTGCTATTCTTTATTCTAAGAAATTGATTGTCTCATTAATTCTATTTATCGGAATATTAGGCTCCTCTTGCTTCCTCTTTTATATCCTAATACAAGCCTATTTAAAAACAAGACACTCCGCCCCAATCCTCTCTAAAATTTTTCTGAGCCTCTTACTCTTTGTATTCTATGTATTAGAATTTTCTGTAATACGATTTCTCATTGAATTAGGAATGGTAGAGAGAGTTAATTACGATCAATATCGATATATTTTTGATATTTTTCTAGGAATGATTGGCTTTCATATTATTATTGATTTAAAGGTCTTTGAAGATCACAAGAATCTGCTCTGGAAATCATTAAATTTTCTTATAGGTACAAATTTAATAACCGCTGTATTCATCTTAACTTTTTTCTTACCATCTATACGAACAAATACCGTAGGATTTTTATTTTTACTCAACACTAATGTTGATTTTCCCGTTCAAATACTTCTAGCAATTTCGAAACTCTATGGGCTTGGTGGCTTTTCTTTCTATCTTATTAAATTATGTCTCTTACTTTATAAGAGCAATTTGTATAAAAAAAGTACCTTGTTACTTCTTTTTGGAAGTATTCTGGCATTTATTGATGCATTAATTACAATACCAGTTTTGGACGTTCTTTTTGATTTAGGTGGCAATTTTGTATTAGCTGCTTGGTTAGTGACCAACTTGTTTCTCATCGCCGCCCGTTTAAATCGGATTTCTTTCAAGATCTTTTTGGATATTAAGGGCATTATATTCGTGTTAAATAGCGGTTTACCTTTATTTGCATTAAGTAATAAAGAATTAGATTCACAATTAGTAGGTGGAGCATTAGTCGGGATTAACGCAATTTTGCAGGAGATTTCTGGCTCTAAGAAAAACAAGATAAATTCCATAGATCAAGGTGAGAATAAGTTATTATTTGCATTTGGAGATTATTGTTTCGTTATGCTAATGTCTGCGCAAGAATCAGAATTGCTTCTATCTATGATAAAAACCTTGCTAACCAAATTTGAATCACAATATAAAGCATCCTTAAAAAATTTTAATGGAGACACAAGCACTTTTAATTCTGCCAAGGATTTGGTGGATGAGGTATTTTCAAATATTAAATGGCGCGACCCTCTGGAAATAAAATAAGTTATTATACATCTAAGTTGAAGGAATCTCTTAAGAATTTTTTAAATCGCGCTTTAATATCTTTTTGAGATAAATTTTCATCCATTGTCATCTTTATAAAATTCTTTCTTGCTTTCAAAAGCCTGTTTCTTTTTTCAAATTGCGTATGATTTCGCATAATCTCTCCAACTATCGATCGTGTAATAGAATCTAATTCTTCTCTATAACGTGTCTTTTCTGGGCGGGGGTTTTTTTCTTTTCCATTTGAAACCTTCTTCCTAAGCTGTTTTTCTATATGCTTAAGAAATTTGTATATAATCGGGTCTATTTTGGAGACTTTGGACATATCGACGATTAGATCGGGAGATTCCCATTTATATTTATCGAACATATCAAATCTGTCTGCAATCGTGTATATTACCTCATCAGGGATTGGTTTTCCACGCTTTTTATTCCATTCAAGACAAATCTCTAATGGAGTTGAAATATGAACAATAAAATAGGTTAATCGCAAACCAATTGCAATCTCCTTTAATTCATGCCTCATACTGGTATAATAGTTAATATCATCACTTATGACAATCTTATTTTCTTGAAGAGAGGTTTTGATTTGCTCCAAATTTTTTTTTCTAATCGTTTGTTCTTTTTCAGGTTCAAAAGATTCTCCCGTCAGAGTAGATCGAATTATATCAGGATCAATAATCGCAACCTCATACTTGTTTTGCTCTTTGAGGATGATTTTTTTTAATGTACGAGCGAAAGTTGATTTTCCCGCGGCTGGAAGTCCCGTCAAACAAATTAAAAAGTTATCAATGAATTTCACATATCATCAGCTCTTTTGAAATCGTTCTATTAGATTCTCTTTTTCTTGTCGTGAAAATGACTTAATTTCTAATTCACGATGCATAGCTTCTTTTCTGTCTATGAATGATTCAATATATTTTAACTGGATTTCCCTCCCTTTAGTAAATTGGGCGCCCCGATCGTTTCGATGCTCATCCAATCTGCGATATAGGTCATTAGTATAGCCTGTATAATACATAGTTCTTCCGTTTTTAGACAGTGTTTCTAAGATATACACATAATATACATTGGACATGAATAAACTCTAATTAAATGTCTTTCTTATTTATATTTATTCTTTAGGATTAAACTAATATATTGTTTTAGATATTCTCCTTAAAAAATACAATTATGCGTTATGATTCAACACATTATTAAATTTAAATTAAATTTATAAATATAAATTATTTAATGTATTTTTAGAGAGAGATTTAAAGCATATTTACTGGTTGTTGTTAAAAAATGGTAAAGGGTATTGGTCTCATTTCATGGGACGTGGTTGAAGGTGGTAGAATTAAGATGAAATACCCCGAAGATTTGGAGATTCCCCCCAATATAGTACAACAATTACAAATCTCTCATAATTTTACCGAGTCATACATCATTACCGAAGAAGAAAATTGGAATTCTATCTCGTTCTATAATGAAGATAAAGAACTTATCATCGTTTTGGTACTTGAAAAATATGATGATGGGCAAGATTATAAAAGCGTTCTGAGTGAATTCAATAAAGCAGTTGAAAAAAAGAATCTTGCTTTACTTTCAGAGGCTACTAGAGGAGAAACTGAGGCTCAGGAGAGTGCAGACTTCATTGATGCTCAAGGTGATCAATTAAAAGAGGAATTAAAGCGAATATATGATTTTAGTTTGAATGTATTCAGGACAAGGGATGAGGTAATTTCTAAACTTAGTAATGAAGTTGCCCATCTGCGGACAATGGAATATGATTATCAGAAAAAGTTTGAAAAGATCACAAGGTCTAATAATCTTACTGTGAAAAGTAAAATCCAATTTCTCCTTGTTATTAATGATTATCTGACATTCGAAGATCTTCAAGAAAAAATTGGAACTTCCAAATATTGGCTCTCGAAAGTACTCGATTCTCTACAGGAGGAAAGAATAATCGGATACAATCCAGAAAAAGAGAGTTATTTTCTCAATTTTTAAATTCTGCGAATATCTTTCTCGAATTTGTCAAATAAGTTGCGACTTTTTTCTTGTTCTTTTGAATACCCTTTGATAAATAACTAATAAATTTAAAGAATTTAAATAACCATAAATTTTTGTTAAATATGGAGAAGCGAATAATTATTGATGTGTATGGACGAGTACAAGGGGTCTTTTTTCGGGCATCAACGCGAAAAAGAGCTCGAAGATGGAATTTAGCTGGCTATGTGAAAAATATGCCCGATGGAAGCGTACATATTGAGGCAGAAGGTAGCGAAGAGAATTTAGAAAAATTATTAGAGTTTGCTAAAGAGGGTCCCAGATTAGCGCGGGTAGATAGGATCAACCATGAATTCCAAGAAGCTACCGGAGAGTTCAATAGTTTTAGAATAAGACGCTAAATTTCTAATTTTTAAGTTCGACCAAAATCTTTTCTTTCCTCTCTTCACCTATACCAATTTACTAATTTAATATTGAATTATAGAACTTACATATAATAAAGTATTAAGTTAAAATCTTTTTTAATGAACAATAATATATTTAATGGATCAAAAAAAATGACAAAAGTAGTGATTCTTGGTGGATGTGGAGTCGTTGGACGGGTGGTAGTCGATATTTTAAACAAATCACCAGATTTTTCTCAGGTCTTCATCGGAGATATTAATTCTGATAAAGGAAATAAAATGGCTTCTGAAATGGGAGAGAAAGTACAATTTTTACAAGTTGACGCGAACGATGAGTCTTCAATCAAAAATGCCATTGATGGAATGGATTTAGTAGTTAATTGTATCGGTCCCTTCTATAAATATGAAAAACCTATTCTTTCGGCGGTTATCGATGCAAAGATCAATTATGTAGACGTGTGTGATGATACTGGAGCCACCTATGATGCATTAGAACTTGATGGGGCAGCAAAAGAGGCGGGTATTACCGCTTTGTTGGGAATGGGGTCATCTCCTGGGATCACCAACGTGTTAGCCGCATTTGCCGCAAATTATCTGCTCGATGAGTGCGAGTCTATTGATATGTATCATATACATGGTGGTGAACCTGATGAAGGCCCCGCGGTCATTGGACATCGATTCTATTGCATGTCAAATCCAATTCCGATGTATTTGAATGGGGAAGCGAAACAGATACAACCCGAAAATAGCGAAAAGCATGAGGAAGATATAGAATTTATCAATCTTCCCGGAAAATATCATGTATATCCCTATCCCCACCCCGAACCAATTACTCTTCCAAAATACATAGAAGGAGTAAAGCGTGTGACAAACAAAGGTTCAGTATTACCAGAAAGATATTATGAATTAACACGGAAAATTCATGCCGCGGGTTTAGATAGCAAAGACCCACTTGAAGTTCGAGATGTCGAAGGAAAAACTTGTAAAGTTCGACCTTATGACTTTGCTATAACTTATTTGATTGATCAGCGTGAAAAACTATTAAAAGAGGAAAATATCACAGATGCAAGAGGATCGGTTAAGATCGTAGTTAAGGGTAAAAAGAAACGGACGGGGGAGGAACGCACATATATATTTTCCTTAGTTTCCGAGGGGGCGGCGAAGGGACAGGGACTTGGAGAGGGAACCGGGATGCCAGCTGCGTTTGGGGCAATTCTAATTCAGCGCGGAAAAATCGATATGAAAGGTGTTATCCCTCCCGAAGCGTGTGTAAATGCGATGGATATTATACAACTTATGCAAGAGTTATATCAGTTTGATGAGAAGGATGAAAAAAAACAATCTCCAATCATCTTTCAATCTATAGATGAAGAAGGTAATCAAAAAACACTCCAGCTTTCAGACTTGTTATAATCCCTTTTTTTTCTTCTTAATTTTATCCATTCTATAACATTTTCGGAAAAAATTAGGTGCCTAATACAACATTCTAAGATAATTATTTCTTTATTAAACCCTTACAATTTAGGATCATAAGATAGACCCCCCTATGCTCTCAGATCACATTTTTTCTTCCATTATAATATCTATATTATAATATCTCTATGATGTATATGGTTTGTTGTGAAAGTGAAATGAAAGTTAGTATAAATTACTATATATTTCCTTTATTTGATTTTTAGTTTTAGGGATATTCTTATTAATAACATCCCAAATAATTTCTAAATCAACATTTGAATATTCATGTAATACTATGTTTCGAAGACCAATAATTTTTCTCCATGGGATGTGTTTATATTGAGTTTTACAATTATCTGGTAATTTTCGAGATGCCTCTCTCTCCAAAAACTTCTATATATCTTAAAATTGCCTCAATAACTATATCTTTCTCTTTAAATTTACTTTTAGTTAAATTTTCACTATATTTTTCAATCTTTTCCAGAGATTCTAAAATATCTTCTAAATATAATTTAATTCTCTTTTCCTCTTCAATCAAACATAAATTACCTCATTTAATATATTTTCTCTGAGCTGTGGCTTTAAGGCTTTAATACTAACCAAGTCAATTTTCTTACCGATGAGTTCTTCTAAATAATCATTCAATTCGACAATATCCCATCCTATTGGCCCATCAAACTCAACCAAAATATCCACATCACTTTCAGACGTTTGCTTACCTTTTGAAAGAGAACCAAAGATACCAATTCGTTTTACATAATATTTTTCTTTTAATATATCCCGATATTCTTTTAGAATTCCTTCAATCTGTTCTAGTTCCGTCATCTTATCGCAATTTCTTAAACAAACTCACTTTCTTCTTTTTAAATTAATTTATCTATATTAATTTAAGGTATTAAATCTATTGAAATTAAAAGGTTAGTATTAAATTAATGCTAAAGATATTAAATCTTAATCATCGCGAATGTCCCGAAAAAGCACATAAAAAGAGCCGAACTGATTGCTAAAATAGAGGAAAATGCGCAATTACCGTTGCTAGAAATCTGGACATTTGTGGACATGCACAAATCTCCTCTTGTGGGACCGACAACGGACGGTCTCGACAATGGCATATAACCACGTCGATATGCGTGCCCTCTGTCCATCGTTAGGCGAGGGCGATATTTCGGGCGGCGTTTAAATCCGACTGCAGCTCTATTACTCGCCCGCCTCTATGGTCTTTGGTATTGTCGCAGGTAAAGAACTTGCCGCTTACCCTCCCGTGCTCATCGCACTCGGAACATGTTTTGGACGTGTAGGCGGCATTTACCCGCTTGAAGCGGATTCGATGCAAGAAGGTTTGGAGCTTTACCGCCTCCTGCACCTGCGAAAAGAACCAATGCGTCTGGCAGAAAGCTAAATACTTCCCCGCCTTGCTCTTGCGGGAATGCCGCGACCACTTGAGGTTTTCAAAGTGGATTTCGGATACTTTATGATAGGTGGCGAGTTCCAAAATTACATGGTTCAAAAGATGGATCAATTCCTCGTTACAATGACGAATGCGCTCCCAAAGCCTTGATAACGTCCGCGTAAGCGAGTTATATTTATATTTCTCTTCGGGTCTCGTAATACCTCTCTTTTGGAAAAAAAAACAAAAAAAAAAAACATTTTCACACATATTTCTAATCATTGTTCAAAAAATTTTTTAATCAAACAAATAATTAGCTTGTTCTATAATAAACATTCTTCATATACCAAAATAATAGAATCAAGTCTTTTGATTAATTTTTTCTAATATTTTTGAATATTTTTCTCTTTGTTTACGAGTGGCACGATGGTTCGGAAACAACTTGTATGCTTTTTTATTTATCTCAATAGCTTTTTCAATTTCGCCTTTCTCATAAAAAACAACTGATTTAAGACCAAGAATTTTGGCAAAATTTTCAGAATTCTTATCCTCTAATTTTTGAGCTTTCTCCAAATTTTTGAGCGCTTTATCTTTTTCTCCTAAATGGTAAAGCAAGGAAGCTTTATTCATAATGATATCGATATTTTCCAAATATTTTTCATGTGCTTTATTAATTATTCTTAACGCGTCCCTTAATGGAGCTAATTTTTCATTTTCTATACATAAATTTGTCAATTCATAGATTAATTCTTGACTTTCTGGCATTATATTTAAGACTCGTATGATAACTGGGACAGCATCTAAACCCTTGTTCAATTTTTTAAGTATATTCATATGATTAATTACAACTGGAATGCTATTAAGTTCAATGCTTAATGCTTTTTTACTGATCTCAAGGGCTTTGTTTAAATCTCCAAGATTTTTATATATTAAACTTTTTCGACCAAGTAACTCAACATTATATTGATTATTTTCATCTAAATTTTCTGCTTTATTAATAACCTCCAAGGATTTTTCAAAGTCCCCAATATTATTTAAAATAATTGCTTTATTGATATAGAGATTTAATTCACTTTCAAACTTTTCTAATCCTTCATTTACTGTTTTTAAAGCTTCCTCGTATTTTCCTTTTTTATCACAGAGAATTCTACTTTTATTAACAAAATAACCTGGAGTACCTCCAAACTTTTTGTAATAAGTTTCTAATGTTTGCAAGGCTTTTTCATAATCATGAAGATTTTCATCTAAGGTCAAGTATTTATCCTTATAGTAATCTTGATTATTTGGGTAAAGAGGAATTAACTCATCGTCATAAACTTGAATAATTTCCTTATACTTTTTCTGCTCCTCATATAAAAATATTTTAAATTCTAATAGTGTTCTTAAACCATCAGGATCAATTGAATTTAATTTATTTAGTTTTATGCCCTTAGAGAGAACTTTAATTGCTTCATTAATATTACCCAATTCATATAATAAATAACTTTTCTGGAAAAAAAGTCTGTAATTTGTTTCATCAAATTTAAAAGCATAATCAAGGGTTTCTAAACCTTCTAAGGTATTTTCTTTTTTATGTTGTATTATTGCTTTAAGTAAATAAAAATCAATTATTTCATTATTTATCTTTAATCCCTTCTTAATTATTTCTAATGCCTTATCAAACTCCTTGAATTTGTTTGAGTATAGTTTCGCTTTTTTTATTAATAGATCAAGTTTGTTTTCATCTGAAATATGCTTTTTAGTTAATAGTTGGTTTAATTTTTTAAGTAATTCTGGGTAATTTTTTCCTTCTTCTAATTTTTGAAGTTCTTTATTGAAATAATCCTTACTCAATTTATTAACTTCTTTTTTTAACATATTTTTAATTAGAGCTAAATTTTTCTTAGTCTCTTTATTTTTTTTATAGCGCTTAATTGCATTGTTATAAATTTCTTTCAAATTTTTTGAAGATGATTCAGATCGAAGTCTTTCCTTAAACTTAAAGTATTCTGCTACGTAAGCCTTCTTAGTGAAATGTTCTTTATAGGCTTTTGTTTCATTTAAACTTAAATCCTGAATTATTTCACTTTTAAATTTATTTCGAAATTTTGATAATTTTTCTGCTTTTTCCTTTAGTTTTTTTGTGTCATCTATAGCCTTCTGTATAATTTTGTTCTTATCTGATTCTTCAATTCCATTAAATTCCAAAATAAGATCTTTCAAATTATCCATTTGCTTCTCATTATTCGAAAGAAAATTGAGATTAAAAAAAGAGTCTGATGAAGGATCATAGGATATCTCTAAGTTTATCTGGAAATCCTTAATATCTTGTACACTTAAGATAAATTCACTATTCAAAATGAAAATTTCATAAAAAATGTCTAATACCTTTTTATTTAATGAATTAATTTTTTTTTTTGAAAAATGTAGGTCCTGTTTTGTTCGGATAAATATTTTAGTTTGATCTTGAATAGATTTCTCCAGAAAGTATAAGATCTCCAGAGGTTCATTAATATTTTCTAATAAACTGTCATAATCTTCAAGATATTCTACTTTTAGTGTTTTTATAATCGATTTTATTGTTGAAATTATCTCTTCATTGTATAATTTATTCATTTTAGACTCAAATCTTGGATTTAGGAAGTCCGCATTCATGCCTCTTATAAATTCTTCGCAAAGATTCTTGATATCAGAATCTATTTCCATCTTTTTCAGATTATTAAAAGAATAAAATTTAGAGATTAAATCATAAATTTTAGTATCAAAATCTTGATTAACAGTTAAAAGATTAGGGGTTTCTACTAATTTATCATCACTTTTTTCTTCCGTATTAATGTAATGACGATCCCTACTGTCTTGTATTACTTCTTCATCTTCTCTTAACTTTTTTAATGCTTTGGAAAAAGTAGCTTTACACATGTAATCTCTTTCATCTATAATCTCAAATAATTTAGTAAAGTTTAAACCTGGATTATCTGCAATGACATTTTTAACCTTTTCTATATTTTCTAATTTTACAGGAATTTTTTTCCCTCCTTATACTTTGTATATCGATATAATATCTTTCTATACCAAAGTTATACCAATCCTGATTACTTAAATATATTAAGGTTTTCTAATTATATAAGTGTTAACAAATGAGTTGATTATAATTGAAAAGGAAAAATAATACCAAAAAATGTGAATTGGTTTTAAGTAAGAATCATAATTTTTATTCGCAAGCTGAAAGTATAGTATTTAGATTAGTTGGGGTTCCACCTAAAAGGGCTATTAAGAATATTGAAATCGACCCAAATAAAACTATTGGTCAAATCAAAAGGTTAGTCCAAAAAGTATATAGATTAAATCCTGTACTGGAGATAAATTTCATTTATAAGGGAAAGGTCTTACCTAGTGATATGAAGATCTTTAAAATTGGTTTTTATCCAGAAGGCGAACCAATCACAATATTTCATATGAATGCGGGAGGAACAGGGGGAAGAAAAGGGGAAAAGGAAGAAAAACGGAAAGAAAAAATGGAAGTCAAGTCCATCCCAATAGAGATGCTTACGATCTCAGATAGCAACATTAGAAAGGATCTAAATTACGAAGATGCGCAAAAGTCTTTAAAAAATTTGGCAGAAGACATCCAAGAGAATGGTCTTATTAATCCGCTTACGGTTGTCGAAAAAGACAATGATGAATATGAAATAATTTCGGGATTAAGAAGGTATAAAGCTTGTAAAATGCTCGGATGGCAGACAATCCCTTGTCATATTCTTCAAGGAATAGGTAAAGTCGAAAAAATGAAATACTCACTTTCGGAAAATGTTCATAGGGCCGATATTAATCCGATTGACAGAGCAAAAGCCCTTAAAAAACTATACGATCATTATGGAAGCGTGAAGAAAGTTGCTGAAAAAGTGAGCCTATCCCAATCCACTATCTGGAGATATCTTAAAATATTAGGGCTAAACTCAGAAATTCAAGATAAAATAGAACGTGAAGATCTCGATATTGGAATAAAAGCGATGGGGAAGATCGCAGAAGCCTTTCCGGAAGGGCAACAAGAAGAAGTGATTATACTATTAAGGCCTTTCACCCAAGAAGAGCAAATAGAAATGATAAAGCGGAGCGAAGGAAGTTTTGAAACGTTAAAGAACTTAAAACTAAAACACCTAACTTATACACTTAGCGAGAAAGTAATTCCATACCGCTTCCAGCTGATTTCAAACGGAATAAAGCAAAAGCTCGAAGAATTCAAGAACATAAGTCCTATGACAAATTTAATATTCAACAACAGAATTGGGAAAGAGTTTAGAACTTTCTTGGAGAAAATCTTGTATCAGCATAGACTTGATTTCGAAGAGTTGCTTCATTATAATTATGAATATCGAAAGGAACCAAGAAAGTTGCTGGATCTTATATTAGAGGATTTTATTAAACACCACGGGGAATACAACAAATTTCACTACAACAGGGAGATTAAAGGGGATGAACTTAAAAGAACCATCTTTTCCACCTTATTGGAGTTAATTCCGCTGATTTCGGTTAGCAGAGATTCAATCTTTTACGAAGGTTTAGCCTCCATCAATAAAGTTGAAATGAAGGAAAAAGAGGAAATATTTCAAAAATTTTTAAAAACATTAAAAGATCCAAATATATCTATGGAGGAGAAAGAGATATTATTCGAAATAATAGAAAAGGAAAATTTTAAAACATTTGTCGGCGATTTCAAGGAATTATTACTAAATCCTACTTTAACATATCCATTAGAATTAAAGCGATTGGTTCTAAATAGGATAGATAAAGAAAATCCCAGGTATAGCCCTATATTAGATGAATTTAACCCAATTTTGATTGAATTATTGGAAAGTGAAACCGAATCAAGGTTAAGCCAGAGGGTAAGACAGATCTTATCCAAAGAAGGATTGATCTGCGGCAATTGCGGCAAAATCATTAACAGAAATAAACAATTCTCTGAGATTACCTTCTGCGAACGATGCAATAAAACTTATTGTCAAGAGTGTAGGCATAAGGAAAAATATTTTATCAAATGTGATTTTTGTGATAAAATTATTTGTAGGGCCCATGAAACAACCTATGAGGTAATTAACCTCGCGGAGCCTACCACTCCCTTATGTGATATTTGTTTAGACGAGGGTACTTATTCAAATGGAGATGTCATGTGTAAGTCATGCCAAAATAAAATTTCAGAATGTAGTAATGATGAGTGCGGAAGAAAACTCTGTAGAAAACATCAAATACGGTGTGAAAGTTGTAATAAAAGATATTGTCCAGAATGCGCCAAACAATACATGAAAGGCTATCGTTTTGGGTATGTCTGTCTTGAATGTGCGGAGACGGAAGTTGTAGAATGTGAAGTTTGCGGAGTTGTTATGCTCAAGGGTTATGATGCAAACGAATGCTCGGATTGCGGAAAATATTTATGTGATGAAGATTCTTTCCAAGTACCTGAATGGTGCAAAACTTATTGTAAGGATTGCTTTGAAAGGTGGAAGGATTATACATTTCAAATGAAGGCCTATGGCCATTAAAAATTCAAATTTAATTAAAATAAAGATAATTAAACCAAATAAATAAAAAATATAAGTTTATTTAATAATAAGGTGAGAAAGATATGAAAAATTATGAAGAATTAGACGATTTTTTTGATTATACAGACAAAAATGAATGGAAAGGCTATATTGAAAATCAGATTCTTCCCTTATGGAGAAATGCTTCGCGCTTAAAATTCTTTTTTGATGATTTAAGGCAAGAATTTCATAATTCAAAATTAAACGATATTAAGGAAAATGAAAAAAAGTTATTCCTTGGAGGGATTACGCCTCAAAATGAAATAAAATACGAGAGAGATAGTCTCGCAAAATTTTATAAAAACTATTTTGGATTAAGAATAGAAGATCTAAAATCTTGGATTGCCCAAGAGTCTTACCAAGAGGAACTATTGGATATAAATATAACTATTCAAGAAACAAAATTTAATGAATTTTTCATTGATGTCTTTGAATTACTAGATTACTTGATAAAATACCAAAATCTTGTAAAAAACATTAATTCTCCAGATATTGATTATGAAGGTTTAAAGAATAATCCCAACCAGATAAAAGATATCATTATCCAATTCCTTCAACAAATTCTTGATTTTTCAATCAATTATAATTATAAAACGTTTTTCCTTTGCTCGATCAATCAAGTCCATCGCCATTATTTAGAAAAGGCTTATCCTAATTTACAAAAGATTCTAAATCTCCTCCGAGGTGAATTTGGTCTAAACGAGTTACTATGGAACAATCCTATCAATGCTAATTCAAAAAAGTTTGAAGATTACAAGATATTTTGTTTTCCCGAGTATAATATGAATAATGAAGGAAAATCTTTCGGAGGAGGGATTTGTAAACTAAATCAATTAATCTGGGAATATTTCGATGATACTGATTTTACTAACATTTTGAAAATATTGCTTAGAAATGTCCCCAATTTAAAGGAAGAATATAAAGATAGGATTAGTAATGAATTACCTGAAAATTTCCATCGCGATGTTCATTATGATAACCTTATAGTTCGAGGATCTGATAAGACAATAATGGAGGTATTAGATGAGAATGCTTCCTTTTTATTTACAAATATTAAAAAAATATCTGGTGTTAAGGAAGGAAATATCTGGTTTAATGATATTTAGGTGATTAAATGCAAAGTTATGATGAAATAATAGAGTTTGATTATAATAATATTGAAGAATGGAAAACTTTTGTAAAAAAGGAGCTTAAACCATTAAATCATGAAATTCTTAAGCTATTAGGAGTTAGAAATTACTTCGAACAATTAAATCAAGCTAAATTTATAATGAAATTTCGAAATAATGAGAACATCAGAAAAATATTTTTAGGAGGTATTGATGACAATGGGACATACAAATCAAATAGTCTAGCCAAACTATATAGAAATACAATTGGAATCTTCATTAATACTAAGTTATGGGTTAATTTAACGAAGGAAGAAGGAATTGATCCTCTAACTTATATTAGTTGCAAATCAAAGAATTCTACTTTTTATGAATTTATAAAAAACATCCACGATTTTATAGAAGATCTTTTAAATATTGTTGATGAAAATCACACTAGAATAAATGAAGTCGAGATTGAAAATATTTTAGAAGATCCTAAAAAAATAGTAGGTATTATTGAGGATCTCTTTCCTAAAATAGTTAGAATTACCGCAAATTATAATTATAAAACCTTCTTCTGCTTAAATACACGATTGATACCTAAAAGGTATTTGAAATTTGCATATCCTAGTTTAAAAGATAATTATAAAGAACTTTCTGAATTTCTTGGATTGAAAAATAAAATGGAATTAAAGCAACATAATAGCAATACCGATTATATTATATTGAGTCATAAAGAAAATGGTTTTGCTGATTTATTATATCGCTTGAATAAATTAATCTGGAAATATTTCAATAAAACTGAATACAATAGTGAAATAGAAGAAATTGCTAATGTTTTAGCACCAAGTTTCGGAAAAATGTACAATTATTCTAATCTCAAAGAGGATTTCTATAATAAAATTTATCCAAAAATCCGGGGAACAATAATTAGTAGGTGTATTTCAATTCGAGATGAAATTGGGGATAAGAACACAGAATTTTTTGATTGTAAAGTGTGTAAAAATTTCAAACACTTTCAAACATCTCATTGGATAAATCGAAAAGTATATGAACTTAGATTTAATCTCTTGAATGAGAGTTTGGAAGAAGTTAAACATAGACTTTATTATACACAATCCTGGAATGGAAATAAACAGAGTAAGGTTGAAATCCACGACCAAGAAGAATTAGATTTTCATAACTTTATAGAAAACATTTCGTCTTGTTTATTTTTTAATGTTTTTAATATAGAATTTAATAATAACTCAATTAAAATAAGTAAAACTTAAAAATGACTAATAGAAAACCAAAAGAAAAAATTGAAAGAAAATCTAAAAGAGGAAGAAAGAGAAATAAAGATAAAGAAAAGGAAACACATCAGGAAGAATTTGAAAGAAAGAGTGAAAAGAATACAGGAAAGTACTCTGAAGGGATAAATATCAATAAAAAAAAACCACCCCTTATCAAATTGGAAGAACCTAAATTTAATAAAAAAGAATTTAAACTATATATGGGAATTCCCTTAATTAAAAAGGTCACACGGAATTTTTCCATTCCTATAATTGAAAAAAGTAATTCTAATATTGAAAATAGAGATTATTTATTAAATAACCAAATACCAGAAATAAAACCTCATATTCCAAAGTCATATTTACCATTTATACACTTACAAAAACATAAGAAATTAAGCCCAATTTCTAAAGAATTTAATGATCAGATTCCCCAAATACAATCTAAAGAAACAGTTCTACAATTACCAATCTTCAAGAAGCTAAATAAGTCAAAATTAAAAAGTAAAATTGAGTGCTTTGATTCTGCAATTAATAATTTTTTACTTGAAATTTCATATAAAAATAATTCTAAGCTATATGAAAGAAAAAGTTTGAATCAAAAGAATCTACGGCTAAACGACAATGAAAACAGATTAGAATTTTTTAAAACAAAAAATGATAAATTGAAAGAAGAGAGAACTGAAAGTCACACAAAAAGAAAGAATGCAGAATCGAGATTTGAGGGAGGAGAAGGATCAAGCCCAAATAGAGAATTTCCTTATGATTTTAGTAAGGTGCTCTTTAATATGCCGAGTAATTCTTTAACTTCAGAAGGTCAAAAAATTATTCTATATAAAGAATTGAAGGACGACAGTACACTGGGAAGCTTCGAAACACTCTGCATAAGAATTTACAGAGAAAAAGAAGGTGGAAAGCCAGATTATAAAGAGTTTAATAAATCTGACGATTTTAATAAAGAAGAATTGGAAAAATGGATTAAAGCGGAAAATAAGATAATTACGGTAAATCTTGATGGAGAAGGATTCAAAGAGTGGTTTCAGAGAGCAAATTTGAGGGAATTATTAAGTAGAGAAATTCTAGGTAATTTAGGCTTTATTATCTTCAAAACGAATAATGCCGAATCATATGAAGGGTATAAGAGAATATTAGAGCAGCTATTACACCAATCAAGACATAAACTTGACATTTTGTACATAAAACCTGAAAAAATTCTTACAGAGGAAAAAAAAGTAATTGCCGAGCTTGTTTGGGGAAACCTCAAAATCGAGAGTAAAGAAAATGAATTAGAAGGTTTGATGTATTCGGAAAGTAAGAAAAGTAGAGTTATTGGGGGTACTTTAGATGATATCTTCAATAAGAGGCTAAAATCTGAATTTGAAGAAAGACTTTCAAGGCTTCAATATGAAAATAAAAGTGTCTATAGTAATGCAACCGATCCTCATGAAGGCTCAAAGGAGGAATCTCTTGAACATAAAAGAATCAAATGGTTTTTAGTTAAAATACTCACAAAGAAATTAATAAATAATAATAAACTTAAAGAAAATCCAAATTCAGCTGAAATAAGAGATAAAATTTTAACCGAAGAAAATATACCATCCAGAAATGAGGAAAAAAAGAAAATATGTGAAGTTGTGGCAGATGTAATGGTTCCTTTTATAGAGGAAGTTTACGAAGTTGAAACTTTATTCGCTGAAGAGAGAAATGGAAAAATTGTAAGTGAAAAGTTAAATAAGACAATTGAAAAGTATACAAATTGCCCCAAAGTGAAAAAAATTAATATAGTATTAGAAAACTATACTTTTCTTAGACATTTAAAGACCTTGAAAAATATTAAAAGGAATAGGTCAAAAGCCGAAAGGGAAAGAATCAAATTTTTCACTCTTGATCTTAAGAATAACAAATTGATGTCATACAAACAGGTTGTAAATAGATTAAAAAGCATATATAATTATAATGATGAAAAAATTTGAAATGAGTATTGAAAATAACTATAGAAGAATTAATCAATTCTACTAAAAAACAAGAATATGAAAAGAAGGGAAAAAATAAAATGACAAAATGTTTTTTTTGTGATAGAGAAATTGAGAGTGGGATGACACAGTACACATCATTAGATAGATGTTTTAACTGTGGTAGACCAATCTGTTCAAGCTGGCGCTGGAAATACTAAAAAGATTGTCGGAGACATCAGAGGAGTCATCTGTAGATACTGTGAAGAGATCCAGGAGTACAATGTGATTTAGCTGAACAAATCGCACTGGATTTAACTGAAGATATGAACAATTATGAGATGGTCCAATTCCATCCCTCTTATTCCTATGAGGATTTTGTTGAAGGAATTGAATTGACTCTCAAGGAAAAATTGCCCTTTTTAGACTTCAAAAAATACATATCTAGTTCTGTCAAGACTTCCTTTATTTTTTTATCCTCGAAAATTGCATTTTGAATCTTTGTTTTATTTAGTACAATCTCATTAATAGTTGTGCCTTCTAAATCAATCCAATCCTCATCTGACCAGGAATGGGTTGGATTAACTTTTTTACATTTTTCTTGATGACCTTTATAATATCTCTCGAATGTGCTTTTGACATATGTTTTCCCACAATATCGACATTTCATCCTTTTTCTAAGATCTGCAACTTTCTTTTCTTTTAGATTTTTGATAATACTTTTGACTCGTTCCTCTAACTTTTCACATGATTCAATGATTTGTTGATTTTGATTTTTTTTATTATCATTAAATTCCGAAATTCTTTTACAGTAAGAAAGCGCTTTTTCATATTTCTCTGAATTGAAATTTATAATCCCTAATCCTAATAGTGCTTCTATATCTTTAGGGTTTTCTGAAATTATCTGCATAAATAAATCTTCTGCTTCCTTATAATTATTTTCTCTGTAAAGGATATTCGCAAGTAGCCTTTTTGCTTGAATATCTTTAGGAAAAAGAGTTAAAATAATATCTAATATTGTTTTATCATTATCTTTTTCTCCAAATTGGCGGAATATATTAATAATATATTTCAAGAAAGATTCTCCATGTTTAAGTAAGCAACTTGCTATTAATTTAGAATAATTATGTCCCCCCCAATTCTCATAAATATTCTTATATTTAGTTTTAAACTCCTTGCTATATATTATGTGTTCTATAATTGCATCTTTCTGAAATAATATTTCAATAGCACAACTTAAATGGTAATTATTAGAATCATTTACGGAAATCATATTATCACAACCTTTAATTATCTCTCGCCCACATATATCGCACACAAATGAGATTTTTTTTTCTCTTCTGCATTTCAAACAGAGTTCTGTCTCTCTATTAAATCCGAAACATTCCTTTCGAGAACAACCAATTTTTCCACAGCTCTTACATTTCCCACCCAAATATATGTCTGTATATTTAAAATTCCTATCACATATTTCACAATATAACTCTAAATCTATAATTCGTTGAATAATTTTCTCGGTTATTTGATTTTGCTTTGTACTTTTAGTATATTCCAAGGCCTTAGAAGCAATATGTTTTACCAAATCTTCTATCAATTTTATTATCT
>WJIN01000408.1 GCA_014730295.1 Promethearchaeota archaeon | reverse complement strand
TATTAATGTTCAAGAGCAATCTTCCTCCGTTGATTCTCAACATCTTGGTTCAGAACATCAAGTGATACATTTCCCGTTGAAGAAATAAAATAGCCGGGACTCCAAAAATGAGCGCCCCACAATTTATCTTGTAAGAACGATTTATATTCTTTTCTTAGGAAACGAGAAGAATGCTCCTTAATTGTATTTATATCCTTAGGAATATCTAACATGGGCTTTGGAGAGATCAATAAATGAACGTGATCCATACCCCATTCGATTCCCACCACTTTTAACTTAACGTTCTCTGATAGTTCAATAATTTTTGTTTTTAGAGCCTCAATAATACCAATCCCCTCTATAAACGCGGGTTGACGGGATTTTACTCCAAAAATTAAGGAGTATGTGAGAGAATAGACTCTATGAGCATCTTTTCGATATTCCATCATATCCTAATCAATTCGATGGTATAAAAAGGATATAACTTATTGAGTTTGGTAATTTTTAAATGCATTCATCCACGCCCTAAAGGACGTGGCTTTCTGCGTAAAAAACGGTAAAAAGGAAAGAATTTAAATTATTTAACAAAAATTAATTTGTTCTCTCCGTACGTAAAGTCGATCGAAAAAATATGCTTATGAATTGTTCTTCGTTTTACATTAATGTATACCCGACTTTTGGGATCAATAATTGTGGTTGAGAAGTTATGATATTTCAAGAATCTATTGTTTCAAACATCCTTCATTACTATAAATCCCTTAATATTGATAGGAGGCAAAATGAAATTTTAAAGGATTTATCCAGAGAGTTAGCCAAACATATTTCACTTTCTGAACTGATTTTACAAGGTTTCGGGTTACTTGCAATAAAGGACTGGCAGTGTGCACACAAACGACCGGGGTATGATATAAGTTCAATGAATCCAGAGGACCGTATTCGAGCTATGGAGGAGATTCTAGGATTTTTATCGTCTCGATTTAAAGATACCCTAAGCTCTAAAATTTATGAAGGTCAAATCGATGCTGGTATAGAAAAGCTTTTGAATTATTATAAGAAGACCCACGCACGAGGTTAAGTGCGGACTTTTTCTTTTTCCTTTTTACATTTATCTTTTTTAATTATCCGATTATTTTCAGAGAAATTTTATAGCTGTAATAAAGAAATCAAAAAGGTATATTCAAAAAACCTAAAATGGATTTTAAATAGAACTAAGTGGGTATATTTAATAAATTTCACAATTAAATAATTATATAAATCAGAAAATTATTATAATGATAAGTTATGCTCTATATTACACATTACAAATATAAAATAATTGAACATATGCAGAGGTGCTTTTAATTGTCTTTTGGAATGAATATTAGATATAACACGGTGGAGGGGATTTAAACGTGCCTGTGGGAATATTAGTTATTAAATGGGATAATGAAGTTGGACCAATAAATGAGGGATTTTATCCCGACAACCTGAAGATAACAAATAACCTTTTAACGCAAGTATATAGCTCACACCGATATCAATCCTTAAAACCGGGATTCGCATCTATTTCACTGAAAAACAATAAAGTGGTGTCCTTTTTCTCAGGAGTCGGTGATGATGCGATTTCTGTGGAGAATTACGTGGTGGCGTTATTACTTCGGAGGGATGAAAAACCTCAAAAATATCGTGAAATCTTGAAGAAAATTGCTGCGTCTATTCTTGATAAAATCGAGGACGGAGAGTTTCGAGATGTTCTTCCCGACTTATATGAGGAGTTAGCGAAAGTATAACTAATCCTTTCATTTTTTAATAACTAAGAATAAATGAACCGTTCTTAATCCTTTTCGTGCAAGATTGAAAAAATAAAAGAAAATATATTATTCTTCTGCTGATTCTTCAGTAGCAGGCGCGACAACTAACTTGCCATCGTCTTTTTCCTTAATGAGACCTTTGCCTTTTAATTTTTCTACGTGCTTTTTAGCTACTACAATTGGAACACCGAGAGAGCTCTTTAGATCATCCACGTAAATACCCTTTCCTCCAATGTCTTTAATGATTAGAAAAGCTTTAAAAAGGGGTTCTTCCTCCATCAATTCGGTTAATCTGTCATATTGAATGATTTTATCGATATTATCCTTCTTAAAATTCCGTAAATCTTCGGTTCTTTCTTCGTATGTGTTGATTTTGGCTTCTTTTTCCCTTAATTCGTCCCGTAACTCTTCTACTCTGTTAACCACTGAATCATATTTATCTCTTACTTCTTGGAATCGGGTTGCGAAATCTTTTGCTTCTGAAGATTTTTCTGTAGAGGTTAATTTGCTATCGAGTAGGGCGGATTCGATTTGATTCAATTCTGACTGTAATTCTTCTTTTTCTTTTTTATGTTCTTCTCGAATGTCCTCTATTTCTTGCTGATAATCACTTTTTAATTTGTCAGAAAAGGATTTTAATTCTTGTACTTTAATTTCCAGATTTTTAATCCTATCATCTTTCGCAAGAATTTTTGATCTCTGCTCTGCTACTTCAGCTTTTAATTCTCCTATCTTTTCGAATGATTGATTGTATTTTTCCTCTAAAGGTTTGGTTTGCTGGCTCATTAGTTCGATTTCTTTTTCAAGTTGTGCTTTCGTCCCTTTTAGATGCTCCAATTCCATGTCTTTTTCCTTTAATTGGGCCCTTTGAGCACCAATAATCTCCTTTAGCTCCACTACGTCAGCGGGTACATCTAATTTTTGATCTGAGGCTTCTCTTTGTTCTTCGATGAGTTGCTCCTGCTCGTTAATTATTCGCTTTTGTTTATTTACTAATTGCGTAAGTCTGCTTATTTTAGCTTGTAACTCTGCAGTTTCTTTTTCGGTTGATTCGATATCATCTAAAACGTTTTTTAAATCATCAGGCATTCTTTATCTTCTCTAATTGTTATTACTCAATAAATATTAATTTTGAAAATAAGTATTTATCAAAAGTTTAATTATTTTAAAACTATCACTACTAATAAGAAGAGAGATTTGGTTTTTATATTTTAGTTTTTTAGTTTAAATAACTCAACAGTTCTGGTGTATCGTTATATCTATACTCTGTGTTGAATCCGAGCGATTTCACATAAAAGTTATTATTACCTTAGAATGTTCTAAAGATAAGAATCCGTATGCCTTAAATTCAATTAGAATGATACCTGAAAATGAATCAGTAAATGGTTTTTTGGATAATTCAAACCTCTTGTTATTATCAGAAACACAAGGTGACAACAAAAAACAGGTATTAGATAAGATAAAAAAAGCTTTTCGCGCTTATTTAGATGGTGAAAACATCAATCTCTTCCGAGATCTTCGAGGATTAGATGTAGATATTCCTTACTTAAGTACCTTTAATACAAGATTTTCGAGAAGTGTAATTGAGTGGGTAATCCATAATCTCACTTATGGGAAAACCGCAAGTTATTCAGAAATAGGCAAAAATATCAATAGTAAAGCATACCAAGCGATTGGAAACATTATGAGAAATAATCCATTTCCATTAGTAATACCGTGTCATCGTGTCATTCGGAAAAATGGACAAGTTGGAGGATTTATGGGTAAAACAGAAGATTCATGGCAAATTGCCCTCAAAAAATCCCTTCTTGCAATGGAGAAGAACACCATCCAGAAAAATAAAACTTAAAAAAGAATCGAAAGTATTTTTATTTATACGCATGCAATACGCTAACAGATTAGACCGGCTTGGAACCGAGACCGCCTTCGAAGTCCTTGAAAGTATTCAAAATTTTCCCGAGGAGAGGCGAGAGAATGTTATCTCATTTGCGATAGGAGAACCTGATTTTGATACTCCCCAACATATAAAGCAAGCGGGGATGAATGCAATAGATGAAAATTATACACATTATTCCTCTTCTGCAGGGATTCCAGAGTTGCGAGAATCTATTGCGAGCTATGTGTCAGAGAGTAAAAACATTCGAGCGTCTGCCGAAAATGTTGTCGTGCTTCCATCTGCCAAATTTGTGGTAGATCTGACAATCCTTTCATGTACGAATCCAGGTGACGAAGTCATATATCCAAATCCAGGTTATCCAATCTATGAAAGTTTGATAAATGTCCATAGATGTAAACCAGTTGCCGCCCAATTGTGGGAATCGAAAGATTGGAATTATGATATAAATGAGTTAAGAAATCGGATATCGGAAAAAACCCGACTTATTATTATAAACAGTCCTCAGAATCCTACGGGCTCGGTATTAAACAAACAAAACTTGGAAGCATTGTCCGAAATTGCATTGGAAAATGATATATGGATTTTGTCCGATGAGATATATTCTAATATCGTTTTTGACAATCTTAGGTATAACTCTATCGCAGCTCATCCAGATATGCAAGAGAGAACAATAATCCTTGATGGATTTAGTAAATTTTTCAGCATGACAGGATGGAGATTGGGATATGCGATTGTAAACGAGGAATTAGCAGAATATTTTGCTCGTTGGGCTACAAATACAATATCTTGTACAGCCACATTTACTCAAAAAGCAGGGGTTGTTGCCATGGAGGAAGACAAATCTCCATCAATCACAATGGTAAATGAATTCGAGCGCAGAAGGAATCTCATTCATGAAAGACTAAATAATATTAATGGAATTTCCGCACTAAAACCAAAAGGCGCATTCTATATTTTTGCGAATGTTTCAGAAGCGTGTAAAAATCTCGGATTAAAAGATTCCTTAGAATTCCAAGAATATATTTTGGAAAAGGCGGATGTTGCTGTGTTGTCTCGAAAATATTTTGGACATAAGCCTCCCGAGGAAAAAGATGATTATGTACGATTCTCTTATTGTGTATCTTATGATGATATTGTAGAGGGAATGGATCGAATAGAGGAATTATTAGTATGAATGAACGTTATGATCTAAACTTAAATACATTACCAACGCTGAGATCAAATGCGTGAAGAGACCCTATTTGGTTACACTGGAGTAATCTCAAGAATTTATCACCGGTACAATGGATTGGAAAAAGATATAACCTATTTTTAAATTTAGGTAAGTCGGTTAGATGGTTTAAGGTTGAATTTAGAGTTTTCTTAGATGCGCTCGCCATATGAAATCCCCCAATTATTTGACTAAAAGGCTTTGCAGTATGAGAAGTTATATAATCTATAGTATTTTTCAGCCCAGAATGGCAACACCCATTTAATAAAATAATTCTATCTTGAAATTCTAAAATGAGACATTTATCATCTAAGATTTTATCCTCTTCAAGAATTCCTTTATCTTGGAAGGAAAAATAATCCGAAAAATCTTCATCTGTGTGAATTCTTGGTATTTCTCCGCTAACCCAGATCTTAAGCTCATCTAAATTCAGTATGTTAGTATCCTCTGAAATGAGTTTAACGTTACCCCCTAGCTGGGTAATTAAATCTATATCAATAGGTTCCTGGTTAACTATTTTAGTTTGAGTTAATAAAGGTTCAATTTCTTCATAGGATTTGCCCCTCAAATCAGATGGTTGTACATCATCCGATCTTCTAAAAACGCGTTCAAATTCCGCAAACCTATGCGTATAAACAGGAATTTGGTGTTTTATTGCCTCTAAGACCTTATAAAGTCCACCGATATGATCATAATGCCAATGCGACAACACAATGCTGTCTACATCTTTCACAAGTAAGTTCATAACAGACAGATTATGTAAGTAGGTTAAGTTCGTACCGCCGACATCAAAAATAATTTTTCTTAGTTGTTTTCTTTTTTCATGATCCTTGGAGCTATCTATTTCATAGACCGTCAGTAAGAAACCTAAGCCATGTTCAGCAAGGCATTTAGTCACGTGAAGTTTGTTGAATTGGATAAAATCTAGTTTATTCATTTTATGAAACTTTTGAAATGGTTTCACAAGATTATTGGTAAGTAGTGTAATCTCTATCTCAATCATTCAAATTACCTTTTCATAGAAACAAGATAATATAATTTCCAATTATAATTAAAGCTACGGCAAAAATGAATCGTTTTCGGAATTTTTCTTTTAATAAAGTTAATGAAAAAATTTGCTGAACCATTGGAGTATTTGCGGTTATTGTAGAAGTCAGAACGAGTCCATTGATTTCGGCAGCTTTGTAGAAAAATGAATCGGCGAGTCCAAGAGAGAGGGATCCTGCGATTCCAATGTAGGCGAAATATTTCAAATTTATTCGGTTTTCCTTCTTAAATCCCGAAAAAAAGTCATTATCGAATATGCCGACTATAGCTACTGATATCGTGCCGAATAGAATGCGAAAAAAATTAGTTGTAAATACGTCATTAGAATAAATTCTGGCTTGATTAAAGCTTACGATGGCAATGGCCCAAAATAACGCAGTTCCGATAGCCATTATAACTCCGAGTAATAATTCCCTCGAGATTAATTCCTCATCACTATTGTTCTCTCCATTTACTTCATAAAACGCGCTCTCTTTCGGTTTGTCTTTTTTGCTCAAGAAAAGCACGCTTGAAAGGATAACAAGGCCTCCGATTAATACAGAGAGCGAGATCTGCTCTTGGAAAAATAGAAATGCTAGGGGGTATACAAACACTAGGGATAACTGAGTTAAGGGATATGCTCTAGAGGCATCTATTTTTTTTAGCGCAAAGAAATATAATAAATCACCAATGGTTACAGAAACACCTGATAACAGCGCCATAAGAATATACCAAATTAGTTCAGTTGTAGTTAGAATAAACAAAAAATGATAATTCCCGAAAAAGATCGAGATAATGAATGTACTGCAAGACACAATAACCAAGCGAAAGAAGAGGTTTGCCTTTGCCTCTGTTTTTCCTAAGCCAAATTTGTATACTAGGGATGCGAGACCCCATGTAATTATTGCATTGAGTGCGAGTAAATACCCGATTAATTCTGCCATTCGAAATTGCGAATAATAAAATGATTGTATTGAAAAAAGAAAGATACAAAAAAAAGATAGATCTTTTGTTTAAAATAACATTATAAGAATGGCGGGAAGAAAGTCAACAAGATAATGACCAATAACACATGGTATGATGCTTCTTGTTTTAATAAAGGTTATCGCAAACATCCAACCAGTTCCAATCTGAACTAATAATCCTCCAAGAGCAATGAAAAAATTTTGATTAAATGTGTTAAACCAGAAGAACCCAAAGAAATCGTTTGGAATGTGAAGTAAGCCAAATAAGATCCCTCCTATAATCCAAGCCCTATTAATACCGAGACTACGTTCTAATTTACTCGTAATAACTGATCTTGACACTAATTCCTCGCTTAAGGAGGGAGTTACTATTCCCCATAATAAAGCAATAATAGTGATTTCTCTTCCACCTACAATGAGAAATGTTATAAATGCAAATAACCCAAATATCCCTGTTAAATATATCGCTATTTTATTATCTCTTGGAGCATTTAATCCGAATGCTTTTCTCTCAGAACTATTTTTCCATAAACGAAGAAACATAATCGGCAAAATGAAGCTAGAAATTAAATTAATGCTAATGGTTATATCTTCATGGATCTTGAAACCTGGGAAGGCAGAGGGAAGATATATTCCCGTTAAAATAACCCATGTGATCAAAGTAAACTGTATCAACCATACGATTAAAACTTCGCTTAGTTCTTTCTTATTTTCTCTGACCTTTTCTAAAGGTTCTGGATAGTTACCAATAACCTTATGAAATAACATCGCCAATCCAAATACAGAAGCAGCTTGAAAATAAATAGTGAAATCTGTCATATTTCGATGTATTTTATCTTAAATGCTCTAAATATATTCTCTTGTCATTTATAAATTATGAATTCTAATAAATTTTCTTAATATCCAGTTAAATCAGTTTCTGGGTATGACTTAGGAGACTCTCCAGCCTACTTCCTAAAGATACTTTAATCCTCTAATATGGCTTCGTTATTCTTTAGATACGCAGTTTCCAAATTAGGAAGTGTTTTTAGAACTTCAAAATTCTGTATCTTGTTATTGCGTAAATTTATGATTCTAAGATTCTTAAGTCCTCGAATCCCTTCAATATTTGAAATCCGATTGCTACTTAAATTTAAATTTACAAGTTCTTTTTGATTGGATAAATCTCCTGAAGCTATTTCTCTTATATGGTTTTTTGAAAGATTTAAAATACGTAAGTCCGTACATTCTTCTAAACCTCTGATTTTTGAGATTTCATTATTTGCTAAATTTAGTAGCATCAATTTAAATTGTTCTTTTAATCCATCCATCTCAGTAATCTGATTGCTACTTAGTATAAGGGCTTCTAATCGATACAATTCCTCAATATTTTCTATTTTTGCAATCTCATTATCATTTAAATCAAACACCTTTAAATTATTCAAGGTATCAAGATTTTCCAACTTTTTTATTTCATTATGGTCTAAATGAAACTTAGTAAGTGTGGTTAAATTTTTTAATCCGTTTATTTCATAAATCCGATTCATTCCTAATTTGAGCACATCAAGTTTCTTTAAATTATCTATGTTGGAAATGACGCGTAAATTATTTCCGTTTAATTCAAGGATATCTAATTCTTTCAAATTATCAATGCCCTCGATCTTTCTTAGCGAATTATTATTAAGATATAACCTTTTTAGTTCAGATAAATGAGAAATATTTCTAATCTCACTAATTTGGTTGGAGCTTAAATCAAGATATTCAAGATTAGGTAAATTTTCAAGCCTTTCAATATATTTAATCTCATTATAGCTCATATCCAAACTTTTTAACTCTGATAAATTCTCCAAACCATCAATTTCATTAATCGAAGTGATTCCTTGTGCTGCGAGATCTAAATGGTTATTAATAACCTCAAATTTTTCTCTCTCATAAATTACATATTCCATTGTTTCTCTTGAAAGAATCAGAACTTTTTAAAATTTGTTATAATAAAAAAAAGCATGGAAGTTTCCTAAATATATCCTAGGAGTATATTTTATAATGATTAAAAGATGAAATTAAAATTATATTTCTATTTAAATAATCCAGCTTAGACAATATAACACGAATAGCGGTGTTTTATAAAAATACAAAAAACCTGTTCTCTGTTTATTTTTAAATTTGAAATAAAATTACAAATTCCTTAGATTCCAAATCAAATCCAAAAACCAGGTTGAGACAAATTGAATCAGGTAAATATAAACCTAATGATATTTCTCTTCTTAATTATTCTTCTAATGATTGTTATCAGAAATCCGGCACCTAAGAAGGAATATAAGGTTAATGAATTTCTTTCTCTTAAACTGGAAAATGGGATAACAAACATCTATGTGAAAAATAGACAATTTCGGCAATGTATGTATCTTTTGCTAAATATTCCTACTGATAAAATTAGAGATTATGAAGAAATAGATTCTATTGATAAAGCGGCTGAAAACCTGGATCGTTCGATGGAGGGAAATAGATCAGGACAATATGGAATAGATCCAGAGGTGGAATTCTGGGGACATTGCTCAAATATAACCGCATGGGCAGAAAATGGGTATGACACCCGCATTCTTCATCGAAATTTAGCTTTTCCCCTATTGAAAAGATTAGTCGAGGTCGGAGACCCTCAAGCAAGAAAGGTATTTAAGGAGGAAATAGCTCTACGATTATCAAGCAACCATCCAACGGTTATCAATTATCTAATCCAAGAAAATTATTTAAGACATTTATCTAGCCAAGAATTAGAAAGCATATTTGATGAAATTAATCTTTCATTCTTGGATAATTTAGTAAGAAATCTAAATCATGCTTTGGAGTCGCCTCAACCAATCTCAGACAATCATATTTTATATCTCTTTCAAAATTTATTTAGAAGTTTCAACCAAAAGCATATACCCCTAATATTTTCAAAAATTAAAAAGCGTATAACCCATCAACATCATAAAAAAATGGCTCTACTTATTTATGAGAAATATAAGAATAAATCTAGTTTCCCAGAAATCAAATTTATAAATGATAATATAGAGGCTTTTGATTTAGATGAATTTAGTCTTGTAGAATATGATTCTAAAATAATCGGAATTTTAGAAGAGGAAAACACTCAAATTTTTTTGAATGATAAAAATGTCGAATTTATATATAACATTGAAGGCTTTGAAGCTATATATGAATCAATAGAAGAATTAAATTTGAACAATAATATTATAGAGACACTAGAAGGAATAGAAAAATTTCCAAATCTAAAAATACTAAATTTAGATAATAATGTGATTAGTGACCTTTCTAATTTAGAAAATCTTTCAAAGCTTGAAGATTTATCAATAAGAAATAATAGAATCACTAATTTAGAAATTCTTGACGGATTAGAGAGTCTAAAAAGAATTAATTTATCGGGGAATAAGCTTTTAAAAGAGATCCCAGAAAGCTTCAACCATTTGCCTCACTTGAAAAGCGTGAAAGTATGGAATTGCGATATTAGAATATACAACGAAAATACAAAAGAATTCTTTTGGAATGATCAAAATTATCGTTATTTTACAGGTTTTACTGAGGAGGCTTTGCAATATTATGAAAAGACGCATAAAGCGAACGCTAGATCTCGCGAAGATGGTGGATTATATAAAGATTTTACTCGATGGGTAATTAAAATGAATACATTAATTCGCGAAAACAAAATATCTTATGGAGATATTAAAAAGTTTGAAGAATTGACAGAATCTAATGCTATTTGGTCTGGCAAACTCACAAGGAAGTTTGAAAAATGGTTATTTAATAAATCACAGATGAAAATTACCGAGTTTTTCTAATTCTTAAATGATCTCGAAATTAACTTATCCATTTTCAATAAATTATTAAGATCTTTTTTTCATTTATGATTTATACATATGGAACATATAGATATCATTAAGAAAATGCCTCGGATTCATTGCGCTCGTGGTCCAGAAATTTGTGAGAAGTGTAGAGAATATATGAAAGATATCTCATTTTCTTTGGTCAGGGTCTATTTAGCACCCCAAGAAGAAGCAAGACCGATAACTGATATATATGTGGGATGCAGAAAAATAGTAGGTGAATATGACATTCTAAAACGTTTTGATTCCGACAAAGAAGCTAAAGAATATGCCATTAAGCATGGGATGGATATATGTTTTGAATGAGATTATAATTCTAAACGAAAGAAGGTTAATCGTTTTGCTGGATATCAAATTCAAATGAAATATGTTGCTTTATTCATTTTATTTGAAAATCTTTCCATTAATTCAGGCTCTTCTAATTCTTTACATAAAGATGCGATTTCTTTAAATAATTTTGCAGATTTATTGAGTTTTTTAATATACTCTGGGCGCTTAGCTTCCTCCACTTTAAGCAATTCTTCTAATAATGGCTGAATTAAAACGAAAATATCATGCACATCATCCAGTATCTTATTCATTATGTAGAGTTTTTCCTCAAACTTCTTTTCTTCGTTCTTCATATCTTTTTAATTTTAGTTGAATTAAATTCTAAGTTACTATTTATTTTGTTATTTAATAAATGCTTTGGTAATATATTGTTAAGAGAGTGAATTTTATCAAAAATACTTAGATAAAATCCATAATATAAACTATTTGAACAAAATAATTCACAGAAAGATATTTTTAATAACAAATCTTGCTTTTTCTAGAAATATTTTTAACACCAAATTATGTTTATGATAAAAAAAATAGATCATAATTCCAAAGATCGCCATTTATAACAAATAGATTAAGAAATTTTACAAAAAAAATCATTATTTTTTAACTTTTAATCCGCAAAAAATCTAATCTGTATTTCAGAAGTTCTAAGAAAAAAAGGACAAAAATATATTGGTTATTTAGACATAGTCAATCGTTTGATTTAATTTGGAGGTGAATAGTCAATTGGGAAATCAATATTGAAGGGTTTCATATAGAAATTTCCTGTGATCGGTTTTCCAAAAAGTAATCTATCAGAGAGATCCATTAATGTCTTAAAATCCACTTGAGTAAAGCCATGACCTCCAGATCTATAGTGGATAGAGTTATTATATGTGGCATTAAGAAAATCATATACCGGCTCGGTTGCTTCATAAACTGCTTGAGCTCCTATCGGATTAGCCCAAAAATCTATTAAACCTTCGGTATTTAATATAATCCTAGGAGCGACTAAAGCACGTAAGAAATGTTGATCAAATGGAAGGGCTGCTTCATTTCCACCATAATTTTCAAATCCTTCCTTAAACCATGTCTTGAACTTAGAAGTGATATCCGCAATCGTTTCTGAGAGGTATCCTTGTACAAGAAAACTTCCTGCCCCACCACACCCACTTCCGTTTGGGACGACCATTGTAAAACGCTCATCCATAGCACCCGCCAATAATGCGGTTTTTCCTCTGCGTGAATGTCCTGTAATAATTAAAACGCTAGAATTTACATGTGGTATGCCATCTGGGGCATTCACCCAAGACTCATTTAAAAGATAATCTGCGACTCTCATTGCCCCCCATGCCCAGACTGCTAAAGTTTCCCAACTATAACTTGGGTACATCTTCTGACAAGGACCGGCAATATCCTCACTTTTAGTGTCGGGATCTAATTCTATGTGATTGTAACATACATACATATAACCTCTTTGAAGGATATAATCACTCATCTTCTCTTGTGTACCCGTTCCATCTTCGGAAACTTTCACAATAGTGGGGAATGGTCCTGTTCCATTAGGAATATAGACCCACAACGTAAAATTTATAGGTGTTGTAGATGAAACATTAGGATACATTATCAATTTAGTAGTCTTTAAGGTATGTCCATTTCCTAAATCTTCTGTTTTAATCACCTTGGCAGTTATATTATAGGGATGTTCTGGCATTATTCCATATTCCTCGTTCAATAGTAAATCTTTAATTTCAGTACGGCGAATTTCCCAGTCTTCTTTTGTTTGAACTTTAGTGCCATTATTGAAGATGAACGGATCTTGGAAACTTTTTATGATCACTGGTTTATCCAATCGATATAGGAAATAAATTCCATAAGATCCAACTCCCAAAAAAAATATCAGCATTGATATTGTTACTATTCTCTTCCAACTAATATCTATTCCTCGAATTTTCATTTTAAATTCACTAATTTTGAGTTTTTAATTATAGGATTTTTATAATCCATGGAACCAGCAAATCTAATCCAAGAGTGGTGAAAAAAGCTCCAATAGCAATTATAACTACAATTACTAATTTAGCGTTGGAAATAGTGAGCTTGTTCAATCCACTAAGAATATATAATATACCGAATATAAAACCGATAAGAAACGGATAAAGACAAAGTAAAAAAATGATTAGATAAGGAGTGGCTAAGAAAAAAAATACAACAAATAATCCCGTAATTCCTGCAATGGATAATGGAATTCCGGCTTTTAAATCCCTAGTGTTAAATTCGTTCGGTCTTTCCATTTTTAATCATTTATTTATTTTTTTAAATTTATTTACCATAAGTGTTTTATATAAGTGTTATTTTGGTTTTCATAATATTTATTTCTTTTAGCTTAGGAAGACATTCAGGAATAGGCAAATTATTAAATCAAAAAAATAGACTTTCTTTCCTTTTCAAATCTCTTCAATATCACTCTAAAAAAAGCAAAACAATTGATCCTTTATTTAATGATATAACTTATTAATAAGAAAGTTTATTTTTATTTATCCTCCATAATTAATTATACTTAGAACACATATAAGAGGCTATAAAATGTTTAAAAAACAATCTGATTCTATTTTTTATCGTGGGATTTTTATTCGCATTAATAAAAAAAACTTGAATGTATCGAAAAAAAGAATGGATGAGATCATTCATTTTATCGATCATAATTACCCGAATGACGAGGGGCTCTTGAAAATATACCAGATAAACACGATCTCCCATGAGAGAAAATGCATTAAGAAGGTACGGATTTGTAAAAGCCTCGAGTTAGCTGAGTGTAAAAATTAACTACACAACTTAACTTTCTATCAATTTGAGAGGAAACTTCTGTTCTAGTCTCCAAAATTCATTTATTACATCTTGCATTTCTAATAAATCCTAATTTGTCAGTTTATCCTATAAAAATACCTTACTCGGTAATTATATCAAAGTGATTTATTAGCTAAAAATGGAAAACTTATTTTTAACTTTTCTTATCATTATTTATTATGAATTCTGAAGTTGAGAGGGATGAGATTTATTCCGCAACCTTGTCTGGAAAAAATTGTATCGTAACTGGAGCAAATTCAGGAATTGGAAAGCAAACTGCACTGGGATTGGCTAAAATGAACGCTAATGTCATAATGCTTTGTAGATCTGAAAAGAGAGGAGAAGAAGCTAAACGAGATATACTGAATAAAGTGCCCGATGCCAATATCACCTTGATGTTATGTGATCTTGCTTCCTTTCATCAAATACACGATTTCGTGGATAAATATAATGAGAAATTTAATAATCTTGATGTGTTGATAAATAATGCTGGAGTCTATCTTACAGATTATGAAGAAACCATCGATGGGATTCAGAAAATGATGCAAGTAAACCACTTTTCTCCGTTCTTACTGACGAAATTATTACTCCCTTCCCTAAAAAAAACTACACCCTCTCGAATTATAAATGTAAATTCCGGAGCCCATAATCTTGGAGTGATAGATACTGAAGATATTCCGAAGATAAAAAAATGGAAAAAAACAGGTATGAGAGGATATGCGACAAGTAAGTTTGTCAATCTTCTCACGATTTATAAATTTCATCGAATTTTAGAAGGGTCTCAAATCACGGTTAATGCATTTAATCCCGGGACGACGAGCACTGGATTACCAAGGCATTCACTTGGGGCAAAGATGATGTGGAAAATTATTAGTCCATTCATAAAATCTGCGAAAAAGGCAGCGCAACCGCTTATTTATTTGGCGTCCAATCCCAATTTTCACAATAAATCTGGTCAATATTATGATATGTTCGAAGAGACAAAACCTGCTAAAGAAAGTTATAAAAGTAACTTGCAGAATGAAATGTGGAAGGAAAGTCTTAAAGTTACTCAAATGGACTAAATAACCAACTCAATCTATTTAAGATTAAATCATCTTATTAGTATACTTGATTAATTTCTACTCGAAATCTGGATTAATTTTCAGAAGATTTACATATATATTTCATTCTACCTTCTTTAAAACCCATTTAATATTCTGATTCTATTGTCTCTGCAGCTATTTTTTCTTTATTCTCTCTTCTACATTCTCTAAATGTGATAATCCCAAATGGTAATCCTATAATGGCAAAAACTACCATTAATATAAAAGTAATATTACCAAACAAACCATTGATCACAAATTCAATACCAAAAGCCTCAACTACTGAAACCCCAGTTAAGTTCTGTTATGCATCTGCAGCTTCCGCAAATGGGAAAACGATCTGAAGAACCCAATAAGCGAACAAAATTACCGCACCAATCCAGAAAACAGCAGTGCTTATACGTGAGCCAAGAATAATTCCCCTTTTCATATTTTCACCTCCTTATATTGATTATGATTTTTTAATAAGTTTTAGCCTAAAGAATTTTGAAAAAAAAAATATGATTGTTAAATATCCAAATCTTACTATATGTCTCAATTATTAATAATGAATGAGAAAATAGAGTCTAGTTCAATTCTATATTAAAGGTAGGAATTTTTGGCATTTTTCTTGTGATATTTCTATAATATCTTGATTTATGAATTAATCAACTCATTAATATAATATGATTGTAGATGATTTAAATAAAGAAGTAGAGGGGAAGTATAATACACAAGTTATTATTGAAGATAATAGCGAGGATATCACATATATATTTCCAAGAACTGAAAATTTCATTAAAATAGTCGAAAGGAAACCAATGGAACAATCTAATGTGGTGGACCAAATAAAATCACTTTAGATTTTAAAAACCCTCCTTTAAAAACTATTCCGTGAATCTTGAAATATCCCATTACCCCCACTAAAAAGGAATTTAATACTTTCGGTCATCTGTGCATTGTGTCAATTTTCTTATTTTTGCGTGATCCTAACCCGAATTAGGATCTCTATTTTTACCTATTTAAAAATGGATCATCCGCAAATCCTTATTGCTGAAGATAGTCAACTCACAATAAGATTATATCAAAGAATTCTCTCTGAATTTGGATATAATTGCCATATTGCGGAAAACGGACGAGAAGCAATTGCCAAGTATAAACTCCTTAAAAATAAACCCGAAGTGGTTATAATTGATTACCATATGCCTATAATGGATGGATTGACGGCCATGAGTAAGATTTTGAAATTAAATCCCTACCAGTCAATATTATTTGCTAGCGCCGATTCAGACATAAAAAATACAGTAATGGATTTAGGGGCTTCTGATTTCTTAAATAAACCTTTTGAAGTCTCAGAATTGATAGGAATCATCAGAAAAATTACCAAAAAGGACCAATCAATTGACATTAACCAATCGGAAAAAATCCGTTCTGAATTAATTTGAAGAGTTTGACCTAAACCAAAGAACATTCATCTATTAAGCTAACCTATTTAAAAGAACACCATCACTCACGGATGAGGAGCTAGAAAAAGCTAAAAAATCCCTATTTCCCGATTAAGAAATGCAAGTAATCCCTTTTTTTAGAAAATGACTAAAAAAGTGGTGATTGATATTCAAGTTCTTTTTTATTTCCATTAATATTATGGGACTCATCTAAAACAAAGCTATTATGTAAATTTACTTTATTCTTCAGTTAATTCGTAGCGCGACTCACCATTGGCTGTCAATTTCTCTATAAGTTTTCTTTTTTTTCCTTTCACTATATACTGCATTCCTCGGTTTTGCGCATCAAGTATGGACCTCAATAACTCCCCAGTTGTAGGAAGACTTATTGAATCATCGCATTCATCTTTTAAAAAATCTCTAACACTCGATTGACTATAGATTACTCTCAGTTTTAACCCATGAAATAAATCACACATTCGAGTGATCCAATCTCGTTTCGTCGGCATAATAATTCACATTTCTATTATAGTAATATTCATTTAATTTTTTATATTTTCATAATTTTTTTAATATCTATACGATCTTTTTTAATACAATACTTGATTTCTTTAATATGCATATGATTTTTTGATAATGTTTAAATATATATCAAATAATTTCAATAATTGAAGCAATATTAATTTTAAAATTTTCAAGTAATAAGTGTTGAAAATGGCCTTTGAAAAAAACATTAAGAGTATTGTCCACCCAATGGCGTTTCCAGGACCGAGACTCGGGAACTCAACAATGCTAGGAGAGGCACCCGAAAAATATTTAATAGACTCGATTAATTTTTTGAAACGCCTGAATTATTTTGATGGAATTGAAGTTACCCAAATTAAAGATCCCGAAGTAAAAGCAAAATTCATAGATGCAATCAAAAAATTCAAATATATTACTTATACAGCGGAACCGATTCAACTGATTAATGAAGATAATCTCATAGACTCAACAGATATTAGCTCCATAAATGAATTAGAGAGAAGAAACGCAGTTAATAGGCTGAAACTCTACATGAAAGAAGCGTATGAATATGGGGCTAAACAATTTACCTTTTTGAGCGGAGAGGATCCTGGTACGGAAAATGGCCTGAGAGATCGAAAACTCGCCACTGGATCACTCATTAAATCTATCGATGAGCTATGCCATTTTAATAAGAGATTAGCAAAGAAACTCAACAAGAAGCCACTGAAAATGACTCTTGAAATATTTGATCGTTCAGATGAGCCAGGACATAAAAATCAATTGATCGGACCTTCTGATGAGGCTCGTTCATTAGCCGTAGAAATTCGAAATGTATATGGTCATTATGAATTTGGATTGATGTATGATTTATCGCATATGTATTTAATAAGCAACGGTTACGATCATGAAACCGTCGATATATTAAAAGCATTGGCACCGTTCTTGAATTGGATTCATATTGGCAATAGTGTTGCTGATAAAGAAGATCCCAATTACGGAGATACACACGTATCCATGGATTATCCAAACGGAACTGTTACCCCAGAAGTTCTAAAGGATTTTTTAACTTCATTAAACGATATCGAGTTCGAAGGTGGAATCGGTTTCGAATACACACCACGAGGAAGACAACTAAGTGAGTCAGTTATAAAAGTTGCGATCGCGGGATTTGAAGAAGCACGACAACAAATCGATGTGAATTATGCTCTCGGCTCATATAGGTTCAAAACTCGACGATTTCTACCCGAAAAAATCTTCTATATGATTACAGAAGAGAAAAAGAACAATATCAACAAACTTCTGCAAGAGGAATACCGAAATCGAGTAAAACGCCCTCATCCTTGGGATACAAATCTTGTGATTATTGCCGCCGACCATCCCGCACGGAGGGTGACGAATGTCGGCTCAAATGAAACAGCTATGGGTGATAGACAACAATATCTTGGAAGAATTGTTCGCGTACTGATGCTTGATGAGATTGATGGTGTAATGGCAACTCCAGATGTAATGGATGATTTATTCATCTTGAACTATCTTATGAAAAAACATCAAGGTAAGAGTTTCTTAGATAATAAAGTATTAATCGGGTGCACGAATCGGGGAGGTTTGAAAGGCTCGATGTATGAGATGGATGATCATGTCACCGCTTACAACATTGAGGACATTAATGCACTTGGCCTTGATGGAGCAAAAATGATGTTCCGATTAGATTTAGAAACATCTCAAGCTCGATACTCACAAAGAACGATTGAAGTTTGTTCTCAAATGGTTCGAAGATGTAATATGTATAATATACCCGTTTTTATTGAACCATTACCGGTTGAACGACAAAGAGATGGAAGCTATAGAGTAAAAATGGATGCTGATGAATTAATCAAAACTGTAGGGATTGCTACAGCGCTAGGTGGACGCTCTTCAAATATATGGCTGAAAATTCCTTATGTTGACGATTATGAATATGTTGTTCGCAGTACAACAAACCCTATTCTTATGCTCGGGGGAGCAAGCACAGGCAATCCAACAGATGTTTTGGTGGAATTTGAAAAAGGATTGGGAGCCGGTAGAAATATTAAAGGCTGTTTGGTAGGTAGACAATTACTTTATCCCGGATTTGATGATCCACGGGCAGTGGGATTAGCAGTTTCGAAGATAATGCATGAGGATGCTACTACTGAGGAAGCTGTAAGTATTTTAGCAGAAAATCGTGGCAAGGATATGGATTTCCTAACCTCAAAAATAATGGGTGTGTCTCTTACGAGTAAGGAAGTCGGCTATCTTTAAATGAAGTTCCTTGTTCCTAACTTTTTATACTAACTTATCCTATCTTTATTTATGAGATTTCTTTCTTTTCATTGTGAATCATTTCGTTATGATACGACTGAGAGAAGTCGCTCGCCTTTATATGAAGAATTGAATGAAGGAAATAAGGCAGGGCACTTGGACAACGTTATCGTACTTTTTATCAGCGTAGAGAAAAAAGATGAGAATGACGAGTCTATTTTAGAAAGCACAAAAAAAGAAATCAAATCTATATGTTCTCAGTTAAAGGTCAAAAATATTGTACTTTTATCTTTTGCTCACTTATTTGCTCAATTAAGCAGTCCAAAATTCGCCCTAAATACCTTAAAAAAATTGGAAGTAAATTTAATCAATGATGGGTTTACTACTATACGACCGCCCTTCGGCTGGTTTAATGAATTGGAAATAAAAGCAAAAGGTCATCCTCTCTCAAGAATTTCAAGAAGAATCTAATAAATGTAGTTTTAAATAGTAGATGTCAAGAATTCAGAAGAGCTTTCTTGTTAATGATTTTCTATTATAGCTCATTTCTGAATATCTCACCATTTTATAAATAATTATAAAAAAGTTATTAAAAGATTTAGTAATTAATGCAAATATGAAATATAAAGAATTTCTGAATACTTCTGATACGAAATTTCATAACAGAACAAAAAACTCGCAGAAACTTTCCATAAAGAATACCGCTACATTTAAATCGGGAACCACAACTGTGGGGTTGGCCTGTAAAGATGAAGTTGTATTAGGTACGGATAAGCGCGCTTCGATGCAATACTTTGTTGCCAGTAAAACCGCTAAAAAAGTGCATCAGATTCAGCCACATTTATATCTCACTATTGCCGGCAGCGTCGCGGATGCCCAACAACTGGTTGACATCCTAAGAGCGCGTACATCGTTATATCAGATGGAACAAGGGAAAAAGATTCCTGTGAAAGCTGCGGCTCAGATTTTATCTAATATCTTATATCGTAATAAACTTTTCCCCTATCAAGTAGGACTTATTTTGGGAGGGGTCACAAAAGAAGAGGGTCCTATGGTGTTAAATATCGGCGCCCTTGGCTCACGATTACCAGAGAAATTCGCTGCCGTAGGAAGCGGTCAGAACTATTCCTATGGTGTATTAGAAGCAAAATATAAAGAGGGCTTAACAACCGAAGAGGGTAAAGAAATCGTAAAAACAGCGGTAAAATCCTCAATAAAACGGGATATAGCCTCAGGAAACGGTATTGATATTGTAGTGGTTAAGGAAAGTGGCCCTGCTGAATGTGAGTTTATCCCAATTACAAAAAATTAATACTTTTTCTACTCTCTTTTAGAATTTCTTTCTTAAGTTGGTCGGATTGACCTAAGAGATTCTATATAGGTTCTGATGCCATCTCAAAAAAAGATCCTAAAATCTTTCCGCGCTTAAATGTTTAATAAGGATATTGCGTAATTTTCGAAGATTTTCGATTCTAGCATTACATAAACCGAGCGATCCTCCAAGTCCTCCGTATTCTTGAGTCTTTTCTATAATTAGAGGTCTATATTCTCTCTGACATAGAAGTGCGTTAAGGGTTAGTCCTGCAATCCCTCCTACTACTATTAGAATTCTCAATATATTTGCCTCTTAGTAATTATTTCATTCTCATTATATGTTATATTGTTGAGTAGATGATTTAGTCGGTTATTAATCTATTGATTTTGAAATAAATATAAATCTGAAGTCGTTTCTATGGGGAATAATTGATAGTATCTATCAATTAATTTATCATATTTTAGTTAGAAGCAAGCGGAATTCCAACTTCTTTACACATTAATTTTTACTATGATTTTTACTCTACATCAAGATTTTAGTATTCTTTTTCTTTACGTATTGGAATTGAGAAATTTTTTCTCTTATTATTTTTCCATCTATTATTTTTGCGGAGCTTACTGAAACTTTCTGATTTAAAAACTTGATGGACAAAGTTTAAAAATCTTTATTATGTAAATTTAATAAGTAGATAATTACATTATAAAAACAATTCTTGAAAAACATTCATTACGGATATTATGTCGTACCGAATACTGGTTGATCTTACAAAAAATGAAAAAGCTGAATTCCCCGAATTCTCATTAGGAGAGGATCTCTACGAGATCGATTACCTAGATAAAAACGAAGGACCAATCGAATTCGAGAAATTGGAAGATTATGATATCTTGTTCATGGGAAATATAAAACATACCGAAAATAAGAAGGTAGATAAGTTTTCCCCTCAGGAATTAAAAGCAATAAAGCGATTTGTTGGAGAAGGGGGCGGACTCTTCCTTACGAGTGGGAGAGGGGGAGACCGAGATATTCCGATGAAACAAGGGTCTATCCGAGTTCTTTACAAAATCACGGGAGTAAAGCGATTCTGGAACGGGGTTATTTTTGAATCAAAAGAAAATTTCCATGTCAAGAAATTTAACCTTCTTTTTACCGATCTGTACACTCATCCAATTACGAAAGGTGTCACTGAATTAGTACTACCTCATTGTTGCTTCCTTAGTCTCACTGAAGATGCCGAAGATATCATCTTGACGTCGGACAAAGCAGAATTTAAATACCTTAGCGATGAAGTGGTAGATAATGTTGGACCGGTTCCAATTTGTGCCACCAGCGATTTTTACAATGGACGAGCGTTCACTATCGGCTCCTCAGAATTTATGCTCGAGGATAGTGATTTTGGCTTAGATGCGGGCGACAACCTGAAATTTTTTAAAAATATTGTCAAATGGCTTTCCTTCGAGATTTAGGTTCACATTTTTACCCAATAAGGAATTCTTCTCTAAACCTTTCTTAAATTAACGTAAGGGAAAGTCTGTTCTCTCAATATTATCTCAAAAAAAAAAATTCATTTTAATCAATCACACATTTTTCTCTATAAAAATTAAATATATATGTATCCTCTATTATTATTCATTAGCAAAATAGTAAAATTATAAAATCAAATTAAAATCTTTGGTTGGTATGGACTTTCAATTCAAAATTATCTTGATTGGTCCAGGTTCGGTGGGAAAAACGAGCCTAGTTGATCGTTTTGTTCATAATAAGTTTTCTACAAGCTATAAAATGACCATGGGCGTAGATTTATTAAATAAAGAGTTAGAAATTGATGGATATAAAGTTAAGCTTAATCTATGGGATATAGGTGGTCAAGAACGGTTAAAATACATGCGTAGAAATTATTATAGGGGGACGAGCGGTGCACTAATGGTGTTCGACTTATCAAGATCATTCACTTATGAAGTATTAACGAAAAAATGGTATTCTGAAATGAATAAATATGTTGGATATGATGTACCATTTATACTAATAGGAAACAAATCAGATCTTTTGCCAGATATTGGAGATGTAATTGATCCCAATGAGCCTAAAAATTTTGCAGAAACCAACGAGAGTATTTATATCCAAACTTCGGCAAAAACGGGGGAAAATGTGGAGGATGCGTTTGTAAAATTGACCAAAACCCTCGTATCAAAAGCACAAAATTAAAGTTAAGATTGATGGTTTAATCGATATCTTAATATTAGTACTAATTTTACCCCCATATCAAATCGCTTTTTTACTCGAATTGTTGTTTATTTTTCTAAGGGAATCAATTATATACTTTTGATGAATTACTAAATAGTATGTCCTTTCGATTTCTTCGACCAGATGCTCATTCGGTATGGAAAAATCCAGAGATCAAAGCGCGGTTTCCTCGATATAGAGATATTATTGATGGCAAGCGGACCGCACGCTATTTAATTGCAAAAACTCTTCAATGTGAATTTGACTCAGAAGACTCTATTGAAACATTAGAAACCAAGATAAGGGAACAATCTGATAAATTTAATGATCTTCTGAAAAAAAATGAAATAGAAGATGAATTAAACTCACAGGATATTGTGGATAATAATTATCTCACTCTCTCCGCTGCACTGGCGCGCAAATACCTTAAGCAATGTATTTTCTGTGAGCGGAGATGTGAAGTCAATAGAATAGACGGAGAGAAAGGCTTCTGCTTGGTACCCGAGAGTTCATATGTCACCTCCGCGTTTTTGCATCATGGAGAGGAAAGCGTTTTAGTGCCTTCGGGAACTATTTTCTTTCAAGGCTGTAATTTTGGTTGTGTATTTTGTCAAAACTATGATATTTCTCAAGCATGGAAGGGGAAAAGAGACATTTCAGAGGTCGCTAGAGAGGCGGGCCCCCGAGATCTTGGAGATACCGCAAAGCGTCTTGCTAATAAGGGGGCGCTTAATATTAATTATGTGGGTGGAGATCCTATCCCGAATCTTCATACTATTGTCGCGAGCTTACAATATCAACAAATTAATATCTGTCAATTATGGAACTCTAACTTTTTTCTGTCTGATGAGGGGCTTTCCCTAATCATTGATTTTATGGACTTCTGGTTGCCCGACTTTAAATATGGAAATAATGAGTGTGCTCAAAAATATTCGGGGATTGAACAGTATTATGAAATTATCACTAGAAACCTTAAAAGTATCCATGATGAGGGTAGTGGCGAAATTATAATTAGACATCTCGTTATGCCGAATCATGTGGAATGTTGTAGCAAGCCGATTTTGGATTTTGTAGCTAATGAAGTTCCGAAATGCGCAGTTAATATAATGGGCCAGTACCGTCCAGAATATCTGGCTTATAAATTCGATGAGATTAATCGACGCCCCTCGGCAGAGGAGATGCGAGAGGTCAAAAAGTATGCGGATAGGTTAGGAATCTTATGGGAACCCGTTTCTTAATAACATCGTTTTATGAAACAATAAAAAAATAGGCGAAAATTCTACATATCTGAAGTCAAACGTGCATATCTTATATTTGGGAATTTTAATTCAGTCTATCTTTATCAATTTAATGTTTACAAAATCTAAATTTCATTATTAGAAAATTATATACTATGAAAATCTAAAAATTTAGAAATTATGTTAAATTTGTTTATATAATTGATTCGATTATTAAAGTTGTAGGAATTGAATTCATATGAGTTTAGAAGAAGTCAAAGGATTAGGGAAGAAAACTGTAAAGAACCTAAAAAAAGTGGGAATTAAATCAGTAGAAGATTTAGCTAATTCGGATATTGATGCGTTAACTGAAATAGAGGGAATCGGTAAAGCGAGTGCTGAAAAATTTATTGAAAGTGCTAAATCTATGTTAGAGGAGAGGCCCGAAGTGAAAGAAGTGGAGGATATAACATCAGAAATGGAAGAACCAACTCTAACCGAAGAGGAAGAAAGGAAAATTCAAGAGGAAGTTAAAAAACAAGAAGAAAAGATTGAACGTTTAGAGGGAACTGAACTTGAACAAGGAGACTTTGTTCTTGTAAAAATTACGGGGAAAACCAGGAAAGGAAACGTATTTCGAGTATCCTCTGAGGAAGATGCAAAGAAAGCGGGCATTTATGAAGAACAAGAAGCACGACAAGGTCAATATACACCCGAATTTGTAGTAGTCGGGAAACCTGGATTTTTAAATGAAGGACTTATGGAAACCGTAGAGAATATGAAATATTTTGAAAGAAAATCTGTTCGCATCCCACCTGAGAAGGCTTTTGGAAAACGTGATCCCTCCAAAATTGAACGTATTGGAATTGCGAAATTTCGAAGAATGAATAAAGGAAAACCTCCGGAGATTGGCCAAGAATTCACTCGTAGAACTCAACAAGGTACACAAAGGGGGAGAGTGAGAAATATAGTCCAAGGAAAAGTAATCGTAGATTATAATCATCCTCTTGCTGGTCAATATGTAGATTATAATTTAGAAATATTAGATAAAATCGAAGAATTCGATAAAAAAATTGAGTACTTCATGCAAAATAAAGGAATCCCCCCCGATAACATCGAAGATTTTAAAATCGATTACGACGAAGAAAATAAGATTATCGAGATTACGGTCCCACAGATGTATTTGTTTCAAAATCTAACCTATCTCAAATTCGGACTTGCGAATGATCTGCAAACTTATTTATCTGATGAGGTTGAGGATGTCAAATATATAGAGATCTATGAAAAGATGCCAATGCCTTCTCAACAAGCTACAGAAGAATCTGTGATGCAAAAAGTACAAGAATATAGTGAACAACAAGAAGAATTGGAAGAATCTGACGAAACGGAAATAACAGAAGAAGATTTGGAAGAGGAATAATTCTGAGAGCACCTTTTCGAGTTAAATTATTTTACAATATTTCAAGAAACTCTCTTTTTTCATATATTTTTAACCTAGTTTTCATCATTAACAAGCTTCCGAGCCGTTGTGTTATCAAATCTCTTAACCTTTTTAACTTAAAAAACACTTATTTTTATAATTAATGAGAGATATTGATGAAGAAACTTGCATATAGATGAAAAAAAGATTTATTTTGTCCTATCCCCTCATATCAATTATTATCATTCGTACCGAGGAGATAGTCGCGGACCCACTGGATTCGGAAAAGATATGAAATTAATGCGAGCTATCCTCGATAAATTAGATGAAATCGAGGATAAAGGACTCTGCAATGGAAAAATGCGTATGACTTGGGACTATGCAGATACGTTTTGGTCTATACAACTTCAGCAAGAATATCAGCAAGACGTTCTTGAACGAGTAATCGAACGATGTAAAGCGGGAAAGGATGAGGTTCTAATAGGGTCTTGGGGGAATGTCGCACAACCGGTTTTAGATACGGAACAATTTGAAATCCAACATCAATGGTTTTTAGAAAATTCTATGGGGATTGGAGTAAAACAATTATTTGGTAATCGTATCGCCCCCTATGCTCGTACTCAAGAGACGATGTTTACACAAGGAATGATCGAACAATACAATAAATTAGGAGTTGAGGGTATTGGTATTTACTATTCTGTCTATCCATTTGACGTGAGCCGACCTTTTCTTAATCCCCGCTTAGATCTTAACCAAAGATATGGTTTAGTGGAATTTCAATCTGCAGTTTCTAATACATCAATGCTAATGATTCCCATGTATGCGTTTGGGGATATTCTTGATTATTATTCTATTAAAAAATGGTTTGAACGAATTCGAAAATACCAAGAAAAGGATCTTATAGAAGGGCATGCGCTACTCTTCCTTAATTTCGATATGGATTATGACAATTGGATTGGGGTCTCTTTACCTAAATTCCTCAATTGGATGCCAAATACTCGGGGTTTAGATGAATTTGCGGAAATCGTAGATGGATATGAGCACGTGGAATTTGCCAATCTACTTGACGTTATCCCCAAGATGAAAGTATATGGGAAGACTATTCTCAAACAAGATGTGGCAGATGGAAATTGGAATGGATTTTATAATTGGGCGCAAAAATACAATAATACTAGATTTTGGACAGTCGGTCAAAGAGCACGGTGGTTTAAATGTATTTCAGATACGTTATGTTCTACTGGATTGACTCAGAAGAAAAATGAAATAGCTCAATATATACGAAATGAAGATGCTGCTGCTGATACATATATTAAAAATCAAATTCTTTTTGCCTCTACAACTAATTTTGGGATGTCTATGCCGTTCCAGCACCCTCATCGAAGAAAGACTGCGATGAATTATGCTATTCGCTCTCACCATGCAGCTGATAAAGCATTAAGTTTAGCCATGGAAGATTCATTTTCCAAAATCTATAAAAACATAGGGAATGAGGAGATCATCCTTACCACCATTCCCATAGTTAATCGCGGAATTTCAGAAAGAGAACGAGTAAATATAATTTCTCCATTGTTGATAAAGACCGAACTTTCAAATCAAATAATTCAAAAATTAGATATCCGCCCTCCACAATTACTCATCAAAAATGATATCGATTATTATGTCTATCATCAAGGAGATAATTCCGGTCATACGATTGAGGCAATAATAGACCCCGCTCGATTTTCTGATAATAGGTTTTTTCAAGCTAAATTAGAGATTCAGGAAGAAAAAACTGAGCCTAGTAACAACGAATTGAGAGCAACTAAATACGAAATATCAAATGAATTTATAACTATAAAGTTAGATCAACACGGAAAAATCCATTCATTACGATATAAAGACGAGGAATTTGGGTGCGATAATTTCTTAGATTCTGCAGTAGTATTTGGTGATCCAAAGAAAGAAAAACGCTATTCTGCAAGCATCGATGATATAATTGTGATGCGTGACGGTTCTGATGGTTTTTCCGCAAAGATAAAATTAATTTCCCAATTTAAAATCATTCAAGATGCATCTGTTGTTGCGGAAAAAACGATAACTCTCTATGCGGGACTTAAACATATTTTTGTAGAGGTGAAAATGAAACTATGTGATATTAAAGGGGAAAAGTGTAGTGAAGATGGCACCTCTTTTGTGGAAGATCCGTGGGATGAGCGATGGCGAGAGGTGATGCCCTGCGAAATTAAGCCTAAAATTATTGGAACGGAAGCTCCTTTACGTGTATGGAAACGGAATTTTATGGGATATGTATCTTATTTTGATTGTGATATGAAACTCGTGGATCCGAAGAACTTTGATATTGGATGTATGGTTGCAAATATCTCTGATGGCTGGATGGCTCTCACAAACAATAAAAAAGGAATACTCGTGGGATTTAATGCATTAAAAGCAGCAAATTTCGCATTCTCTCCGATAAAAATAAAAGATAAAGGTTTTGGCGACGCGCAAGATACGGGACAGCAAATTAGAATCAATCCATTTGGTACTTACTATGGGGAGCATTTTAATTATTGGACTAAAGGTTCGGGACATGCGCAAGAAATTATTCCTCAGTTATTTGGAACCTATCATTCGACTGCCTCCACATTTAGCGGAAAAGAAGTGCAATTCGAGTTGATATTATCTCCGTATATAGGTAATCAACCCCCAAAAGAAATCCAAAACTTTGCGGATCATTTTTCTCTTCCTCCGCTCATACTGATAGGAAATAAGCAAAACCCTCGAATATATGATAATTATTCTTTATATAATACTATCGCAGAAAATCTGGTTAAGGAATTTGGCATAGAAGAATTATTAGATATGTCCTATCTTGAATGGGTACGAAAGGTAAACGAAAATTTTGATCCCGAAGTTGATGGGAAAGTAAAACCAAAACCGTTAAATCTTAGTCTGAAATTGATGATTCGCTTGTTAATTGACGGAATTAGGGGCAGATGATCAATTATTTGTAGATTTGATGATTATTTTTTATTAGAGGTTATTTTATGAAAGGAACAATGAGAGCACTAGTGTTCCCAGAATCATGGACTGTTGAGCTAATCGACGTTTCCATCCCCGAATGTGGACCGGATGATGTGTTAGCGAAAATGGTATCTGTGGGAATTTGCGGGAGCGATGTCGGGATATTTGAAGGTGGACATTGGATTGAAGCCCATGAGCCAGGCGGTCACGGTCATGAAACAGGAGCAATTGCGGTCGAAGTTGGTGAAAATGTGGACGGAATCGAAGTAGGTGATCATCTGGCGCGTATGGGGCAAGGTTATGCCGAATATTCAACCTATGTAAATGTAATTGGACACGGAAAGGATGAGAAAACAGGAGCACGCCCCATCGTGAGAAATGATATGACAATGGACGAAATCTCCTTTGCAGACGCAGTGGGATGTGCGATTAATTGCTTCGAACGAGCTGAATTTGAGCGCATTGAGGGAACTCCGAAAGCTGTAGTTTTTGGACTTGGACCAATTGGCTTAATTTTGACTCAAATTCTGTTGAATAATGGAATTGAGGTAGCCGCTTCGGAACCATATCATCATAAACGGAATTTAGCTGAAAAATGGGGTGCTGAAACGTTTGATCCGAATGAATTCACGCGTCCTACCCATGGCAATTATACTGTGGTGGATGAGATCTCGAAGGAATTTGGGGTTCCCCATGCTGTATTTGAAATGGTAGGTTTGAACGAAACATTACTGGATGCAATAGATTTAATAAACCCTGGATATCGCGTGGTGGTATTTGGAGCGCAGAAAATGCAATACATCCCATATGTCAATTGTAGAAAAAAAGGCGTAGAGTTGGTATATCCCGAAGCGATGGTAAATTCGAAAGCCGAAAAGGATTATTGGGATGAGGCACTTGATATGATTGCCTCGGGAGCATTAGACCTCGAAAACTTGATTACAAAACGCATTACGCTCGAAGAAGCTGTAGACGCGTTTAAGTATTATAATCGTGAAGAATGGATTAAAATCATCGTCGAACCACAAAGAAAATAAGATAAAACTTACTTTAACTATTCTCTTTTATAATCTAACTCTAGATTAAGCTAAGATTAATAATAAAAAAAAAGAATAATTGATGTTATTTTTCAATTTTTAAGGTTTCCTTGACGATCAAGAAGAGTGGTATGGATACTAAGAAAAATATAGCTCCTGCGATAAAAATATAGTCACGTCCAAATGTATCCGAAATAACACCTCCAATTAAACCACCAATAATTTGTGGTATTGTAAATGTTATATTAAAGATTCCGTAAAATTGACCTTTTTTACCTTCAGGAAGCGTGTCCTGAGCCCAAGTATTGATTAATGTGTTCAAACCAAGCAATCCTAACAACATAAAGGGTGTGACGATGATAAATAATATCAAGTTAGCAGATTGGCTAGCAAAGGGCACAAAGAAAAATGATAATGCTATTAGAAAGACCACTATGGGCATAAACTTTTTCCGCCCAAATTTGTCGGCTAACCGTCCTAATAAAATGACACAAGGAAATAAAAGCAGAAAACCTACTCCTATTGCTATTAATAATTCTGTCATTTTGAATGGAATATCATCTAGTAGCCATGAAAAAAGCAGTGCCATAACACATCCTATACCTGTTTGATATACTGATGATGCTAAGATTACTCTGAAGAAATTTTTCTGTTCTTTAAGAAGTTCAATATCAAATAATTCTTTTATTTCAGTAGAAAAATTCTTCTTTGGCGGTAATTCAGATGGAGGTTTTTCTTTAATAAATACGAAACCAATTATCCCCGAAGCTAAATATACAATCCCACCAATTATTAGTACAATAATATGGGTATTCAAAGCGACGGCTGTATTATCAGAACCCAGATCATCATAAAATACCAGAAAAATAACTAATCCAAATATTAATCCAAGATATGAAACCGCTTGAACAATTCCATTTGCTCTTCCTCTTTGCTCTAATTTAGATACGTCAGGAATTAAGGCTCTTGAAGCAACGGATACTGCATTTGCTGTAATTCCAATTAATAAGACATCAAAGATCACACACAGGAGATAGTTGTTTGAAAACGCAAATAGGACCATTCCTACACCGGCAAAAATGGAAAATAAGAGAAAGGGTCTTCTTCTACCATATTTCGATCTCGTATTATCCGAAAAAATCCCCCAAACGAAATTCGTTATTAAACCCACAGTTGCAGAGAGCGCTACCATAATAGCGACATAAATATCGTCTAAATTCAATACCTGAGTTATATAGGTATTAAATATGTTCTGCTCAAAAAAATAGAAAAATGTGTCAGCGAGCCATAAAATACCGATTATAAACACTTGGAAGAGGACAAATCGACTAAATCCTTTAAGATCTTCTCGACCTTCTAAAATTTCATCAGCCATGAAAAATCATTTTTTATAAATTAGTTAATTTTAATTGGACTCTATAGTTTATAAGAATTCTGTTTCCTTCTCCATTCTATATATCACTAAATAGCTTAAATCCTAAAATTAATAGTCCCAACCATACATATATAGTATAATTCGGAATGAAGAGAATTTGATAGAAATAAAGATAAGGAAATACTATTATCCTATAACACTCAATTCAATAAAATATAATTCACATCATAGCGAGTTTTAATGATGACACATCGTATATTGATATCAGCCAAATGCGATATTCCATTAATCCAAAAAATTACGAAAAGATTGGAAAAAATATCTACTCTTCAATTGGATTTTCATGACCCTATTAAGGATTCCATCAATTTACCCGATTATTATGAACAATTGAAACAATATAACTTGATTGTTACCAAAATTGGTGGAGAGGCGTCCATTGATTTGCTCCATATTGCCAATCTATTTGATATTCCTACAATTAACGATCTAAGCTCGGTCTTATTATGCAAAAATAAGATTGCTCTCGATAGCCATCTAAGACACACACTTAAAAGATATAAAGACGATTTAGAGCACTTTTATCTACCGAATTCTTGGATTCATCCTTCCCCGCTAAAAGATTTGAAACATTTTAAGAATTGGGCCGCTCCCAAACTTCCATTAGTATTTAAAAGCCATGATCAACATAATGAGTTTTTTCGATTTAATTTTTTAGCCCGCGAGCGAAATGAAATCGATGATTTTATCTTATCTAAAAAGGATTTTCTGTATTTTGATTTATATATTCAAGAATTTATCGAATGCGATGGAATTGATAGAAAGGTGTATGTGGTGGGAGATAAAATGTATGGGATTCAGAGAGAAAATCCTATATATATTTATTTGAGAGATAAGCCAGAATCAATCGACGTTGAAGAGATTGAGCGCCAGTCATTTGAATTGACCGAAGAGATTAAAGTGCTGAGTCGAATTCTTTCAAAAGAATTGAATCTCAATATTTTCGGATTTGATTTAGTAAAACCGCTTAATCGGGATGGTTATTATTTGCTTGATTTGAATGATTTTCCTGGTTTTGCCGGTGTAGAGAATGTTGAACAAGTAATTGTTGAGTATATTTTAAATTATTTGGATAACTTGTAATAAGAGAATTTCACCTAAATTAAATCATCGTTGTTCTAATTTCTAATTCACGTAAGGAACAAAAAGGGAATGATAATAAAAAATGCGATTAGACCATAAATAATACAGAAATATCCAAAATTAATTCTTTTTGCGAGTTTCAGCAATCCTTCAATAGATAAATACCCCACGATAAAGCTTACTCCCGTTGAGATGAGTATTACCGAGAGATCTAGAGTGCCAAACACCGAACCACTTCCAAAAAGAACATCCGCCACGACAGAGCCGATTACTGCTGGGACGGAAATGAGAAAACTCAACTTCAACGCATTATTTTGGGTATAATTCTGAAGTAAAATGGAAGAGACGGTTACTCCAGATCGAGAAACGCCCGGCAAGATTGAAACTCCCTGAGCCAGTCCTGAAATCAAACTATCTGATTGAAAAAACTTTTCTGAAAGATCCTCAACTGTTTTTTTCCCAGTGAGTTTCTTAGTGAGAAGGATAATGACACCTGTAATTATTAATAATCCCGCAATGATTAGGGTTATAATATCTCCTTGAGTCGCGCTGAAATAATCTTCCAATATAATCTTAAATACGAAATAAAGTGGCAATGCCGTGATCGCGGTTCCAATAGTCGCAATAATTAACCAATTTCTCTCATTAATAGTTTTTTTCGAATTTTTCTCTTTATTGAAGAATATAGATTTTATTATATTGTAATAATCTATTCTATATTTTAATAGGACTGCAAGCATCGTTCCCATATGAAGCCAAATCGCCAGACTAAAAGCTTCAGCGGGACTGATACCAAAAAATGCTATAGAAACTATCATAACTTGACCAGATGAGGAGATTGGCAACCATTCAAAAAATCCTTGAAGTATCGCAATAATTATATACTCAATCATGATGAATTCTTCTCGTTATTCAATAAATTTGATAAAATATCTTCTGAGAACCATTTTTCCAAACCCTTTATCAAGCAAGCCTTTATTTCATCGCGTGCTTTTCGAAAGCCCTCAACCCCTTTCATAGAAGGGTCTTTAATATCTCCTTTTCCTCCTGCAAATTCTTTCAATGTGAAAATTTTACCGTTAAAAACTCTTTTTGTGCCATTTAATTGGAATATCGCTCTCTTATGTTGTTCTGTAAGGGTTAAGATCAAATCGGCATTTGCTAAATATTTCTGATGTTTTTTTAGGTCAATCGAGGTTGCATCTTCAAGTAAGTCAATTCCCTCTTCTTTCATAACTAATTTAGCATCAAGAGAAATAAGCATTCCATCTCGCGCATTCGAGGCGATTCCACCCGAATTAACTTCAACATTTAATCCAAGACTTCTAAAAAACTCAATTAGATACCCCTCAACTATTGGACTCCGTGCCGTATTGACGCTACAGACCACTAAGATCGATTTATAGGGGAATGAAGAGGTCATGGATGCCATCTTAAATTATTCAATATAGGCATTTACTATTATTGTAAATAGAAAAGTAGCGCGAAAAATAAATTTATATCAGTTCAAAAAATAAAATCAAATAATGGTTTAAAATGCTATGTTCATAAACAGTTCATCAATACCTTGACCAGTTTGAGCTGATGTTTCAAAAAACTGGCAATTGTGCTTCATTGCTATTTCTTCCGCCCTTATTCTCAAGTGTCCTGTATCATCAATTAGATCCACTTTATTTCCGACCAAGATGTAATTAACCTCTGATTCTTTATTGAATAAATTGGCCTCATCGAACCAATCACTCACATCGTTTAGGGTTTCCTCCCTAGTATAATCAAAGACAATCATGATTGTTTTAGCATCAAGTTTTTGATAAAAATATTTCCGAATTTTTGCGAAGGTTTTGAGCCCTCCCATATCAAATAAATAAAGAGTAGATTTGATTTGTTGAGTTATTTGTAATTCTTTCTCTGCAACCGATATTCCGATGGTTGGTTTATATGCTTCTATGAATTCTTGATTCGCATAGAGCTGAGTTAAGGTAGTCTTGCCTACTTGGGACGAACCGATCACCAAAATATTTTTTACCGAGCCACTATCGGAATTATGCGAATTAAAGCGTAATGTTCCATCCTCCAACAATTTCGGTAAACGGGTTTCAATTTCTCTGTCATGTAAGGCTAAAGAGACTCTTTCGGCCACTAAGTAAGAATAAGGAATATATTTATCAATATCAGAATAAGGGTCAGCGACTAATACAAACAGAGCGGGTACATCTCCACCTAGTTCAAGATAAAACAAACGAAACTCGTTTGTGTCTAAGGTCCCACTTCCAAAAGAAGTTTCTGCGAAACGTTTCACTTTATTCATGGTTTGATCCAAGATTGCCATGATCGCTCCAATTATTTCCTCATCAAATCCCTTGATTGATTTTTGAGCGATGATTAAACCATCCACATCCACTATCAGTGCTGCGGTTAATTCAGGTATGTTTTCAATGAAATTTTCAAGAAGGTTGTCAAGAGTTTCGGTTTTAATCATTTTACTCACGCAAATTATTAGGTATCCAAAATAGTATTTATCTTATTAATTCTCTTTTGAATATGCTGCATTGAATACTGAATATGCATTTGCATTTCTTTAATTTCTGAGAGAATTGATTTGATGGTTGAGATTTTTTTGTTAGAAATATGCTCTTTGCTAATTTTGGCTTTTACTTTATCAAGAGATATTTTTTTTCCTTCTATTTTTAGTTTTCTAGATTCCCCAGGATAATCTAAATCCATCCTTCCTTCGTCAATTTCGCCAATAATAACTTTAAACTCTTCTGGTTCTCGTCCTTGTTTAATTAGTTCATAGTTAAAATTATAGAATGGTTTTTTGCTTTTCAGTTTACCCGCCCATGAAGATGCGATATATCGATGAAATAACCGGGATTTAGCTCCTGCCCATATCCATATTAAGCTCATATCTTTATCGATAATCAGATAAACTTCTTGAGGGTCAAATATGGTTTCGGGATTCTTTTTAATGCTCTCTCCCACCACTTTATAGATATATTCAGTATATTTATCACTGGCCATTTTTATTCCCCTCTGATAATTCTCCCTTCTTATTAGATAAAGACATTATTATAGTCAAATCTTCAGGTTTTTAACGAAAAATAATAAAAATAAAATTTGGGTGCTTTATTGATAAAATTCGTCTAAAGCATTCAAAAGCTCATGTAAAGTTTCTATTTGCGGGATCAAGATAAAGGTGCCTTGAATTTCTATATCAGTGATTATCACATTTGTCGTAATCACTAATGATAATTTTTTCAAGAATCCGATTTCTTGTTTCAACAGATTGAATAGTTTTTCCGCATTTTCAATGAGCACATCGGGCGGTTCTGTCATAAAACGAATATCTAAGAGATCTCCCAGAGCGGTCACGTAATTGGAAGCTAATATATTGCCCAACTCTTCCATTGCGCTCTGATATGTGTCTGGAAAATCACTAATTGTATCATAGCGCTTGCGTAAGTCAACTTGTTTCTTTTTCTCATCATCAACTAAAATAGCTGTCAATTCTATGATATCTCTAACTTCAAAGATAGTTAAAACGGTTGCCCTTGTCTTTCCTTTGACATTACTCCATGAGGTGTATAGTTTCTCATTCTTTTGAATTACCTTTTCAGAATATTTGTCTAATTCAACCATCTCGACTGCTGGAATATCTATAGTGACTTTTTTATTAATCATCTTCGCAAGGGCATTTGCCGCATTCCCAGAACCAATATTACCAACTTCTCTGAGTGCATCTTTCTGACGCTCCGATAAAGCTAAGCTTTTCGCTCCTCTCCCAGCTCCTTTTTCCCCTTTCATTAAAGGTTCATAGCTTATTCCTAGATTCTCAAAAAGATTATATAGTGTATCAAGATCAGGTATGAATAGGAAAACTCCATTAAGTTCATAATCGACAACTTGTATTGACGTTTTAATGACCACGATAAAGGTATAGATTGACTCTAATTCTTTTCCTAGAAATCTTCCCAATGAATCGACATCACTCACGGTAAATTCTGGAACGCCAGTCATCATCTTAGTATCGGTTAAATCTGCTAACGCTGACGCATAATGTCCTGCCAATATGTTCCCCATCTCTGTTATTGTAGATCTTGCATATTCATCAATATCTTCCTTAGATTTCACTTTATCTGGATCTATATCTGAATCCTCGCCTGCAATTGATTTTACCATTTTCATAAGGGGCGTTAGTTCGAATGCCTGGAAAATCGTTGATTGAGAGGTGCCCTCAATTTGGGAGAAAATACCACAGACTTTTTGATTTGGTCCTCCAAACTGAGCTGCCAAGTTCTCAAATGATATGATTCCCACATTTGTTAGGTCAACATTGATTTTCTTCTTAATAAGTCTAGAAAGCGCAGTTATAGCGTTTCCAGAGCCTATATTTCCAATCTCCTTAAGCATATCCTCTTGTTCGTCATTTAAGTTAATCTTCTTATCTACATTCTCTGGTTTGTCAATGATATCATAGGTATCCTCGAAAGTCGAGATAATTTCCTCTTGATCTTTCTTAAAAATTGCTTTCTTTTCCGGTTTGAGAGTAGCAGGTTCTTTTACCTCCACTTGTTGCTTTGTTTTTTCCGCTTTTTCTCTTCTATAGTTCTCGTTGATATTAAAACTTCTGATAAATGCGTCCAGATTTAGTAGAATATAAGTATTTCCATTAAGAATACCAATTGCATTGATAAATTCAAAATCTAAATCTGTCTCAACAATTTTATTCGTTTCGTTGAAAATCGACATTGGAACTTCTCGCACACCGATCACTTCATCAACAAGGATTCCTAAATTTAACCCATTTCGCTCTAATAATAGAATTCTTGTGTCTTTATCCATCTCGTAAGTATTTTCCGCTGTATAGATCTTTCTTCGAAGAGATAATATTGAATATAGATCACCTCGTATATCTATTACCCCTACAATCGTTTTATCCGCGAGTGGAATTGGAACAATATCTTCACCGGGAATGAAAATTTCTTTAACTTTATTGACCTGAACCAAGTATTTTTCGTTTTTAACCCTAATAATCACTACATTAAGGTTCTTTTTTGTTGATTCTGCTTCGATCATTATAATCCTCTTTTTAAATTTTTGATTTTAATTTTTTATTTAAATTTATTCTTAAGCATAATTCCTTTCCAAATCAATTCAATCTGAGATTTTCCATCATAAGATTCGGAAAAGAATCCTTGTTGCTTATATATTGCTATTTGACCGCCATTGGAGTACTTGTAAATATAATCGAGTAAATTTTGAATACTACTAAAATTAAAACCCGCAACCTCCATTTCTTTTTCATTATTAACAAGAATAATCAAGAGGTCTTCTCCATTAAATGGCTTCTCTAATTCATTCCATTCAACCCATAGTTCTTGTTCAATATCTTTCCCTCGTATAACAAATTTATCATCTATGGGTATATCTCTATAAGTTTTATAGGTAGAAAAAATAACCTTATTAGGAATTTGCTCAATTTCTTTCGAAAATTTGGCTAATTTTTCTCCCGCATTGAAATAATACTCTTTATCAAGAATGTAATTACAATTTGTAAAAATATATTGATTATCTTTAGTTTCTAAAATGTAGTCTATAAAATCATCTTTTTTTGTATCTGCTCTTACATGAACCGACCTTATTGGAATATCTTTTTGAGTTTTTAAGAATTTGAAAAATCGCCATTTGATTGCATTTTTATCATTCTTTTCTTTGCTGATAAATATTTCGTAGATTTTCTTGAGTTGATCCTTCTTGAGATTCGAGATATCTGCATCATTTTCATTTTGAAAGTTTATTTCTATGAATGAATCATCGAGCGGTGATTTATTCTCTTGTTTTAGCTTCTTAAGACTGACCTCCTCTAAAAATAGTGCCAATTCAGGTTCTAAGATATTTGGTACTATTTCTTCTATCAATGCAAATAGGGTTTCCTTCGATTTATCCATTAAAGTCTTATAATATTGAAAATTCATTTTTTTTAACCTCTTTTTAGCTTAATAGGTATGATTCTAATTTTTCTTGATCCATTACTTCTCCATCTTTACTTTTGACATAATATCGTATTTCTCTTTCTTGATATGGGAGAATCGATTCTACTGTGAATGAAATCATATCCGTACCTTCAATTTCAGAATCCAGAATTTCATATTTAGTATTCGCAGAAACAATTTCAAATGATTTTGAAATAGTATCATTGATATCAATATCATTGACTTCGATATTTGAATTGTTATTAATGATGATGCTTATTGCAAACTCGTCAACGTCTCTACCCGGAAAGATTTCTTTACCTATCAATAAATCTCTCCTTTTATGGGCAATATCTAAATTCGGAAGTCTTTCTTTTTCCAAGGATTCATTCAAATAATAGAAATTTTCGGGGCTCTGTTTTTCTTGTGGATAATAATGCGTGACTTCGAGGGGGAATTGATATGTTTTTTTGTGATTTGGTTTAATTGCTTTAAACGGATATGAGATTTTAAGAAACTCGTCAACATCAATTAATACTCTTGATTTAATATTATCTAAATTGAGACTAATCTTAACATCATGTGGGATCGAATAATCCTGATTGTCAGGCACCACTTCAACACTCACATGTTCAGATATGTCTCTCCCCGAAGATGTTGATATTTGGAATTGAGTTAGATCATCTGGAGGAGCAAAATCTGCCGGAATAATATCTTTTACCATAATCCCTTTCATTGGCGTCGTTCCTATATTTTTAACGGTGATCTTACTTTGAATCTCCGCTTCCTCAAAGGATTTAATTTCAGATTCAGAGAGTTTTTTATCCAATTGAATATCGATTATTTCAAATACTGATTCCTGTAATCTTAGATCGATAACAGCATTCTTTTTGACTGAATGAGTAATAGAATATTCCAGTTTTCTGAAAAATTTTGGTTCATTTTCATCTGCCACTTCCCATTCTTCACTGATAAATTTCTCCTGTGGTGCTAATAATTTTCCCCCATTTGAATTAAAGTCTATATCTAAATATTTTGTTTCCTTATCCTTATCCAAAACTAATATAGATTTTAATTCCATATCGATTTCACTATTATTTTTAAAGATTAGAGAACATTTCCATTTATTTGGCTCTGTTTCTTTCTCCCTAATCTGCATCGCATGCAAAGCATGAGAATAGCCACGAAGTTGATCAATTTCTAAATTTGACATTATTTGATTTTTATATATATAGGAAAGTTGAATATTCCCTGTTCCGATCATTTGTCTGTTTTTAGGGCTAATACTAGTATAAACAATGATTTCTGCTTTCTTTCCCGGCTCTAAGGAATTAATGGAAAATATAAGGGTTCCTTTTTGAATTTCCACATCTGAAACCGAAGAGCTATCATACTTAAAGTCTCTAAATTCATCAGAAAATTGTTTTGCAATTCTTAGATCCTCTACAAGGTCTTCTGAAGTATTTTCTATGAAAATGGAATATTTTAACCGATTCTCTTGATTAAATAAGAGATAGTAGTTATCTCTTACATATTCTCCAGTTATATCATGATATCCTTCAAGAATTTTTTCTTTTCTTTCTTTTTCCTTTTGAGAGATTTCTTCGAGTTTTTTATTAAGTCTATTGTCTTTTTCCTCATTAAGCTCAACAATTTTCGCCCGAAGAGAATTTATTTCCGTTTCGATATTTTCTTTCTTTTCTTGCCATTCATCAATTTTTTTATTAATATTTTTTAAATCTTCCTGGTTATCTTTCAGTTGAGTTCTAAGCTTAGTAATTCGGGCATCATAGGTGTCCTTAATTTTTTCAAGATGCTTAATTAAGTTGTTTGTATCTTGTAGCTTTTCTTCAAGACTTTCAATAGTATCTTGTTTAGAATTAGAGATCTTTTTGTTTTGAGTTTCCAATTCATCTTTCTTCTTGTCTTCAAGATCCTCTATATTATCTTCCAAATCATCGATTTTATCTTCCAAATTTTTTTGTCTCTCTGATTCCTCATCAGCTTTGATTTCAGCTTCCTCAAGTTTTTTTTCTATCTCCTCATATTGCGATCTTTTTTCATTGATTTTTACATCGAATTCTTTTTCAACCACATTTATTTTTGCTTCATCTTCAATATCTTTAGTCGCTTTTTTCTTCTCCTTTTCTAGGTTTTTAATTTCCTTCTTTTTTTCTTTTAGTTCTGTCTTTAATTTATCTTGTTTTACTTCCCATTCTTCTTCTTTTTTCTCTGCTTTTTCATAATTTTCTTTACAATTCTCCAATTCTTTTCTCAAATTCTTTATCTTTGGATCATAGTGATTTAATATGTTTTCTATAGTCTCCGCTTTCTTTTCTGAATATTCTGTTTTCACTTCCGGAATTCTTTCCGTAATCTGTTCCAATTTTTCTTTCGCATTTTCTAGTTGAGTTTCCGTGTCTTCTTTAAACTGCTTCTTATTAAGATATTTCGAGATATTTTTTTCTTTGTATTTTTCTTTATCTTCAATTAAACTGTCTATTTCTTTCTTCAATAATCCCGCTTGATTAAGTAGTTTCTTGTTTTCTTCAGAAAATTTTGAGATTTTGTCTAAAGCTTCATCTAATTCATTGTTTTTAAGATTTATTTTATCCTCAACAGAACTGATTTTATGACCATAAGACATTTTAATCTTTTTTTTTGTAATCTTTCTCTTTTCTTGTATCTCTTCTTCAATTTTTTTTAGCTTTTTCTGTTTTAGCTTGGCTCCTAGATCATCAGTTTGAATATTCATTACTTTAATTTTTTCAAAAACTTTGATTGGATTGACTAAATCTTCAGAATCTTTTATCTGATAATTAACTTTTTTGTTTGTTTCTGGTTCAAAATTTCCCAGATTAATGATTTTGTCTTTTTCTAATGAAAGATTATCATCAGAACTATATTCTAATTTAACATCCCAAATCCTATCTTTCTTTGAATTATTTAGAATGTTTATACTTCCTGTTCCAATAAAATTAATTAAGGTACCATTTTTGCTATATTCATATTTTAAATTTTCACTATTGCTTACAAATACCTCTGATTTGGTAAAACCAAATTGTTTCTCAACGTCTGATCTACGTTCCTTAAGTAGATCAATTTCTTCTACATGTTCCAAGGGAGCTCCTAAAAATGCAGGAGCTTGACTAGAGACCAATTCCTCGTTAGTAATTTTTTTAAATCCCATCTAATCTTTACCTCTTTGTTTTATTTATAATCGTAAGAAAAAATCCATTTTAATTATTGTTCTATTTCTACTAACCTTACAAGATCCTTCCTAAGTGAAGATATCAGATTTATCACATCTATTATCAAGCAGATAGAACCATCACCAGTAATAGCAACACCTAATATGGATTGAAACTTTGAATATTTTGATTTGAATGGTTTAATAACCACTTCCATTTGTTGCAAAATTTTATCAACAATGAAAATTGCTGAATTGTGCTCATCTTTTTGGCATAGTATTGCAATCTTCTTTTTAGAATTCTTATTGTTTATATTTAATTCTGATGATTCATTTTCCGAAGAAAAGTCAAAATATTCTCCTAATCGTACCACGGGGACCAACTCATTCGCAACCTTATAATGTTCTACTCCTTTTACGTAATCAATGTTTTCTCGATCATAGAAGTAGATCTGTTTGATATTATCAATGGGTACAGCAAAGAGATCCCCACCTACTTCGAATAATTGCGCTTTAAGAATTGCTCGTGTGAATGGAACGTCAATGGAAAATGTAGTTCCTTTATCAGGAGTGGTATACAGATTAATCGAACCTCCTAATTCTTCTATCTTCTCCTCAACTATCGCTAAACCCATCCCTCTACCGGAAATTTGATTAGCAGCACCTAAAGTTGAAAATCCAGGTTTAAAAATCAAATCCTTGAGCTCTTGATCTGTTAGCTTTTCAGCTTCCTCTGGGGTATATAATCCATTATTGACTGCTTTTCTTCGAATTGCCTCAAAATCCAACCCTCGTCCGTTATCTTCCACCGTAATATTAATTGATCCGGCTTTTCTTGTAGTAATTAGTTTTAGTGTTCCTATCTCATCCTTTCCTTTTCTTTTTCGTTCTTTTGGTGTTTCAATTCCGTGATAAATCGCATTTCTCAACAAATGGATAAGAGGACTATTTAGTTCTTCTAATACAGTACGATCTATTTCAACATCTAAACCTCTAAGAATGAACTTTATCTTTTTCCCTGTTTCCTTCGCAACATCCCTTACTAGTCTACGATATCTCCTGAAGGTTTTTTCTACTCGTACTAATTTGAGTCGAAACACGATTTCCTGAATTTCTAAGAATAATTTATCCATATTATCAAAAACCCGTGTTTCTTCTCTCCCTCTAGTTTCCTTTAATTGCTGGGAGATTTGATTTTTAAGAATAACCAGCTCTCCAAAATAATCCATCAATCGTTCCAGAGTTTCTATATCTACTTTTACTGAAGTTATTGTGCTTAATTCCTCTCCAAAATCATCATCTATTACAGATGAAATTCCTGTCTCAAATGTTTCTTCAGCTTGATTGATTTTTTGAGGTTCAGAAGGTGCCTTTTCTGCACTGAACTCTTCGACATAACTATAAAATTCATCGGAACTAATTTCTTCTATTTCTCTGCTTTCGATTTCTAGAATTTCGTCAATAGTGGCAGCGATTTTATCTTTGGTTTCTTGAGTCATAAAATAGATTTCAAAATCGTTGTCAAAATTCCCCTTTTCTAATTTGTCAGGGCTTGGATTACTTGAACATATTCGCCCAATCTCATTAAGAGCCCGGAAAATTATAAATAACCTAACTTTTTTAAATACGCAAGTTGCTTGAATTTCGATTGCGATTTTATAAAAATTATAATTCTCTTTCTTCTCTTTTAGTTTTTGTGGTGAAATTGGTTTATAAAACGTAATATCGTATTCTGACTTTTTATCCGCCTTGTAATCTTTGAAAGTTTCCTCAATTTCCTGTAAAACCTGTGCGTCTAAGTCTTTCTCATTCCCTTTTTTGATACTATTGATCAGATTCCTAATAACATCATGGCTTTCAAATAAAAGATTGACAAATTCATCCTTCTTATCTTTTCTTTTATTGTATTTTTTGTTTTCGTCCAGAAAATTTTCAAATATATGACAAAATTTAGAGAATCTGTCAAAACCTACCATCGCCGTTGAGCCTTTCAAGGTGTGGAATGCAAAGTAGAGGTTTTGAATAGGATCATCATCTTTGAAATTCTCCTCAAGGTCTAATATATTTTTCTCAACCTTATTTACTAACTCTTCAGCCTCGTCAATAAATAGTTTCATCTCTTTATCTTTTTTCGATGACATTGCTACAATTACCTCAGTTTTTAGTTTTTTTCTATTTATTTATTATTTAATAGAGTTCTTTCTAATACTTCCAAAACTTGCTCATTTTTGAAGGGCTTTTGAATAAAATCTTTTGCTCCTTTTTTGGCGGCTTCCAATACAAGTGCTTCTTGCCCTAGTGCTGAAACGACGATTATTTTTGCATTCTCATCGAGTTGTAATAATTCCTCGATAGTTTCAATACCACCTTTCACTGGCATAACCAAATCCATAGTGACAAGATCTGGTTGTACTTCTTGGTATTTTTTAATGGCCTCCTCTCCGTCTCCTGCTTCTGCAACAACCTCACTGAAATCCGTTTTATTAATTATCTTTTTCAAGATATTTCTGGTAAACTGGGCATCATCTACGCACATTATCTTTTTTTTATTATTTTTTGGCATATTTATCTCCTTTTTTATTAAGTTTTTAATTTAAAGATTTAAGTTCTTTTTTTATCATTAATTGCTCAGTTTCTGTTAAAATTTTGCTTAGGTCCATCAATATTCGTGGTCTATCCTCAAATTTAATAATACCTTTTATATATTCGATACTGATACTGGTTTGGAAGATCCCCCCCAAATCAACAATATCTTCAGTTTTAATTTGAGAGACATTGTAGATCTTATCTACATAGAAACCAATATTTCTATTATTGACATTCACAATAATTATGTATTTATTTTTGGCGTCTGAATCTTCTTTCGTTTGAGTTTGCGTGGGTGCCTTGGGTTTTTTCTTATCTTCTCTTTCTTTTTGGGCTAATAGTTCACTTTTGGTTTTATAAAGGCGATATTCATCTAAATCTAGTTTTTTTCGTAGATTTATTACATGGATTATCTCGCCTCTGTAATTATAAATTCCATCTATGAAATCTAAACTCTTTGGAAGTCTCCTAATTTGTCCTGCTTTGATTATTTCTTTTACATCGAGTAAATCAATCGCAAATTGTTCCCATCCGACTTCAAAAACAATAATAGAAACATTTTCTCGCTTTCCATAAATTTCGTTTTGCATATTTTTTCACTTTTGTATTGAATTTAATTTACAGTTTAAAATATTGATTTAGAATATCTTCAAAATCTTCAAATGGAGAAATATCTCCATTAAAATTCTTTAGTTCGTTATCATAATTGCTGAAAAATTCATCAACAATCAAATACATATATCTTTTAAGTAATTGATTAACTTTTTCGACAAGATACGCAAATATAATATTATTCTTAATTATTACATAAAATCTTTGATTTCCAAATACAATCTCTTTTAAATTACCCCCTGATTCTTTTCCAATAATTTCTTTTGAAAAGGTCAATAAGGCAGATATAAATCCACTTATTTGGACATCTTTTTTCGCTAAATTTGCTTTTTTCTTGTCAATTTTTGAAAAATATGGACTTCCGGAAGGATTTAATATAAATATTCCTAACAATCCTTCACTTCTTGGAATCTCCAAATATTCATTACAGGATTCCTTAATTTGTTCAGTATCCATATTTGTATTATATTGATTAAAAATCTTTCGTGAAACTAAATATAGTTTTGTATAATTTACTTCACTTTCTTTATCGTCCATAAAAATATTAACAATCTTGTTCTGGTTCTTGTCTTCATAAAAATGAATAATAATAATATAATCATCTAAAGGAATAGTCGAGTTCCCCTTGGTTTTTTGGGTAATTTCATTCTTACACAGTTCCATAATATTTTGTATCAAGGGTACATCGAATCCCTTTTTATAAATAATATCATAATCGTGAGTCTTTCCTTCATTACAGAATTTTAACATACAAAATCCCATTAATTCAATAATATTTTCCTTAAAGTCCATGTTCGATGCTTTATTTTTCATACCGATCATTTTTCTTCAGTTCTAACCCTTTTTTTTGTTAAAATAATGAAAAAAGATTGTGGATAAATAAAATAAAATTCCCACTTTTTTGGTTTAAATTTAAAAAAATTTTTTATGTTGCTTCTTCTGCTTGTATTTTCTTTTTACTTATTGTTTTGATTTTAGGTTTTTCCTTACTTTTGTCTTTTCCTTCGAGTTTCACTTGTTTTTTCGTATCGGCCGCTTCTTTAATCTTTTCTTTTTTGACTACTTTTTGTTTTCCGTGAATATCCAATGATTCTTGCAGCTCTAATGCTAGCTTTTCTAACCTCCGACCAGTTGCTGTAATCTCGTCCATTGAGACGACCTGTTGGTCAATACCCGCTTTTACTCTTTCTAGCGCCCTTTCGTTAACTTCCTCATGTTCTTCTGCCTCTGAAAGCTCTTCTGTGACTTCACCAATCGCTTGGACCGTAACTTCGATAAGTTTTTCGATATTTCTAATCTTTTCACTGGAGCGTGAGACTGATTTTCTGGATTCTTCTGAAAGTTTTCGGACCTCATCCGCTACAACTGCGAATCCTCGACCATGTTCACCTGCTCTTCCCGCTTCAATACTCGCGTTCAATGCAAGTAGGTTTGTTTCCTCTGAAATACTAGTAATTATATTCATAACATCATCAATATCAGTTGTATGGTCTAAAATCTCTTTAGCATTTTTATCTATGCTAGCTGCGTGCCTATCAACTAATTTCAGTGCTTTAACTTGTCCTTGCGTGGCCTTAACGAGATTCGCTACTGTATCATCGATTTCATGAGCATGTCTATCGACTTCCATCGCACTTGCCTCTAATTCCGCTGAAATATTTGCAACATTTATCGCGATCTCTTCCGCGTTATCAACTAAATTCTCTAAGGAGTGTTCATGTTCTATGATTCTATTCTCAATGATGACTACAAATCCCATCACCATTATTAATCCGACATAAAACATACTGAAAGCTTCACCCATCATATCAAAGGCTAAAACCTCTGTGGAAAATCCATATTTGTCCAAGACATTCGCGAGAGTGTACATTGAACCACCGCAAGCAATTAAAAACCAGAAAATATCGCTCAATGTTTTTCTCTTGAAATATATCCTCAAAGCTATAATTGCTGAAAGTATTCCAAATATGAGAGCGATGAGGTTTAAAGTTCCATCCCTGTAATCTGCCATCAATTCTGCGGATATCTGTAGAAACATTTAGATTCCACCTCTTTTAATAAATGCACTATAGTAATCGTAGAATAGAGCAGATGCAAAGGTAATCATAGTCAACATTATAAATACATGTTCTAGAAGATTTAACTCCTCTAAACCAGGAACGGCTTCTAGATTTGTGAATATGAAGACTAACCATATACACAAACCTGCAGGAATATATTTTAATAGATCTCTATATCTAATCGCCGCAGCACCTAAAGAAATAATTGCTATGCACATCATAATCAAAACAATGACTTCTACTATTTCAACTGCCAATTTTTATCACCTTGTAAAATCTTCATTTTTTTTGTAAGTTTTTTTCCTCACAAAAGTTTGCTTTTTGATAACAATATCCAAAAAGTTTTATTTAAACCTTTGTTTTTACAAACCAAATATATGAATTACACATAAAAAACTAAAATCCAATCTTATGAAAGCAGATAAAAACTTAAATAGCATAAGAGTGACTACATTATTGGATTTTTGTACATTAAAGTAGCATTATTTATAACAAATCAAATCTTTTATTATTTGTACACTGCCCGAAAAAGATTGATATAACAATAAGAAAATGATCGCTAAAGACCAAGTTAGTCATAATGATGAGGAAGATTATGAAAAAGTGAACCTGGAATGTCCGATATGTGGAACTCGTAATAGTCTACGAATTCCTTGTAAGATCATTAATGAAAGCAAACAATTAACGACTATATCAATACCGAGAGGTCTTGTGTGTGATCATCATTTTCAAGCCTTTGTAGATAAAAATTTTCAAACCCGTGGCTATCAAAAGATTGATTTCGAGCTCTCCAGCATGGAATTTTATGAACAGAGTGTGGAACAAAACTCTGAGGATGAGGTGCAAGATCTCTCTTCCATACCTTCATTCGAAGAAGTACTGAATTTATTACGTACAGTAGTTAAAGATAAAGATATATTAGGGAGTGCTATTCTCACGGTAAATGGAAAAGTATTATATTCATCACTTCCTGAAAATACCCTCTTCAGTACGATGAAGGAATTTGAAGTCAGAAATGAAAAAGAATTAGTCGCAGTCCGACGAATGTTTCTGGAACTCGAAAATCGGATGAAAATTTGTTCCAATTATATGGAATTGAACGATGTGAATTTTATTCTTGTCTTGGTGTTTTCTAAGAAAATAAAATTGGGAATGGGAAATTTATTACTAAAAGATTTGGCGAAAAAGATTATTGCTAAAGTCTAAGAGAAGTTGAAAAAGAAAATAAGTTAAAATCAAATCCTAAAATTATTATTCCTTATTTAAGAAGCTTTAGAGATAAAAATAAATAACCTATTTTTAAAAAAGGTTTATTGTAATAATTCTCCCGTGGATTTTGAGACACGGATATCTCTCAACCGGGTTTCATCCTCTTTTAATCGGCTTCGCCCGTTATTCATTATTGGATCTATAATCTCATTGGGAAAAAGATTTTTTCCTAATAATTCGGTCATCTGCATCGTATCAAGGCAATTGAGGAGTTGTAAACTCTCGCATGCATAGTATAATTCCGTAATAAGATCAAAATTGATATCTTTGGATAAATCAGTGATCTCTAGGTTTCTAAAAATACGGGATATAATTTTGTCGAGAACTTGCTTAGTATTGAAATGATCCAATTCATCCAGCATATGTTTACAGAAAAGCACATAATAAGTTGCCTCAGCTGACATAAATCCATCCCTATATTGCTTTATTCCATCTGGTGTGATTCGCTTTTCGATTTCTGATAGAATTGGGCGAATTCGATTTTTATCCAACTTATCCAGCAATCCTAACTTTTTGAAAATCATCAGTATTAATACCAATTGAGAAGTTTCTAAACTTTTTAGGTAATTGCTTTGAAAGAAAAGATCATCCCCTTTCAAGAGTTCTTGGATTTGCCGTTCTGAAAGTCCTAACTCTGTCATCCAAGAGGATTTAAAAAAGAAATATACTTGATTCGTTGCTTCTATAAGCGGAGCTTCAAATTCGTCAATATTTTCGTCATAGATATTCAATAAAAAGTATTTAATGGTGTACTCATCCACAGGAATTTTTAAATAATGGGCTAAATAGATACCACAAAAGTATAAATCAGGATTTTTTAATGAAACTAAAGGAATCGTGTCCAGCCATTCATCATAGTGCTTCTGGATATATTCGGATATTTTAGAAAAGTCAAACATATTTTCTAAATTAAAAAAATCAATTAAACGAAAAATCATATAAGAAAGCTGGAGTCTATCCCGTGGGTCATCTAGATTTTGTAAATTTTCAATTTCCCATTTGTTATTTATCAGTTTTTGAATAATTTTATCGCGAATTTTTAGGTATTTTCGTAAACGCGTCTTTTTTGTAGGTGAGCTATCATACAGTTCTTTGAATTTTTTTAATTCTATAATAAATTCTATGGAAAGAAATCCTTCGGACTTTAGAACTTCCATTATTGATGTGGAATTATTATCCACTAAATAATTAATGAGCTTTTCAATAAATATCTCATAGAGAAACGGTGAGATTATTTTATATACCTTACTAATATCTGCATTATTCCCAATTCGTTCTTCGATATTTGTCTTCCAAATGCGGCATAAATGACTTTCAATTTCCTCATCTCTAAATCCAAATTCACTAAGAGAGTTATGGCATAGATTAAGTAATTTATTCAATATTTGATCGGAATCTACTAAGAATTCTCTTATATTTTCATGAATTTTTTGCTTGAAATAATTATCAATATTGTTATAAAAGAGGTGTATTTCATTTGAACACAGTTCGATAATTCTAATAAGTCCGTAGGTAATCATGTTGATTTACTCTTAAAATTTTTATGTTAACAAAAAACTATTTTATCACATAGATCTTACTAATCTTATAAAAATTTATTCTTCTCGGAATTTTTTATACTTATTGGATAAAAAAATTTTAGATCATATCAGATTAAAAAATTATCTCATGAGTATGTTTAATTACAAATAAAAATAAAAAAGTAGATGGGGATTATTTCTTCTAGTTCAATTTGGGGAATGTAAAATCGTTCATAAGAAATAGGTCTCTCTCAGGTATATTAATCGTAATTCCGCTGATCATGGCAATATTACCTTCAAAATGTTCCTTTTCCAGAAAAGCGTCTATTATTTCTTTTGTTTTATTTGCTACGACATCATGATTTAATTTAAATAATTCCAGTGTTTGTGTATTATAATCATCAATGGCTAAGATCCTTTTCAAATCTTCTGAGTAATTTTGTATTAGTTCATTATGTAAAACCACTCTTGTAGGATCTATTCTGTTTTCATCAGATGCTATGAGAAACTCCTCTGGGCTGCCAGCTTCTTTCAGGGCAGCGATAAATCCCATCATTGCCCCGCAAGATGAGGTGACTTTTTCTTGTCCCGGACGAATAATTTTCCCGTAAACAGGTGAACCCGCATCGTCCATGATTCCCATATGGGGGCTTACGAAAAGAACCAGATTCCCTTCTTTCCTGACCCCATCATCTTGCTCATCGGGAGGATGGTGACTGGCGGCGGTTAGCCCCGAAACACCGCCCATAGGATAGGCTCCAAGTCCTCCTAGATGAAATTCTCCATTATATTTACCTGTAAGAGCATTTTCGATAGTATCAAGTTCTTCTAACCTATTTACATCATCGGGACATACACTGAAAACTAAGCGAGAATTTGTACGGTCAAATCCATTATCGCTCAGCTTTAATTCCACATTTTCAAGGAATTGATTTATAGAATAAAGTTTTCCCCAGTTATCAATATCTTTTACCAATAAAGTATCATATTCTAACATATTTGTATCAACTTGGAAAAATTGTGAAATGATAATATAAGAAATTGTTTTTAAATTATTGCAAAAGCAAAATTCGTGTTAAATGGTATGGGGGATTATGAATAATTATTTGAAATTACTCAAAATGAGTTTCACATCATTGAGCAGATAGATCAAAAAATTGTGAAACACGATTTTATAATTTGATTTCTTTCATAGTCTCCCCAAAATGAATGGAGATTTGTTGCTTTTTAATATTTAATTTGATATCTCGAGGATATAGTCCACCAATAAATTCTCTTTTTATCGGAATATTGTATTTCTTTAATTCTGATTTCATTGAGTTCAGAATTTCTTCCACTGATTTGTATTTCTTATTGGAGATCTGTGCTCCACCAAAAATAAAAGATGATAATTTTTCAGAAGCTCCTTTGATTAGCATTTTTTTAATTAAAAAGGAAATCGCAGTTTCAGCATATTGATGCTTATTCTCGATTCTGTCTTTATTTTGGTTTTTTTTAGGATTCGAATACATAATATGAGACATTGCATAGATTTGGTTAGATTTATCATATAAAACTAATACATAAGTTGATCCGATTCCATGAATTGAAATTTTCTTTGTGGTGTGCTTTGAAGTATTTCTTGAGCTAACGATAATATATTTTCCAAGGGGTAAAATATAGTCCTTAGTAAACTTATAATCAAATCCTTTAGTGGGAGTGTGTTGTTTTTGAGATAATTTTTTATTTTGTTTTTCTTTATGAAGGTTCCGCCGATTATGATGGAAATTTTCTACTTGTTTTTTAAACGCCTCTTTCTCTATGCGGAGTAATTCATTTTTCATTTCATAGCTCTCCCATTTTCTCTTAATATATTCCTTTTCTTTTTCAAATAAGAGTAACTTGTTCTCAAATGCTTTCTTTTGTTCACGAAATATTCTTTTTTCTTTTTCGAATTTCATAATTGCTTGATTTAGCTTTTTTCTTTGTTGCTTGAGGAAGAAAAGTTCTTTGTTAATTTTTGTTCTAAATTTTTCTAGTTCCTTCTTTTGCTGTTCATGGATATCAGATTTCGAAGGTTTTGATAAAATATTTGAAAGATCTATGAGATCATTTGGTTTTTCAATTAGTTCTGAAATTTTAATTTTCCCTATAGATCTTTCCGCTTTTTTTTTCTTCTCAACGATTGATTTAGAAGCTTTTACATCTGCCTCATTTTTATGAAGTGTTATACTATTAGTTTTTTCAATCATATCTTTTTTAATCCTTTCCTCCAATTTTGAGAGATTTTTCAACTCTGGCGTCTTAATTTCAACTTCTTCAGTTGAGAAAGATGTTTTTCCTTTCATGTAGAATCGATTGACTGGATCTATCAATCTGATTCCCTTTTCATTATTTAATCTTTCCGTTTTTCCCAGGATCAAAAGTCCTCCGTTATTCAAATAAGTTTTTAGATTTCTGATCAAATGCTTCCTCGATATTAGATTGATGTAAATTATAAAATTTCTACATAAAATTATATCATATCTCTGAGATTTTTTATGGCAGATTGTAATATCCTCATTAATAAATTTTACTTTATTACGAATATCTAAATTTATTTGATATTTTGGGGGATCATTGGAAATTTTGGTAAAATATTTTTTCAGATATTTTTGTGGAGTCTCGTGAATTGCATGTTCTCCGTAAATTCCCTCCTTTGCATTCTTTATTGCTTGAGCATTAATATCAGATGCTACAATTTCATAATTTGGAAAATTAGAATTTTTAGCTTTTAGCTCTTCGAAAAGTATTGCCACTGAATATGGCTCTTCACCATTCGCGCATGGACAAGACCAAACTTTTATAGTCTTATTTTTACTAAGATGATATTTATCAATATAGTTTCCAATTTCCTTAAAAATTTCATAATTTCTAAAGAAATAAGAATAGTTAATCGTGAAATTATCTAAAAATTTCTCTATTTCTTCAGGATTAGTCTTGAGATATTCAAAATATTTTTCTTCCGTTTTTAGATCTAAGGAGCGAATTCTGGCCCTTATCCTTTTTTCAATTAATCTTTCTTGATAATATTCGAATTTAATCCCAGTTGATCTATTTATTTCTTGTAGTATTTTTTCGTAGTAATCTTTCTGTATTTTTATTGAACCAATAACGTTTCTTACACCTTTGATTGAGAACTCTAAGTTCTAACCATATAATAAAGGAAATCCTTTTTAAATTATGTATTTCGAAAACAGTAAAAAGTTAGAACTAAAGAAAATCCAAGAATCCAGATATGTGAAAAATCAGCGTTATGCTTATTATTTTAATAATATGCCTTATGAACCAGAAAATGTGCAATTTTGTAATTTTCTATTACTCGATCAACCACTCCTTTTTCAATTGCTAATTTGGGCATACCAAATAAAATTGCTGTTTCTTGTGATTCGGTTATGGTGATACCTCCGTTTTTATGGATTGTTTCGAGTCCTTTCACCCCATCTTCACCCATCCCCGTTAATAATGCGCCAATTACATTTTTACCATATACTTCCGACACCGAATTGAATAAAACATCAACAGAAGGAATACAGGAATTGATAGGCTCTCCTTCATATGTAATTAGACAAGGTTTAGACTGCTTTGTTCCAACTTTTACGTGTTTCTCCCCGGGAGCAATATACACCGTTGATGGTTTTAATATTTCGTTATTTTGTGCGATTTTGACTTTTATTGGGCATGAATTATCTAATGATTGAGCTAATGGCTCTATAAAGTGGTTATTCAGATGCTGCACAATAACGATTGGGTAAGGAAAATCGGAAGGTATATCGTGAAGTATCGTTCTTAAAGCTTTAGGTCCTCCTACACTTGCGCCTATTACCACTATTTTTGAATCGATTTTTGGGATTTTTCTTCCAGAAATACTTCTATATACATTTCTTTTTGGTTCTATTTCTTTTTTTCTGATTTTTTGGGGAATACGCTCTTTATGTTCAAGATCATCGAATAATTTATGAACATGAGATGTCTTATGTATCTTTTCCCCCCTTTCTTTTCTATTCTGGAATAATTCCTTTTTTGATAAATCTATATCCTCTTTATCCTCAATGCATTTACTTTCTCTATCATGCTTACTATAAGATCTAATTTTACTTGGCTTGTTAGAAGATTTTTCTTGAAATTTTTTTTTCTTATTTTTACTTTCTTTAGCCTTCAGTGCTGCTTTTTCAGTGATTCTTTTATGATCAGATGTTTGGTTTTGAGGTTGAAATTTTTCAGTATAAGTATTTTTTTTGAAATTCTTGCTAACCTTTTTTCTATTAGGCTTTATCTCTTTAAGATATTTTCCAAATTCAAAAACCTCGTCAACCCACTGTTGCCGAAAAGGTAAATTTTCTTTCGAATTCTCTTCATACTCCATCTTGCCATAAATTTTATTAAATCGCGAATTTGATGCTAATAAAATTTTCTCAATAAGATTCTTTCTGAATTCTGGAAGTTTTTTCGCACCTAAAGTGCCGGGTTTTAGTATATAATCGAATGCCCCAATTAACAATGCTTGGACAGACGAATCCAGAGTTTGAGGGCTAATACTCGACAAGATGATCGTGGGTGTTGGGTTTTCTTCCATAATTCTTCTAAATGCCTCCAGCCCATTGATTTTAGGCATCATTAAATCTAATAGAATTACATCAGGATTTTGATAAATAGCTTTCTTTATGGCTTCCTTACCATTTTTGGCAGTTCCAATTAAAACAATCTCATCAGAAGAACTTAAAATTTCGGAGATTCTTTTCCTTAAGAATGCGGAATCATCAGCAATTAGTACACGTGTCTTCAATCTTAAACCTGCATTAGAAGATTTTTTGAATAATATAAAAAACTCTTCCTTTTTTAAATTACATTATTTCTCTAAAATTATAATTATAATATCTGCTTTTTAATCTAAAAAATGGAATAAAAAACATCGTATGGTTCTGAAAATCTCTAGTAAAAGCTATCCTTATTAAGAAATTTAACGCCTTTACTTTTCATATCCTCCAATGCGCTCGATATGCTCCCTTCGGGATCATCGATACCTCGGGTTAAATCAACAATGAAATTTACATCAAATTCAAATTCAATTCCATCTATAGCAGTATAATAACAACAATAATCTAAAGCTAATCCCGATATAAAAATTCGCTTGACATCCAAACCCTTCAAAAAACCTCTTAATCCAGTCTCCTTCTTTTTTAGCTGATCCCGAAACCCAGAATATGAATCGACTTCAGAATCCATTCCTTTACGTATTATTGCTCTTGCCAATATCTTATCTAAGTCTTCATGGAACTCAGCACCTTTTGTACCTTGAACACAATGATCTGGCCATAAGACTGGTCCTATCCCATCGCCATGAAATTCGTCTCCTGGTTCTTTACCTGGATGATTACTTGCGAATGATTTATCATTTTGAGGGTGCCAATCTTGGGTTTGTACTATTGAAGCGCCCTTATTCTGGAATAGAGTACCAATTTTATTAATTCCCTCAATTATCTCATCTCCTCCTTCAACTGCTAATGCTCCTCCGGGGAGAAAATCATATTGCATGTCCACAATTAGAAATGCATCACTTTCGCGTATTTCAATGCCTCGTTCAATTTTTAAATCTTTAATTTCCAATTTTTACACTCCACAAATTCTAATATCTTATTTATTTATTAGGATTTAGTCGTTAAAAAATGAATTATTTAAATTTTTAAATTTTGGGATTAATTTTTTTATTTCCTATAATATTTTTTCTACAATCCCTCTCATCTCGTAAGAAAATATCATATAATCTATGATTCTAATAAAACATGTTAATTTTCTCTATTAGCTAATTTATCTATTGAAAATTGATATGAAAAAAAATCTATGAATTATATCGTTTCTATAAACAAATAATTAAATAGGGTTATTTGTATTCTGCAATTAAGTATTTACAAAAAGCTCAAAATTTATTACAACAAACTGTTTTAATTACATAAAAACTAATACTGAATATAAAGGAAATTTAGTAAGAGAATGTGGATAAAATGAATGCCAAAAAAAAGTTCTATCTTTTATTAGCCATATTTCAAATCGTTTTAGCATTTACGGTGTTCTTTTCTGTAGATGGTATTGTGAATATGGTTGCTGCTCAAGCTGATGCTTCGACTGATCCTATGACTCTCTCTATGTTTGCTATTTCTGCTGCGATTGCTACGGGCGCTTCTGTTATTGCTAGTGCCTGGGCAATAAGAACAACTGGTACTGCTGCAATCTCAGCATTATCTGAACGCGAAGGCTCTTTTTTCCAAGCTTTCCTAGTAGTTGCCCTCTGTGAAGCGTTAGCTATTTATGGCTTAATTGTTGGTATTTTATTATGGACCAAAATTCCGTAAGGATAGATTCTTTCTGAAATCGAGTAATTATAATATATTATTTCTTGGTGAAAGCAAACGAGTAGTGTTATTGTTCCCTCTTATGCATATACGTACATTAAGATTGGATTTTTAAGAAAATTGATAATGGACCCTTCTGAACTAGAAGGGTTAGTAAATATAGATGATATTCGTGAGTTTGAAAACAATATAAAACCATATTACCCCGATTTAAACGTAAAAAAGTATACTATAGAGGAAATCGAGAAAAAGCTTTATAATATATACATCACGCTGATTGGAAGGATTATTTCATTCTCACCCGAAAATATGAGGAATTTCTTGAAAGATTATTTAATGAAATTTGAAATTTTAAATCTGAAACAGATAATATTAGGATCGATTATTGGGATGGGAATCGAAGAAAAACGAGAAAACGTAAACTTTCTGGTACATAAATATCTAGAAAATGAAGATTTTATGAGAGAATTAGTGAAAATATCTTCCTTGGATGAGATTAGACTCAAATTGAGAGGAACAAGATATTATAAAGCGGTGAGGGAGGGAATTCTCTACTTCCGAAATAATAATGAAATATTTGTTTTGGAATCCTTTTTGGACCAATTATATTATAAAAACCTCGTGAAGGAGCGAAAAAATTTAAATAAATACGAACAAGAAATGATTTCTCTATTTTCACGATATATTACAGAAATCTATAACATTAATATGATTTATCGAGGCATAATAAACAAAATTGACAAGAAATTACTCTCTCAATTTTTGGTCCATAGTTTTTTATTTTTAGATTCCAGTACTTTGAGTCTTTTGATTGAAAAAAACACAACTGAGCAATTTTTTAATCAATTAAATACCACACTTAAGAAAGAGAACAAAATTAAAATGTTTTATAAAGAACTCTCCAATGAGGTGGAGCACCCTATTTGGGAATTAGAAAGAATATACCAAAAATTTTATTTTAATGAATTTAAACTAGAAATCGATAAAATAGATTACTCAACGATTTACAGAATTTTTGAAGTGTTAATTAAGAAAGAAAAGGAAATTAAATTCGAGATTGTTCCTAATGTAGTAAGAATTATTCATAAAAAATTTCAAGTATTTAATAAATAAAGGCATATGAGATTGATGTGAAGAAATGAGTATATTTGAGTTTGTAGATGATATTGAAGAAACTTATAAAGAATTAATAGAAAAAGCGAAAAAGGAAAATGAATCCGAATTAAACAAATTAAGAGAAGAAGAAGAATATAATCTCACACAAACTTTAGATGAAAAAAGAAACTATGTAGAAAGAATTTTAGAAGATTTAAAAAATACAATTGATGATAAAATTAAGAATTTTAAAAAAAAGATAGATAAAGAAATTGAAAATACCAAAAGAGATTATGAAACTAATAAAGAGCACATTATTAAAAGAGTTTTGAAAGATATTGGAGTTGTATTTTAATGTCTGAACATCAAAAAATACATATCATAGGGTATGATGAGTTGGTTATTCTTATGGGACTTTTGGGAGTTGATGGAACGGTTGTTGAGGATCCAAATAAATTTATGGATATTTTTGAAAAAGTTAGTGAAAATCCTTCAATTAACGTGATATTAATCGCAATGGACTTACCCGATGAGATTATTGATTATTTGATAGACTTTAAACTTAACAATACAAAACCATTCATTTATCTTATGCCTGATATATTTCAAGAAGAAATTGAAGATAGAAGTGTTTTTTTAAAGAGAGTATACAAACAAAAAGGAAAATTACTGATATAGATGGTGTTTGAATATTTCTGATAAAAATATCAATTTAAAGTCTAGATTTGGGAAATTAGGTATACATCTTATTGAGCAAGCAAAGGATAAGATTAAAGATCTAAATCAAGAGATGTTATTCCGAAAAGCAGAAATAAAGAAACGATATCGAAATCGTCTAGATACAAAATCCAATGAAATTCGCCAACAATTTATTGATGATTATAATAATATTTTAAATATGAATCTCTCCTCAACTCTTTTAGAATCGAAAGATAGGATATTAGAGTTGAAAAATAATTTGATTAGAGTCTTTATCATAGATCTACACAAAGAAATAGACAATCACATCCGTAGTAATTATCAAGGTTATGTTGATTATTTAATAGATCTAATTCGAGAGATAAAAGGTCAAAATTATATTCCAAATAACTCAATTTTTTATTTTAATGAAAGAGATTATGAATTCTTTGAAAAAAATGACCATACGCTTACAGAGGTGATCCAAAAGGAATTTAAAGTTAAGCAATCCTCTAAGATCGACATTGGGGGATTTATTTTAGAGCAAGTTGATGGGGAAATCTCTTTTGATTATACTATTGACAACATTATTGAAGGAAATTATTCTCTTATTGAAATGGAGTTTTCCGATATCATAAAAGATGGAGAAATAAAAAAGATCCAATCTGAATTTGAAGATATCATCAATGAAAATAAAAAAAAAATCGAGACATATTTAATAGATTATGACAGAATCTAAACAATCTAATAAAGGATACATTTCGGAAGTCAATGGATCTTTAATAACCGTAAAAGGATTAGAACATAAGGTAAGATTACATGATCTTATTAAAGTTAACAAACAAAATCTTATAGGAGAAGTCATCCAAATATATTCTGATAGAATAAGTGTTCAATGTTTTGAAGATTCAGATAACCTAAAATTGAATGAAGAAGTCGTTTATTTGGAAGAACCATTATCAATGGAATTGGGTCCCGGGTTGTTATCTAATATTTTTGACGGAATTCAGAGACCATTAGATAAAATTTTTGAAATGGAGAAATCTGGATTTATTAAAAGAGGTATTGATATTCCCGCCTTAGATAGAGAAAAGAAATGGCATTTTACTCCTCTTAAAAAAATTGATGTTCAAGTTAATCCTGGAGAGGTAATTGGAAAAGTTGAGGAGACTCAAGCGATTACCCATTACATTATGATCCCTCCTAATGTGAAAGGAACTCTAATCGACATTGCTGAAGAGGGGGACTACATGGTTGATCAAGATCTTTATAAAATTCAAATCGGAGAGAGTAAAAGAACTTTTAATATGATTCAGAAATGGTCAGTCACTCGAAATAGACCATTTTCGAAAAAATTAACTCCAGATGAACCTCTGATAACAGGACAGAGAGTAATTGACTTACTCTTCCCAATAACGAAAGGGGGAACTGTGGCCGTTCCAGGAGGTTTTGGGACAGGAAAGACTGTACTCCAGCAGAATATAGCAAAGTGGTCTGATGCAGATATCATAGTCTTTGTTCATTGCGGAGAACGTGGTAATGAGGTAGCAGATCTCTTGCGCCAATTTCCTAAACTTGAGGATCCAAGAACTGGACGACCGCTTTTAGAGAGGACCATTCTGATTACTAATACCTCAAATATGCCCGTATCGGCTAGAGAGGCAAGTATCTTCTCAGGCATTACTATTGCTGAGTATTATAGAGATATGGGATATAATGTTGCTCTTCAAGCAGATAGTTCTTCACGATGGGCAGAAGCTTTAAGAGAGATCTCTGGACTCTTGGAAGAGATGCCGGCAGAAGGAGGGTATCCCGCGTATCTGGCGTCGCGTCTTTCGGGTTTTTATGAAAGAGCAGGGGTGATAGAAACAATTGGAGATCATAAATATAAGAATAATAAAATTGGTACGTTAACTGTTATTGGGTCAGTTTCCCCACCTGCAGGAGATTTTAGTGAACCTGTCACATCAAATACAAAACGATTTGTACAAACATTTTGGGCCTTAGATGCCGAGCTTGCTTATGAAAAGCATTATCCGGCTATAAATTGGCTGGAATCTTATTCCAATTATCCAGGATATATTCGAAAATGGTGGAAAAAAAATATCGACATTCAATGGAGTGAATTAGAGTTAGATTGGTTTCAGTGCAGAAACCAAGTGAATCAAATACTCTCTCGAGAAAATGAATTAAAGAATATGACCCAACTTGTGGGTGAAGAAAACCTTCCCGAGTCCCAACAATTGGCCTTATTTATTGCCGATTTAATTCGAGAAGCATTTCTTATTCAAAATGCGTTTGATGATATTGACAATTTTACCTCTCCTAATAAGACTATTGCTTTAATTAAACTGATTTTATTGTTATATCACGAAGCTAAAGATCTACTAAGACAAGGGTATATCATTAAGGATATTAAAGATCTTGAAGTAATTGATAAAATTAAACGGATTAAAAATACAATCCCAAATGATAAAGCCAATAATATCGAGGAAGTAAAAAGAACCCTCCTCGATCAAATAGAATCCCTCAAAAAATCCTATGGAGTAGTGAGAAGTTATTGAGTGTAAGTTATAAAAAAATCCAACAAATAATCGGGCCATTAATCTATCTGAAAAATAAGCACGACGTTCAATACGGGGAAATGGTTAAAATCCATTTGAATGATGGGGAGGTCAGAAACGGTGAAGTCATTCAGATGGACGAGGATATAATTCTAATCGAAGTGTTTGAAGATACTAAGGGAATTTCGTCAACTAATGCGGAAGTGTTCTTCACACGAGACACCTTTAAATTAAAAATTTCAAAGGACATGTTGGGTGGCACTTTTAATTCCATGGGACACCCTATTGATATACAAACAAGAAAAATTTTAGATGTGAATATCCTTCCTGAAGTGAAGCGAGATATCAGTAGCATACCCATCAATCCATATGCCAGAGATTATCCTACTAATATCATTCAGACAGGTATTTCAGGTATTGATGGATTGTTTACATTAATTAGAGGTCAAAAACTTCCCATCTTTAGTGGACAAGGGCTTAATCATAATGAATTAGCAGCTCAAATAGTCACTCAAGCGAAAGTACTAACCGAGGAGCCCTTTCTTATAATTTTTTGTGGAATAGGTATCATTCAAGATCAAGCTATCTCATTTATAGATCGTTTTAAAGAGAGCGGAAATGTGCAAAATATCATTTCCTTCATAAATTTTGCGGATGATCCCGTTATGGCAAGATTAATGATTCCACATGTGGCACTAACCACGGCAGAATTTTTTGCATTTGAAAGAGATATGCATGTATTAGTTGTTTTGGTTGATATGACAAATTATGCAGAAGCCCTTCGGGAGCTCAGTTTGGCAAAGGAAGAGATCCCAAGTAGAAAAGGATTTCCGGGTCATATTTATACTGACTTCGCAAAAATCTACGAAAGAACGGGTCTTATAAAAGGTAAAAATGGTTCAGTTACACAAATTCCTATATTAACAATGCCGAATGATGATATAAGCCATCCAATACCTGATACGTCTGGCTATATTACAGATGGCCAACTTGTCTTAGATCGGGACTTGTTTAAGAAAGAAGTATACCCTCCATTTGAGGTTCTTGCTTCAATATCAAGACTGATGAAAGATGCTATCGGAAAAGAAACAACACGTGCAGATCATGCAGATGTCAGTTCCCAATTAATTGCATCTTACTCTAATGCGTTGGATGTCCGAGATCTGGTTTCAATAGTGGGAGAAGATAGTTTAAATAGAGATCAAAGGGCACTACTTGAATTTGCAGATGCGTTTGAAAATAAATTTTTAAATCAAGGTTTACAAGAAAATCGAACATTTGAAGATACTTTTTCATTAGCATGGGAAGTCTTATCTATTTTAGACAGATCTCAATTAAGTAGAATTCATCAAGAGTACATAGATAAATATTATATTTGAGTTGATACTATGTCTTTTCGAGAAATAAAGCCAACTAAGAGTAATTTATTGGATTTAGAAGATAGATTAGATTTTGTAGACAAGGGAAAAGATTTTTTAGATTATAAAAGAACGCAATTAATCCAAGAAATCAGGAATATATGGGAGAATTATAAAAACCAACGGAAAAGATTTTTTAACCAACTGCAAAAAGCCATGTGGAATCTCAATGAGACTTATAAAGAACAAGGTAAGCGATCAGTGAGCCTAATAAGTCTATTGGGAAAGATTCAATATAAGCCCAGAGTAGAATTAAAATATTCTAAAAAGATGGGAGTAGCAGTTCCAAGACTCGATCTAGAATTTGAAAAGGAAGAAAAACTCCCACCATATGCATTTAATAACACAAGTAAACATTTAGATACGTTAATGGGGATATTAAAAGATCTTTTTGAAAAGATGATCTTATTGGCAGAAACTGAAGATGTATTGATAAAATATGCGTTTAATTTCCAAAAAGTAAGTAGACGAATACAAGGGTTAAAAAATGTGATTAAACCGAGAATTCAATCTGATATTAAAAAAATAGAACGAATTTTAGAAGAAACTGAGCGTGAAGATTTTACCAGGTTGAAAAAAACAAAAGACATGATTAAGAATGAGAAAAAAAAAGGAGAATAAAGTTAAATGTCGAAAATTACCTTATTTAAAGTTACTATACAAAGAAATTTGAAAGATAGTCTTTTAATGGAACTTGCTGACCAAGAAAATGTACATATAAAAGAAAGGGAGCAAGAGAAGTTACATAAGGAGAAAAAAGAGTATAAAGACATAATTAAAAATTTAAGAATTAATTTGAGAGATCTTTTCAAGAAATTAAACATCTCTGTATCCGAACTCAACCAGTTAACTGTGGAAGATAAGGAAAAAAAGGAATTTAAAGTCAAAGATTTGTACGAATTAACCCACCATGTTACGGACGAGACTAACTTTTACATGAACAGAATAAATGAACTCGAAAGATATATTAATAAAGCAACTCTGGAATTAGAAAGTGTACTTGATATTGAATCAACATACAGATTTTTGGATAAATTTAATTTTAGCCGTAAGGAATTACGTTATTTTGATCAATTGGATATGAAAACATATATTACATATTCAAAAAACCTTCCAAATCTTAGAGAATTGTTCCAATTTGAAGAATTTCCAAACGTATACCAATATTCATCTATATCAGATGATAGAATTGTATTTTTCGTAATTTATCCAAAGAGACAAGAGGAAGAACTAAGAGAAAGAATTAATATTATTCATGGAGAGGAAATTCCAATTCTCAAGAAATATCTCACTTATGATGGTATAAATTTTGAAAGGATTGATAAAGAAATTGACTCAATTAATAAAACCCTAAGTAAATATCAAAAGGAATTAGAACGATTAAGAAATGAAAATCTAAAAAAATTTGCGGCAATTAATGAAGTAGTCGAGAATCTTGAAGAATATAATTGGGCAGAAAATCAATTTTCCTCACTTTCTTCTAACAGAGTGGTGTTAAAATTCTATATCCCGACAGAAGATAAAAAAGAGACAAGAAAAAAGCTCAAAAATGAATTTAAATCCAAAATCAGGATCGAAGATATTGATATCGAAAAACAAGAAAAAGTACCTAAACGAAAATTGGAGGAAAAAAAGATAAGAAAGAGAGAAAAAACGAACGAACAACAAGAGGAAGGGGAAGAAGAGAAAGAAGAAGATTTGAGAAAAGAAGCTCCTTCGAGAGTTACTCATAACAAAATCGTACGACCATTTGAAACCTTAACGAAGATGTACGGAATTCCAACCTATTCAGAAATAGATCCCACACCTTTTCTGTTTTTTACCTTTCCCTTTCTATTTGGAATAATGTTTGGAGATATTGGACACGGTATCGTATTAATAATTTCCGGGCTCATTGGTGCCATCACATTTAGAGAACGAGAAAACGTAAGGAATATTTCTTGGATTGTTTTTTATTGCGGTTGGTGGGCTATTTTATTTGGAGTTTTGTATGGTGAATTTTTTGGAAGTCATCAAATCCTTGGCTATCACATCCAACCAGTATCGTTCCCCTTACCATTTATTGGATTCGTCACATTGTTTAGTCCCTTAAATAATGTAATGACTCTGTTTTATTTAACGATATTTGTTGGAGTTCTTCACATTAATTTGGGGTGGATTATTAGATTTATTAACTATTGTGTCCAAAGAAAGTATTATCAAGCTTTTACAGAACCTATTCTTAAAATCCTGTTTTTAGATTTTCTTGTCTTTCTCGTGTTAAATTGGGGAATAGATATAAACGCATGGCTCTCTTACCCTTATCCTATATTATTACCCATCATTCCGGGATTATTATTAATAATTCTGAAACCATTGGGAAAATTGCTTGGAATTTCCTACCTTAAGGGGGAATCTTATGGAGAATTATTAAGTGAAGGTTCGATGGAGACTTTCGAGACTGTGCTTTCTATCCCAAGCAATGTATTATCATACCTAAGATTATTAGCCTTAGCGTTAGCACATATTTCATTAATGGTGGCAGTCGAGGCAATGATTCAAATAATCACGATCGGTGGCATACTTGAACAAATCATTATAATTGTTGCTTTGATATTCGGCAATGCGTTGGTAATATTATTAGAAGGTATAATAGTATTTTTAAATGCACTGAGACTAAATTTTTATGAATTCTTCTTCAAATTCTATGAAGGAAGGGGAATTGAATATGATCCCTTTATTTTAGAAGATAATTATTCTAAAATAATCTTTAGACCAGAAATGGAAAGAGATGTAATCAGTGAAGAGATTGAGAAGGAAATAGAAAGTAAAAAGGCAAAGCAATTTATTGAAGAAGCAAGACAACATCTTCGTAAAAAATACTTATGAATGAGCAAAAAAAATCAAAAGTTAGTATCTTTAACAGGAAAAAACAGATATCATTAGTAGTTTTAACAATCATATTACTTATTCTTCTTCTATATCTAATATTGTCAGGAACTAATTTTCTCGTGTCAATATTAGTGATTAGTTTTCTTTTTCTCTTCTTTTTCGGTTTAATATATAAAAGTGATGAAATCTCGCTTTCCTCTTATCTTCCCAGTTCGAGAGAAAAATCAGAATCGTCCAGGAAAAAATCAAAAAAGCAATATAAAGTTGAAACCCCAATAAGAGATACACCAGAATCTTTAGATTTCTCTTATCACCGTCCCTTGATACGTAAATGTCCTAATTGTGGAATGATTCTTACTCGGAGCGCTAAAAAATGCCCCAATTGTGGAAATAATCCAACACAATAAGTAAAAATTAGGAATTAAATCTCACAACAGATAATATTAATTATCATCAAAACACACTTTAATATAAATTAAACCGTATTTATTAATTTTAAAATATTCCATAAGGATTATAATTGGTATCGTTATGTCTGAGGAAATCTTCTACAGAAAAATTCTCGTACCGATTGATGGTTCCCCGAAAAGCATAAAGGCGTTTGAATACGCTGTAAAATTTGCGAAAAATTTTCTAAATTGTGAAGTCCATATCCTATATGTCATTGATGAGGAAAATATCAAAAAATTAAGCGTAGGCGAGGAACAGAGTTATACGGAATTATCCCGAAAATTTAGGCAGCAAGGAGAAAATTATATTAACAAGGCAAAGCAAGAAATTAGGGCTCTCGATTATAATCCCACCTTAATAAAAGAAAAAATACTTAGGGGAGAACCCGTACAAGAAATAATAAATTACTCTGTGAATTTTGATTTAATTATCATGTCGATTCGTGGGAAAAAGCATGTCGTTGATATTATGATGGGGCATGTGACAGAACGAGTAATAAATCTTTCTGAAATACCCGTTTTAATAATATCTTAAATCAAAATTTAAGAGAAATGTGTTTTAGTTAATAGATCGTTTCTCCTGTAGTCGGATCCACTCCCAGATGGCGGAAATTTCCTGTATCGAATTCGAACTTTTCTTCATTTTGTATCTTTTGGAAAACTTTCTCAGGGAATAAATACCGTGCAAGATGAATAATTACGAACTTTTTCTCAATACAATTTAAAAGTTTTAAGCTTTCACAGGAATAGAAGATTTCACTAACAAGATCATAGCTCGTATCTTCTGAAAACACCATTAATTCAATATTCCGATAAATTCTTGAGATTATGTTATCTAATAATACAATATCTCTTAGCTCATCCAGTTTATCTACCATATAATGATAAAAGAGCACATAATAAGTGGCTTCAGAGGAAAACAATCCATCTCGATGTTGTTGAATGCTATTTTCTTTAATTCGTTTTTCTATTTCTCCTTCAATAGATTGTATTTTATCCCTATCTATTTGATTATATAGACCCAACATTTTATAAATCTTAAGAATTACCACCAATCGAGCCGTTTCGAAATCTTTTAGCCGATGCGATTCGAAGAATTTTGAATCTGCTTGTACTAATTTCTTAATTTGTTCTTCTTTCAGTTCAATATTTAAATATTCATGAGATTTCCCAAAATAATACAGACTACTCGTTCCTTCCATTATTGGAGCTTCATATTCGTCTGTATATTCCAAATATAGTTCTGATATAAATCCTTTCACTTTTTCTTTATTAATTTTGATGCCTAAATTATAAGCTAAATAGATTCCGCAAAAATATAGGTCAGGATTTCTCAAAGATACGAGAGGGATGGTTCTTAACCACTCATCGATATGGTCTTGGAGATATATTTCTATATGTTCAAAATCAAAAATACGTTCCAGATGGAAAAAATGAATAATTCGATAAATTAAATATAATAATTGAATTTTGTTGCGGGTTTCGCGTAAATCTTCGAGGTTTTCTATCTGTGCTTTATTTTGACAATATTTATCAATAATTTGGCTTTTGAGCTGAATATAATCTTTAAAAACTTCTATTTTCTTTTCATTTTGATTGAAACTATCCTTTAATTGTCTAATCTCAACGAGTAATTCTAAAGGAAACGCACCCTCTTTTCTCAATGTTAGAATCACTTCAGATCCATCCAAATTCACCAAATAATGACATATTTTTTCGAATATAAGCTCATGGATCAATGGAGCAATCCTTTTATCAAAGAGGTCTAACGTGCTATTAATCGTTTGTTTTTCTTTCTCCTTAATTTTTAAGGAAGGGTCAAAAAACGTATTAGTTAATTCAGATTCTTCAAATCCAATTTCCAATAATAAGGGTATTAGATATTCTATTAGACTCATCAAATCTTCATTTATATTTTCTCTCTTAACTTGATCAATCTCGATAGAATCGCTTAATTTGGTCTTAAAATAGTTATCAACCTCAATATAGAATAGATCACTTTCCTTGAAAATATAATCAAGAATATTGAAAACGCCTTGATAAATCATAGGTGATTGTAACCTTAGAATGAATTATATTAATTTAAGCTATTTCAATTAAAATACTTGTTGTGAATATCTTCCACGATAGATTTGAAAAACTTAATTGCTATAGTATCTCCAGAATTTTTAAAATTAATTTCTAATAGTTATAAACAAAAAATTAGTTAGGGAAGATTTAACTCTTTCTTAAGTAATAAATTTAATTTAGTAGTTTTGATTACAAATTCATAAATATTTTCTTTTCAAATATTTTATTAAAGAAAAAGATCGCACCTGTTGTATAGTGGTAATATACTGGCTTCCCAAGCCCGTGTCCCGGGTTCGAAATTTCCTTTCATCTGAGAAGTAATACGAAATTCCCGGCAGGTGCATCTTTTTTCTTAATATTTAATTCTTTTTGAAAATCAAACGTGAACTTAGTTGTAATGATCAGTTTTAGGTTTAGAGAATTAGAATCTTTTATTATACCTTCTCTCAGAATTGCATTATTAAATGAGTATTTTGTGGAATTAAATTCTTTTTCAGTTATAGGATGATAATTTAAACCTAGTCCATAATCTTTATCTAAATTATAAGTTGGTTCATCAATTGTATCAATCTCTTCATAATCGATATTTTTCAAAATTATTGCTACATCTATATCTGAATAAATTCGCTTCTCTCTATTGTTATACGAACCTTAGAGAATTAATTTTCAAACATATATCTATCCTTTAAACCAAAATTTACCAAGATAATCCCTTTTTAAACCTCAAATCAGAAATAATTCTATCTGCCTCATTTTTAGGGACTTCTGAAAACACATGCAATTCATTTTGCCAAAATGCTCTCCCAGATGTTATGGATCGTAAATCTTCAGCAAATTGAACAGAATAACGCACTGGCAATAAAATGTCGATGGTGGCTTGATATTCATTATCTTGATCAATTTCTTTTATTTTTGCGGAGTATTTTGACAAGATAGAGAGTGCTTTTCTCACAAAATCAGGGGGCAATTGAATGATTGTATGATAAATAGGTTCGAGTAGCACGAGTTCGGCTTCATTGAGCGCTTTCTTAATCGCATCGTAAAATAATACAGACAACTGTGTAAAGGCAGTTTCTTCCTCAAGTTGGTTGAGGGCTAAATCTTTTATTACTATTTTTAATTCTGTTAATTTTTCACCACATAAAGGGCCATTAAAATGTATTTTATCAATTATATCTTCAATTAAAGACTCATAATTCTCGTTTATTTTAACCTCCGCCTCGTTTATTAACAGATTATAATCATCGTCGCATTTCCATAAATTTTGCCGCTCCTTTTCGTTTAAGGTTGTTTCTTGTTCTAATGCTTCTTCTAATTCTATTCTCCTCCTAATATCGTGAATGTTTGTAGATTTGAAAAATTCGAGTGTGTTCTCATCCAAACGAGCTACTTGTAATTCTACATAATTCTGTTCATTAGGCCCCGCAGATCTTATTATAGAAGATTGGTTTCTGCAAGATTCTTTAAATACCGCTCTTGGTTCGGAGATATCCACCCTTACCCCTCGTTTCTCGATTTCCTTGGCAGTAACTTCCAAATGCAAAGGTCCCATCCCAGATAAGAGAAATTCACCGTTTTCCTCATTGATTTCAAATCTTAAATTCGGATCTTCAATTAAAAGATTATCTATAATCCGCTTCATTTCGTCTATTTCTCTTAAATATTCAGGCTCAATAGAAACCGTGATCACAGGAGTTGTAACATATTTCACTTCTCCAAAAGGAATAAGATTATTTGATACGCTGCTTTCAAAAATACTTTCTCCACTTTTAATTGCTTTTAGGCCCTCCAGAGCGACAATATTTCCGACGGGAATTTCCTCAACTTGCTCTCTTCTTTGTCCCATATACAATGAAAGACGTTGAATATGTTCATAATTATTCTCTCTTACTAGATATACTTCCGTCTTTTTAGTACATTTCCCAGAAAAAATTCTCCCAGTAGCCACCAAACCATGTTTTTCTGCTTGTACCTTACTCACGCACATAACTAAAGGTCCATTAGGTTGGCAATTGATAATAGCATGTCCAATTTTGGAATTTATATCACCTTTCCATAATTTTTTTATCCGATATTTTTGCGCTTCAATAGGATTAGGCAAATGATTTATAGCCATTTCTAAAATTGCTTTATCTATAGGCAGATATACGGTTAAATCTGAATAAGTCTCTTTCGAATAGCTCTCCTTTTCATAGCGTTTGGTGATATCTTTAAACTTCAATCCGCTTTTTTTTAAAATTTTCAGTGTAAAGCCCCATTTGTGGAGTGCTGACCCAAAGGCCACATTCCCCTCAGCTGGACTGACTTGCCATTCTTTATCAAACGGAGGATCTGCAAATCGTTTTATTAGAGTATTGAACGCATTTATTATTCTGCTGTATTTCTTTCGAATTTGATCCTCTGTCAGTTGTAATTCTCTAATTAAGCGATCAACTTTGTTGATATATAATATCGGTTTTACCCCTTCTTCAATAGATTGCTTAATCACCGTTTCCGATTGGGCAATTATTTCCTCTACAGCATCTACTACGACTATAACTCCGTCGATTAGTCTTAGGGCTCTAGTAACTTTTCCCGAAAAATCTAGATGACCCGGGGTATCCACCAAATTCACAAGAAAAGGCTCATTCTTCTCCAAGGGATGTTCATAATAAAGTGATATATTCGAAGATTTCATAGTAATTCCGCGTTGTTGCTCTTCTTCCAAATAATCCAATACACGAGCTTCTCCCGCTAATTCAGGACTCAATAATCCCGCTTCACTGAGTAATGAATCTGAAAGTGTGGTTTTACCGTGATCTATATGACCTACAAATCCAATATTTCTAATATTTTCTGTGTTTTCCATCAGTTCCAGTATTTCGCTGATATCTTTTCGGCGTGGCATTCTCTTTGTTTATCTTTTATGATTTGAATATGAAAATTAATATTTTGATTAATAATTTTGTACTTTAATGAGAGATAATGTGGGGAAATGAATTCTCTTAACTCAAGATCTTTATCATTGAATTGATACACCGTATCAATCTCATATGGGTCAGAGCAATCATCGAATCATTTCCCCATTTACATAATTAATCTTATCAATTTAAATTAATCTTATTCATGATTGTTGCTAAGATTATTTTGGAAAATCGCCGGAATTTTTTATATAGTGTCATCAAAAAACACCAAATGAACGGAGTGTTTTGAATAGAAGAAACTGATACCCGCAAGGGAATGCAATATTGATCAGAGTTTCATTGAATTATTAGAAAAGAGTTTCTCTTAGAAGATGTAATTCGCTTGCTAAGATGGTTTTAAAATGATATTGATCTAAGAATCTAAAAAAGAATCTAATTATTATTGAGAAAAATTCCGCTGTATTTTTAAATAGAAGCATGTTATCCTAATTCAAGCTCTCCGTCAATGTGGACGATTCTTCCCTTTACTTCAAGTCTTCCATCACAGAAGAGTTCAATCGCTTTCGGAAATATTTTATGCTCCCAGACGATTATTCGATCTCCCAACGTATCTTCGGTATCGTCAGCGTAGACCGGCACACATTTTTGAATGATAATGGGACCATGATCTTCTTTCACATCCACAAAATGAACCGTTGCACCAGAAACTTTGACCCCGTAATCCAAGGCGTCTTTATGAGCGTGCATCCCTTTAAAGGAAGGAAGTAAAGCAGGGTGAATGTTCATCACGTTCCCGTCAAACGCTTCGATAAATACCCTGCTTACTAATCTCATATAACCCACCAGCGCAATTAATTGACAGTTAAATTCTTTCAGAACTTTTATCATCTTTTGATCAAATTCCTCTCTCGTTCCATCGTGGTTATCAGATTCTATTAAGACATAAGGAATCTTGAGCTTATCTGCCCTTTCCATACAATAGGCGCCTTTTTTATTGCAGATAAGTACGCTTACTTCAGCTTTCCCCTTTAAAATACCAGATCTGGTTGATTGAACAATTGCCTCAAAGTTAGAACCCGAACCCGAGGCGATACAACCTATATTAACTAACGACATTTTAACAAAACTACAGTAATTTAGTGTATAGAAGTTCGGATTTTTTAAAAAGTATAGTAAAGAAATATGATCTGAGAATTCCATTATTCTTGATTTTTGGTGATTATAGAATAAATTAAGTGTTTTAAAATCTATTTATTAATTCATATTGCCCCATTGTCCTATTAAAACAATCCACTTTTCAAATTTAACCTTAATCCTTGTTATTGGTTTGAAATAATAATAAAAACAGTTAATATCAAATCATACCACAATAGAAAGGTTTTTATTGTAAAATTTATTCTTAAATTCTAGAGCTTTAGGAAATTTAAAACCCAAGCTTCAAAAACATTCTCTATACGATATAATTCTTATATTAGAGGAGAATTAATTACAGCTGCTTGTTAAATATGTGTATTTTATATATTACCAATAAAACTTACAAATAATGGGTTTCTATGTGTCTTTTATAATCTGGAGACCTATTTTTTGAATATTTAATATCAAGTAGAATTTAATAATCAATCAATATAAATTTTAAAGATAAAAATTAACAACTGATTAGAACTTTTATCTAACTTATAAATAAGCGAATGACAATGAGTTTTGAAAGAGAATTAGAAAAAATAAAGAAGGAAATAAGAGAATATCTTCCCGATGATATTCAGATCCAAAAAATTGAATTCGAAGGCCCCGAAATCGCAGTATACTCGAAAGGTGATTCTGACGGTGCTGACGTAGAGCTTATCCAACAATCTGATATCTTGAAGGAATTAGCAAAAAAGATGCGGAAACGAATAGTGATCCGATGGAATGTTGATAAACGGATGGATCCAGCTGAAACCGAAAAATATATTCGTAATTTGGTGGGCGAAGAAGCAGAGATTAGTGGTATCGAATTCGACCATACCAGAGGTGAAGTGATCATAGAATCGGGAAAACCGGGAATAGTAATCGGGAAAAAAGGGGTTAACCTTAAAGAAATTCGAGCAAACACTTTCTGGCAGCCAAGAACGATTCGAACACCTCCTCTAACGTCCCGAACGATCCAACTAATTAGAGGAATGTTAGCAAAAGAACGCCAAACTCAAAAAGATATCCTTCTCAGAATCGGAAAACGAATCCATCGTCCTGTGATGTATAAAGACCTTAACATACGCATGACCGCATTAGGTGGATTCCGCGAAGTTGGGCGCTCGGCTATCCTTATGCAAACCCAAGATAGTAATATATTAATAGATTGCGGACTCAATGTCGGAAATCCTCGGGAACGATTTCCTTTTTTCAATCTTCCTGAATTTAACATCCGGGATTTAGATGCCGTAATTGTATCTCATGCTCATCTCGATCACTGTGGGATGGTACCGTTTCTGTTTAAATATGGTTATAGAGGCCCAGTCTATAGTACTTTACCTACGCGAAACCTCTCTACTATGCTCCAACTCGATTTTGTACAGATCTGCGAACGTGAAGGCACCACACCTCCCTATTCTAAACGAGACGTGAAGAATACGGTACTTCATACCATTCCTTTATCATGGGGTAAAGTAACCGATATTGCTCCTGATATAAAATTGACTCTTCACAATTCAGGACATATTTTAGGATCCTCAATGGTCCATCTCCACTTTGGTAAGGGAGGATATAATTTCGTCTATACTGGAGATTTTAAATTCCAAAAAACGCGGTTATTAGAACGAGCAAATATAAAATTCCCGCGAGTAGAAGCCTTAGTAGTGGAATCTACATATGGAGGTCCCCAAGATAGAATACCAAGTCGGCAGGAATCAGAGCGAGAACTACGACAAGTAATAAACTCTACCATTAAAAGAGGTGGAAAGGTATTAATTCCTGTTTTAGCGGTGGGAAGAGCTCAAGAATTAATTATTGTAATTGAGGAGTTTATCTCGAAAGGTATGATTGAACAAATCCCGATCTTTTTAGACGGATTGATCTCAGAAGCTACCGCTATTCATACGGCTAATCCCGACTATTTAAGCAGTGATCTAAGAGAAAAGATTCTCCATCAAGGAAAAAATCCATTTCTGAGTGATTTCTTTACCACTGTGAATACTTATGATGAGAGGATGGATGTCTTAACGGGGGGACCATGTGTTATAATGGCTACAAGTGGAATGCTTATTGGAGGGCCATCCGTCTATTATTTGAAACATCTAGCTGAAAATTCTGACAATTCATTGATTTTTGTCTCATACCAAGTTCGAGGAACACTCGGCAATCGAATTCAGCGCGGGTTCAAGGAATTTCAATATGTTGACGAAAAGGGGCGAACTCAACTGGTAAAATCGAATTTAAATATTTTCACGCTTGAAGGATTTAGTGGACATTCCTCAAGAAGCCAGATCTCGCAATTTATGCGCCGAATTCAGCCGCGCCCGAAGATGATCATAACCAACCACGGAGAAGAATCAAAATGTGTAAGTTTAAGCACTATGATACACAAAAAATTGCGCAAAGCTACGAAATCTCCGAAGAATCAAGAGACAATCCTTTTGAAATAACTTTTGAGAATATCACTAATAAATAGCTATTTATAATCGTCCTATTTCTTATTTTCTTTTTCTCTAAAAAATTTTTTTAACCAACCATAATTTAATAAGTTAAATTTAGTTTATTTACGAGTTAGTGGTAATCTTTTGAGTCAAATAATACAGAAGCTTCGAGAGAAGAAGATCACAATCATCCGAAGAGTTGTCCAGATTGTCTCGTTTTTAATTATTAATTATATTATTATTGAAACTATATTTTCGATTAATCTTTTAAGCTTGGAGGGGTTTATAAAAGTTCTTCCAGTGATTAACACTCCGCGAAATCCGCTCTCAGAGGGTTCTGGCATTTTGGAATACATTTTTTATTCTATAGCGCAAGGGATTTTTCCCCTATTACTTATTGCGATCTTTGTCCTTATAATTCTATTTACTGCCCGGTTCTTTTGTGGATGGGTTTGTCCGATAGGAACGATTCAAGATGGCCTAACCGCCCTGCCTATAGAGACGAAGACAATGAAAATAAGCACGCATAATTCCTTAGTAAAAGTGAAATACTTTTTTGTAGTGATTTTAATTCTTATTATCGTGCCATTGGGAATTACGAAATACACGGATATCGCATTTTATATTGAATTTCGAGAAAATCTCGGAGATTTTGCCAACAAACCATTCGGATTTTTCTCCCTTTCTGAATTTATTTTTGTCACTCTTCCGAATATATTAGTGAGTATATGGCAGACTGGAGGTCTTACACCAATCTTTTCGAATTTATGGACGTTTATTATATTCTTTTTCTTTCTAGTAATCCTGATATTATCAGTATGGTATCCGCGGATGTATTGCCGTTATTTCTGTCCATTCGGTGCTTTAGCGTCAGTCCTTAGTAGTTATTCATTCCTAAAACTTTCGCGCAGTCCAGTCAGATGTGTTGGGAGACAAGAATGCGGGATATGCGAAAAAGTCTGTCCCAAACAAATTCGCATTCTGGATGAACCTTTTGAATTCTTTACTGGAGATGGTGAATGTAATCTATGCTCGAAATGTCTTGAAGAATGTCCTTACGACGCAATAGAAATAAAATTCGGATAAAAGCTTTTGAGTTCTTTTCGGGTGACTCTTCCGTAAAAAGGAATGAAAAACTTTTTAATCTAATTCTTTCATTATATTCAAAAATATTAAACTCTAACTCACATTCAGTGGATAATTTATGGCAAATATTTTTGGAAAAATCGCAGTGGTCCTAGGAGCTCTTTCTATGGGGCTCTCTTTTTTAGGGATAGGAATTATTCTCGGACCCATAGGATTATTGGTTGGGCTCATCGGGGTGATAAAAGATGATAAAAAACTGCCCGCAGTAGTAGGAATCTTGCTATCAGGGATTGGATTAGTAATTTCCATTTTGTTTTTTATCTTTCTGTTTGACATTATCATAACTATCTTGAGTCCATGGACCTGGTAAAATTACTCAACAATGAATAGGTTTTTAATCTCTAATTTTTTCTTTTTTTCATACTTGGTTTCATGAACTTACTAAATACTAAACTTCTCGAAAATGTTCGAAAACAAAGTTCCTTAATGAACTTTACACGAGCAAATCTCTAAAATAAATCTTTTTTTGAAGCTTTATTATTTATATATAATACTCTAGAGAAATGACTTTTGGAGCCTTTTTATTATGAACCCCCCAATAATAACACGCTTGAGGGAACGATTCAAACGTAATTCAGATATCGGACCCTATGGGATTTTCGATAAGGATGCGATAAGATATTACCCCGAAGAGAATGAAGATAAGGAATATGAAGATATTCGCTCACCCTTTTTCAGAGATACTGACCGTATCGTCCATTCGAAAGCCTATGCCCGATATATTGATAAATCCCAAGTATTTTTTGATCTTGATATTTATAACGCGAATATTACCCATCGGTCACTACATGTGGTTCTTGTCTCTCGTTTAAGTCGCCAAATAGGCAGAATTCTTAAACTTAATTTGGATTTAATAGAAGCAATTGCCTTAGGTCATGATATTGGACACGCTCCCTACGGTCATCTTGGTGAACGGATACTTAATGAGTTAAGCGAAAAATATAAGCTCGGCAATTTTGCTCATAATGCGCAAAGTATTCGCTGGCTCTCAAAACTCGAGAAACGCTTTCCTAAACAACCTGCTCGAGGTCTAAATCTCACCTTACAAGTTTTAGATGGGATTTTATGCCATGATGGGGAAATCAACGAACGAGAGTTAAAACCTATAAACTTCAACGGAAAAACTTGGAAAGACCATTTTACTGAATACCATGATTGTTTCTATAAAAACAAGATTGTGAGAATTCCGATGTCTTATGAGGCTATTGCAGTACGTTTTGCTGATACCATCGCCTATATCGGTCGCGACATTGAAGATGCGATACTTCTTGAATATATTGAAAGAGAGGAGATCCCCAAGGAATGTGTGGATGTGCTCGGTGATACAAATCGCAAGATTATTAACACCTTAATAATGGACTTGCTCATGTTCAGCTTAGATAATGATACGATAGGATATAGTGAGAAGGTCTATCAAGCACTGAAACAGTTAAAGAAATTTAACTATGAATATATCTATAATCGAAGAGACTTGTTCAAAGATACCTCTTCGACTAAAAATTTTATGGAATTGTTGTATGAAAAATTCGAATCAATTTTTCAGAAATCTCTCGACGATTTAGAAAATGAAAGGATGGATTCATATATCTTTAGAGATCATATCAGTTATATTGATGATGCTAATCTAAGTACCTATTATCATCCACTCAGAGAAAAAGATCAACTTCCCCTTATCGTGCGGGATTATATTGCCGGGATGAGTGACAAGTATTTTGAAGAAATCTATCGGCGCTTGAGATCTTCCTCTACTTAACTTTTTTACATACATTTAATTAACTTAGAAATTGTAATATTGGGATCATACATTATCTTTAAAATGTGGTGGATGTAAAAGAGGATATAAGTTTTTTACCAATTCAGCTTTCGGGGTTTTTTCAGTCACGGGGTTTAAGAATAAGTTTTTTTAAGCCGAAATGGGTTATCCTCTTAAATGTTTTAGATCACATCCACCACTAAGAATATAAAATATTCAACTATAAAAATTTATCTGTTAGTGTTGTAAGAAAGTAGGAGAAATGCCATAATCCAAATTTTTTATGTAAGATTGTGAATACAATTTTATTATTTTCTGTTAATTTCAATAATTCTTAACTCATAAAAGTAAGTATGTCCTTTTTTAACCATGAATTCGTAATGAATTTCTTTTTTGTTTCTAATGTTTCTAAAATGGTATCCATTATTTTTTCAGAACGATTCCATTCTTTCCCCAATACGGGAAAATTTTAATTTGATGAATGAGGACGAATTTGTGTCCAACTAAGTAAAATGCCAATATAGTTCACCAAACATGCTTTAGAACGATAAAATAGTAGGAATACATCTAAAAATTATTGCGTGTAACATATCGAAAGTTGATAAGTATAAGATAAAATAAAACCTCCATTTTCTCGGGACGTAATTTATCCTCTAAGCTAATTATTTGCCTAGATCTCCAATTATCTTTTTGATTTCCTCATATTCAAATTTCATTTGCCGATAGACCCGTTCTTTTCGTATTTCCCTGTCTAGTATTTCTTCTACATTCCCAAAAGGTTTTTCTTGGGAACTAGAAGCGTGACTTGTTGAAGTAATGAGCTCATCAAAATCATAAAATGGCAGCCCGAGTCGTGTATACATGAACCTGGCTTTATCATAGCCCTTTTCCAAAAGAATGGAACAGACCATTTCCCGTATTTCAGGGGAAGTCAGCACGGGTATTTTATAGGCGATTACACGACGAGCAAGCTCAATTGCTACTTCATTTGCTTCATCCTCAGTTAATATTGTTTCTTCTTTCAAGCTCTCATATATTCGTTTGGGATCAAAGGTTTCTTCAGTATTTTTACTAGTTTTTACTTTAGGCAACAGGTCATACATGATAAGGTTTCAAAACCCCATTTTAGTATTAGTAATAATTATAATGTTTTATAATTTTTAACTGCACTAAAGACTACTTATTAATAAAATAATAAAACTTTTCTTATGAACCTATTCGGTTCCCTCCTCATCAATATTTTTCAATTTTAAGTTCATAGCAAACTGCGCAAAGCTTTAATTGATATTAAAAAACGTAATCACTAATAGAAATTCAAGAAAATTTTTTAGGTATTCTGAATTATTTAGATCAGCAGTAGAGACCTTCAAAGCCCAGTGGTGTAGAACGATATATACCTATATGTCGTGCAGAACGGCCAAGCATTTGGGACTCTGAATCCTAAGACCACGGTTCGACTCCGTGCTGGGCTATAATTTTTTAAACTTCTATTTACAAAAGCTTCTTCATTAATAGAGATATCTATCGCATATTTTTGTTAAGATAACCCGATCTCAAAAACAGAAAGTAAAAAATATGAATTTCAAGGTTAATTTACGATGAGATATCGGAAATTAGTTATTTCACTTATAGAATTAATTTCTACCACCAGTTTATGGAAGTCTTCCAAATATCCTTCATAAACCATGAAAACAGTGAGACTTTCTTGCATGTAGTGTTGATTTTTGCTTACAATATGATTTTTAAAGATAGTCTCGATTTTATTTATTTTTTTCAATACACTATAATCATTAGGAATCACAATCATTAAATTTCCGTTAATTTTCTTTGAAATTGGAGTTGATTCTCCTTCTGAATCTATTTCTTCAGCATCAACGGTTGACATAAGCCGCAATAGAGCATCCCGAACTAATTTTGATCGATTATCATATTGTTGTTTTGAAATTAATTTATTTATGAATTTTTTAATACTCTCGTTAATTGAGATGCTAATAATTGGCATTTTTTTTGACACACCTTAGAAATATTTTAGAAAATAATAGGGAAAAAATTCCCTAATATCCTTAATTACACTTTAAATAAATATTCTTTCTTGTATATAAAATTGATTGTTAAATTATGGAAAAAAAGGTTTTTAGAGTTTAATGCTTCTGGCAAGCACATTCTTAAACTTCTCAACATCATCTCCTAACTTCTGAGCATCTTCATCGGAAATGCTTTCATCCTTTTCATATTTATTCAAGACTGTAAGCCAATATTCGATGCGACCCAAGATAGGGTTGTCGTCACCTAAAATTTTACGTAATCGGACAAAAGTATCATGAAGTTTATTGCGTATATTTAATGCCTTCCATTTTAACATACAATAATCACTGATTTCAGCGAGATTTTGGGTAATTGCCATCACATCAATAGTCTTCTCACGCTCATCAGCTCTGATCTTTCTGATAATGTTGATTTCTTCGAATAAAATCTCAATAACTTTTGCGAGAAATCCGGTCAGTTGTCCTGGATTAGCACACCATACTCGTACTTCTAATGATTGATTTGACTCTGAAACGAAAATCCGTGTGATGATTCGTCCCCCAGTCACTTTCGCTTCAGCACAGAACCACGCTTCGGCTTTATATCCTTTTTCTTTTTGCGCGTCTTCATGGGAGGTAATCATACTTGTCTCAAAGTTTTTTAATGCTCGGATCGCTGCTCGAAACGCCAAACGAGGATCGAGATCTGCAATTAAGAATGCTCGCGCATCATTTGGAAGAGATGAAATTGCGGTTTGGCAATCTTCAATTGTTGAGAGTGAATTGCATACAAGAGGACATTTAATTTGGACCTCCTTCTTTCTGACGGGAATAGAGTTTTGTTCTCCTTTCGCATTTTTATAGATAACAGTTCCGCTAATATTCGAAATCCCGCATTCTTTTGGTTCAATATAAAAATCAACCCCTCTGGAATTTCCGCTTTCAATTACAGGGATATTGATCATTGGTTCTTTTATTTGATAACTGGAAGGTGCATCTAAAACCACTTTCACGTTATTAATTGCCATCCCACTGTTATTTCGGACAACCACCTTGAATCGAACTTGTCCGCCAACAAAATCGTATTCGCGTACCACTTCAATATCATCTTCTTGGTGGTTAACTTGTTTTTGTGCCTCTTTTGCGGGCGAATATTGGCGAACAGAGGACACGCTATATGCCACAAATAGCTTCTTAGCCATATCTATGTATCCGTCGATCTCTCCCTTGCCTATTAGTTGCGCTAGAATCTCTTCTATACTTGATTCCGTGACCCCTATTCTATTAGATAATTCTTTAAGTGGCATTGTCCTATAGGCTTTTGCAAGTTCTTTTATACGTTTTTCAAGGTGTTGTTCAGTGATAAACTCTCGCCTCTGGGTAAAGATTCCTTTTACTTTACCGTTTTTGATTAAATCGTGGAGACTTCGTCTTGCTAACTCTACGGCAATTTTTAATTCATCGGCAAATTTTTTAAGCTCGAATTTTCCGTGTTTCTCCGCATAATTCTGTATCTCAGAATATATCTGTTTCGAGGTGATTATTTCATTACCCCTATCAGCAAAAAAAGCGGAAATCTCCTTAGTTCTCATTAAATTAACGCAAAATGATTTCATTAAATCTTTTGGAATATTAAACTCATCTGCTAATTCCTTTAAACCAATACGTCCCTCTTCATTTATTTCTGTAATAGTCGTGGAAGTAATATATTTTTGCGTATAATACGTTTTTTTATCTAAAGAGAAGGAACCTTTTATTTGAAATTGGGAAATTAATTTGTAAATAACTTTCAGTGCTATCTCAGAACTCATATCGAGCATCATAGCGATATCAGACACTTTAATAATTCCCTCATCATTAAATTTAGCCAGTAAATTTTCTTTTAATTCTTGAGGAATATAGTAAAACATCTTGTTTTTCTTATCGATGATTCCATAGATACGCTCTTCATCAAGATATTTTTCTACTAATTTTACCATCTGATTTTCTTGGATATTAAATGAGCTTGTAATTGTAGAGAAATTGGTAATTGAAGATCGTTTTAATAAATCTAAAAAGCATTTGGGACAGATTTCTTTACCTTCATAATGGCTAAGCTTCTTTCCACATAGTTTGAAACCATCCATTAAATCATATCTATTCGCCTCTCGAGCAAGCTTTTCCTTGGAGGCAAAAAACAAACCTGGAGTTTTAAGATATGAATTCCAAGAACAACTTGTACACTGCAAATAGTATTGACCAGAACTTAGTTTGTCCAGTTGGAGTAATGAATTACATTCAGGACATTTACTATCCTCTATCACAGTACATCGATAACTTGTTTCAGAGGCTTTTGCCTTGGAGTATTTAACATTATGTTTTTTACACTCCCATTGCTCTGTGGTAGCCATATGATTAATACAAAAACTAGAACCACACTTTTTACATTCCAGCTCGATATCTTCACTTTCACAGAATACGCACTTCATTCCATGTAATCCTCTTTCTTTATTATATTATTTTTATAATAGTCTTAGAAATTATAAATTTATAGTATTATTTAATAGTATAGTAGTCCAATACTTAAGATTGCAATTCTTATTTTCAAAACGTGAATGCTTTTTCCATAGATGAAGATATTTCTGTTTTGTTGGGGTATAGATAGTTGTTCTGGGCCCCCAAAATCACATACTCTATCTTGGGGATGATGTCTCCCCGCTTTGATATCATCACTTTTGCGCCGATCTTGACTCTGAGTGCTTTCATAATATCTGGGTTGGCAAGGCTGGCTCGCTGGACGGTGCTTCCCATAATCTCCACTGGCTCGATGATTGCCACTGGGGTATAATTCGCTCCGCTGACGCTCCATTCCACGTCGAGAAGGGTTGAGTCTAT
>WJIN01000407.1 GCA_014730295.1 Promethearchaeota archaeon | reverse complement strand
TTCATGCTCCCTTTGCCATCGTATCGACATCGACCTCGTGTACAACCCCGTGTATAATACATGGTACTGCGAAGAGTGCTATGAATTTAATGCGCAAGGAGAGCCAGAATATTATCCTTAGAGTTAGAAGTTTCTTTCTAGTCTTGCGGTTGCCACAGCTTCCGCAGTATCGGGTTATATTACTTCCCTTGAATATCTTGCCAATCCTTAAACTATACAAAAAGAATTCTCTGCCTCGTTCTGTGCCAACCCTTCAACCTTTTCTTCTTTCGATGAATTAAGGATTACCGTTATCTACGCTTTTTTTGATATTTTTCATATTTGTCTATGGCTATTTTTTTCCATTTCTTCTGCCAACCCTTAAAACCACTCTTTACATATTTCTCTCTTTGGGGAAACTTACGAGCAACCCAATCAAACAACACAAAATATCGTTTTGCTCCGCTTTCAATAGTTAAGCTTCTAGATCTTACTCCAAGATTTCTTAAATGTTGTATTAACCGTCCCTCTACTGCTAATTGTAATACTCCTTCAATAGCCGCATCTTCATATCTAATACCTTGCTCTTCAAAATAATCACGTACTAAATCAAAACAGTCGCCTCGACATAATTTTATTACATCGGTACCTTTTTTGTAATTCAGCTCATTTAGAACTTGTTTGACTATTTCAAGGATCTTTTTCTTGGGGGCGTTATTTTTTATATTGTTTTTTCTATAGAGTTGGACGGGAACACGTTTGAAAAGCAGTTCACCGCTCTCAATAACATGAAACCCGATAAAAGCATCACCCACCAAATCACCTGTGCCCGAATCATCAATCTCAATCGTTTTTTTAGTTGATGCCATTTTAAATCAGAATGCAAGTAGTTTAATTTAATAAAAAAAGCATTAAATTTCAAACTAATCAAATACAATTAAAAGTTAAACAATAAAAAGAAGTTTGGATGAACATAATTATTAGACATATATTTGATTAATTTTAAGAGAATGATACTGATATGATTATTGAAATACTTGTAATAGGGAATGAAATCTTAATAGGAAAAACTCAAGATACCAATTCCAATTGGATGGCAAAACGAATTACTAAATATGGTCATCGAATACATAGGATAACCACAATCGGAGATTCTTTGGATGAAATCGAAATGGTAGTTCAAGAAATATTAGGAAGAGAACCAGCTATAATTATTACAACAGGAGGGCTTGGCCCAACTTTCGATGATATGACTAATGAGGGCGTCGCAAAGGGATTAGGAAGGGAGTTGGTTCTAGATAAACACGCCTATAATATGATAGAAAAAGCCTATAAACAAGCTTATGAACAGGGTATTTTGAAGTTAGAGGGGATGACAAAGGAACGAGAAAAGATGGCCTATTTACCGGAAGGTTCTATCCCTTTACCTAACCAGAGAGGTACCGCACCTGGTGTAAAAATAGAAGAAAAAGAAACTATGATATTTATTTTACCCGGTGTCCCCGCAGAAATGAAAAAAATGTTTAACAATGTTATCAAACCAATTCTAAAAGAAGAAGAAGGCAAATTTTACCAAAAGGGATTTATTCTCTCTGGTATAGGAGAAAGCCAAATCGCACCGTATGTTACTGAGCTAGAAGAAAAAAACCCAGAACTATGGATCAAGACACATCCAAGAGTTGGCTTAGCGGTGGAAGTCGAAATATCTGTCACATGTTTTGATAAACCTAAGTGTGAAGAATTAATAGATAAAGTGCTAAAAAAGCTAAAACAGACAGTTAAAGATTTGGGAGGGACTATAAAAAAAGAATATGACTAACTAAATCATAACCCTCCAATACTTTTGAGAATAAGAATGTATCTTTTTATGATGACACCTTGCGGGTGTTAGTACTCAATAAACCCTCGCATAATGCGTTTCGGCTTATCTCATAGTCATCAATTAATAGTCAGTTATTTCTAAAAACTCCACATTTTCAGACACTCGTACAACACCAGGTTGTTTTTTATCAATTTGGCCTATAATCCAATTTGGCACATGATTACTAGCAAGTGTATTGGTAAAATCTTGAACTTTGGATTCATCAATCGCCAATAGCATTCCACCAGCGGTTTCATGAGCTCTGCACTCCTCGAATGCATAACCAAGGTCGGCAGATAATTCTTTGGAAAGCTTAATTGAGGGAACATTCTCAATAATGGCCGAGAGATTTGAATGTTGGAGCATCTCTCGAGTATGGCCCGCCAATCCAAAACCAGTAACATCAGACATTGCATGTACAAAAGAAAAATCGGAAAAGGAATGAATAGATTTAACCACACCTTGGTTTGATGTGGTCATCACGTTTATCGCGATATCAATAGATTTTTGTAATTCTGCCTTTGAATAAGTCTCCAGAATTTCCGGCATATCTTTAAGGACACGATATGCTGCCATAATCCCTTGTAGACCGATCGGTTTCGTCAGTACCAATTGATCTCCTTCTTTCACTCCGCTTTTGCGAATAATACTATCCTTTTCAATAATCCCAGATGCTTCCCCGCCCATTAATGGCCACTCGCAGTATATCGTATGTCCTCCAACTACATTCGAATTGATTTTTTGTTCCATAAAACTCTTAATACCTTTTAAAATACCTTCGGCAATGTAGTCGGGAGTATTCGTATTAATTGCTAAAAATATGAGCATCCCTCCATTAATTTCTGGGACATTCATAGCGAATATATCATTCGTGACG
>WJIN01000406.1 GCA_014730295.1 Promethearchaeota archaeon | reverse complement strand
AGTGGGTTCTTTCTTTCGTGTCATCTCTTTTGACTTAATTGCACTTTTTAATCTCCTCTCAATTAGTATAGAGGAACTTATATATTTAAAAGCAGGTAGTCCCTTCAATTAGTAAAACATACTCTGCGAAATTGATCCTCCCCCTAAAGGAAGAGGACTTCTTTCGTAATTTGTTAAAAATATTGAGTATAATGCTCATCAATGTTATTTGCGCTATTTTGCACTATTAATTATAATATTGAGGTTCTTTATGAATATAAAAAATGTAAAAAAATATAAAGAAAAATGATTAGAACTTATTTTATAATATGTGTCTTAATAGCGGGTACGGGTGGATTGAATTCTTAATTTGGCTTTCGTCTGCTCATCTTTGTCTTGTAATATGATGTATTTCGTCTTTTGAGGTAAATTAATGGTAATCTCTTGTTCTGCAATAACCTCATCTTTCCTTAATGGATCTTTTTCTCTCAATTCAACTTTCACGGTGGAGGTGGCGTCTTCGCCTCTTCGAACCGTTTCAAACTGACTCCATACATTCATATCTGCTTTTGAAGTAAATGTTTGATTTTTCGCAAGTTTGATTTCTCCCGAATTGGGATATCTTCCCTTAAATACACTTCCGGGACCGTCCGCCTTAAGATAAAATTCTCCCGTAAATCCAATATCCTCATCTGTGAGCGTTTTAAGGGAGATTAAATCTATACTGACTTGAAAACGTTCCTTTTCCTCTCCAACATTATCTTGTTCAAAACTTTCATCTTTTGCATGCGTCTTTTTTCCCTTTCGTATATATCGAACCATTTTGATGCCTCATCAAAAATTTTAATTATTAAAATATGTATTGATAAAATGCTAATATTTTATGTTATTAACTGCATATTATATACAAATGTGATTTAATAAAGTATTCCAAAAGATAATTCTGTGATAGTAAGAGAGAAAATTTCTATTCAAATAGATCATATATAATTTTTACTGCTCTTTCATTGCTTTTGGGAAACGCAGCAATTTTAAATTTTACAAAAATACAATCTCCCCGCTCGATCAACTGAAATTGCTTTTCATTTAATAGTTTATATTTATCAAATCGTAGAAAGAAATTAAGATTCTCATCAATTCTACGCTCAGCTTGGCTTATTATAATCTCTTTTGTTAAATCTTGTAAATTATCGACCATATAGGAGAGAAAAGCATTAATATGCTTTTGTTTTGATAAAATGATTCTCAATATTTTGATTCTTTGTTGATTAAATCCGATAGCTGTCTCTTCGTGAAGCTCTACCTCTTCCTCCTCGAGGTCGAATGGTATCAATTGAATAAATTTTGTTTGAATATTTTTTATATTTTCATCCGATGTTACAAATAATTCTATAATGAGTGTATGAGCAATCATGATTTAAAGCGGTAATTATTCACCCGAATAATTCATTTTCTAAGTATTAAGACTGCATGATAAAATGAAGCATATTTAATATTTCTAAACCATCAAGAAATAAACTTTAAAATTATCTATACTCTTGAGACTAAAGGTTATTTTAATTCATCCAAAATTTGTTTTAAATCCCGTACCTCCCGCAGGATAGGTGAAATGTATTGCCTCTGTGGGGCATATATACCAACATGAGCTACATTCCATACATTTTTCTAAACTTTTTATTTCCGCTTTTCCATTTTTAAGTTCAAAACAATCAGCCAAGCATATCTTTAAACACGCAGCACATCCAGTACATGAGTCAATATCTATTGATATAAAATTCTCTGGAGGTGGAATCCATTTAACCCCCGGAAACTCTTTATATTTTTTTTCCATTTCTTTTTAACCCTCTCCTACTTGAATAAATGGGGATGAGCATATTGAGTAAATTTGATTAATCTTTTACTAACTTTGTCTAAAACTGGTTCTAATAGCGCCATTAATTTTAAATAACTTGGCTCAATTAAGGGTAACATTTTTTTTACCAATGGATTCAGAAAATCTGATGAAGGTAGAATTCTTTTTATGTGTTTCAAAAACCAAATAGAACTTTTTATCATAAAATCCAGAAATGCAAGAAAAATAACAAAGTAAATTTCATATCTTTTATTTCTGTTTTTCCGAATCTCTTGTAGGCGAGAGCTTGATATATCTGAGCCATAATTGTTATATAAATAATTTTGAAAATATCTAAAATACATCTTTATCCACTTTTTAACAATTGAAGGATTATAACCAACTATTTTGGTAATTTGTTTTATAAGTGGTGTGCTAAAATGTGTTAACGCACCTAAACCCCATCCGTTATGTACATAAGCTTTTAATTGCTCCTCATCATGAGTTTTCTGAGCAAATCGTAAATCATGCCGATTCCTTCCCGAAATGGACCATTGAATTATAGGATGAGCTCGTATCTGCGAATCGTACGCTTTTAAAAATAATTTTGTATAATTATTTGCTTCATTCGCTGCGATCGCAACCTTGGCTGCGATTTCTGCAGAAAACCACGCACTAGGTACTCCGTCACATAATTCTGTACTTTCTAAACCAGCGGCATCCCCGATCAATATCATTCCATCCGTGTAGTTGGGCATTTCTCGCAGATTCTCATCTAAACCCACAAAGATTTCAAATCCTTGAAACATTTTCGCCCTCAGGTTCGCGTGCGGTGTTACATAATTCTTCCAAAACGGCAATTTGGAGGTGATGTTTTTATGATAAATTTGGAATAGTTTTCTAAGATTAGGTACTTTATTATTCTCTAAAATTAAGCATTGATCTTGTATAAAATGGATGCTCTCCCTATAGGGCCATACCATTAATCCGTTTCCGTATCCCAAAGGAGGTGCAACTTTTTGTTCGTCCCATCCCCAGCAAAATCGAACCGAATAACCAAAAATTTTATCCAGTAATTCTTTGGACATCGTATAGTCATAGGTGTCGGCCAGGGAGATCATCTCTGGAGGATATTTTTTGCGTACTCCCGCCATCACCGCTAATAATCCTTGGGATCCTTCAGCGTCAATAATGAGTTTGCTATGAAATCTTTCGCCTTTATCGGTTATTATTCCAGAAATTCTACCATTTTCTTTAATTACATCAACAACAGTAGTGGAATTGAGAAATTTAACCCCAGATTTAATTGCCAAATTCGTTTCCCATTCACAAAAAGGTTGACAATAGGCATTGTACCCGAAAGCAATTATCGGGGAGAATGGTTTTGGAACTTTTAATGAATCATCTATCGCAATTTCCTTTTTATCGATATTAAGAATGATGTAGTTGATAATTCCATCCGCGGGTCTTTCAATAGGGGGATTTCCATCGCGTATAAAATCTGGTCCAAATAAGAACCCATAAAAAGGTATGGTTAACCCAGAAATCACCTTCTCACCAGGTCTTTCCGCTCTCTCAAGCAGAAGGACTTCCAATCCTGCATCAGCACAGATTTTCGCAGCTACAGGACCTCCAAATCCTGCACCAATGACAATAATATCGAAGTGATTTCCCATTTCTAAAAAGAACAATTATTTGTAATTAATATGTGCGATTTAGATATAAAAAACTATTCACATTTAAAACATAATAAATAACTTTAACCAAAAAATACGGAAATATTAAATCTAAGAAAAAATGGAATAAGAACGATTTAATGATCCTTCTCTAAATCATATTCTGAATTCATTAGATCTTCAACTCTCCGTCGAACGGCATCAATTATAAACTCAGAATGCGACCGATAAGCCAAATTATCCCTCTTTTTCATTATCTTTTTGACAGTTTTTACTAATTCTTCGGGGATTCTAACTGTTCTATACTCAACCATTATGATATATTTAAGAGGTTTTTTTGAATAATTATTAATTATTCATAATCTATCCTAAAGTAACATCAATAATTTTTATATTTAAGAATAATGTATTGAAAAGAAATATATATGAACAATACCAAAACAAAAAACATCTCTAATCAATTAGAGTATTTTTAAAAGAAAGAGAATTTTCCATATTCTATAAACGATTTAAGATGGTTTTTTTACTCTGGATTTTAATAATACTTCTACCCGTCGTCGTACAGCATCAATAATGAATTCGGAATGAGATCTATATCCCAATTCTTTTCTATCATCCATAATTTTTAATATAGACTCAACGAGATCTTCCGGAATCCTTACAGTACGATATTTTTTCATAAGCTAAATGTTATAATAATCTCTTTTTTTTAATAGTTGAGGCGATATATTTGGGTTACTTATGTTTATTATATGCCCTATATCTTTCATTGATAATGTGTGAACTTTAAAAATTTGATATCTATGAGCATCCTTTCAAGAAGAATGGTGATCTTTTTTTTTGATATATATTTGACAAGAAAGTAAAGAACACTTTATTATATAATAGATTTTTTGCTGGTTTAATAATACTTTTGATCAGAATAGATTGAATATTCAACCATCTTGAAAATTAAATTCGATTTTAATATGAGAATGGAATTACATGCTCTATTTTTCCTCATCATACGTTTTTTGATTAGTGCTTAAGAGTTTTTCTACTCTTCTCCTGGTCGCATCAATAATAAATTCACTATGATTTCTGTATCCAAGCTCTTTTTTTTCCTTAATAATTTTTTTAATACTCTTTACAAGCTCTTCTGGAAGTCGCACAGTTCGATATTTGGGCATATAGTATTAAATTCCGCTTTCTTTTTTAAATATGATGCACCATAATTAACTCAATTATGGCACTGACCAAAAGGTCAGTGGAGCTGGAGTTTTTAGTTGGTTTTTAGAAAAATTTCAACGGAAACACGAGAGAGGAGAAAATTTATAAATATTAATTCATATAGGGACATAATTAGGACATATGTGACACACTTAGATGTGTCAATTACACAAAAAATTAGGGATTTACTCATCAAAAACTAACAAAATTTATGATAGATTTGTAAATATAAATTACTTTAAGTCCAGGATAATGCTAAAATCTTCCGAAATACTCTGGGATGAATTGCTTGAACCATATAATAAGATCCCCATTCCGATTGCTATATGGGTTAGATTTAGTGATGAAATTGTATTAGTAGATGCGAATCAATACGCAATTGAAGTAACAGATGGCCTCATAAGAGATATGTGTGGAAATTTTGCCTCTGAGATCTATAAGAATCACATAAAGTTAGTAAATAGTCTAAAAAATTGCTTGAACGATAAAAAACAAATAACAGAAGAAATTGAAATAAAATCTTCTAAATCAGATAAGCTCGCGAAAATTAGAATAAGATTTCACTTTTGTTCTCCTAATCTTGTGTATATGTTCTTCTATAATAGAGTTCCTGAATGGGTATGGGATGAATTTAGCTTAGTCGGGAATAAAAAGGCTTCTAAATCTTTAAGATTTAATCAAATTCAAAAGTTAAAACGTGCGATTATTCAAGGTAAAACATCTAAGGATATTGGATTAATTTATAGAGATTTGTTTATCCATGATATGAATAATATATTTTCGAATATCCAATCCTCAACCCATCTCTGTGCATATTTCCTCAAAGAAAAAAAAAGCTATGAAAAAATTGGGGAAATGTGTGATCTCATCCTGGATCAAGTAAATCGAGGAAAAAAAGTAATTTCAAACGTATTCACATATTTGGAACTGGAAAAAGAATCCAAGACTCTCGAAAAAATAGATCTTCTAGAATATTTAACAAACTCAATTGAATATATCCATAAAAGCTATTTAACCAGAGAAATAAAAATTGCAATCAAAGCGGAAAACGATACATATTATGTGCTCGCAAATAATCTAATCGGAGCATTATTTGATAATATACTAATGAATGCTGTAAAATATAATGACCAAGAAATCGTTAAAATTATTATAAGAGTAGGTAGAAAAATACAAAGCGACACAGCCTATATCAGAGTCGAGTTTTTAGATAATGGGATTGGAATTCGGGATAAGAAAAAGAAAGATATCTTTAAAGTCAAAAATCAGAAAGACCAAGCTCATGCTGGAATGGGTATAGGATTATCGCTCGTTAAAAGAATTGTGACTATCCTCAACGGTGAAATTTGGGTAGAAAATAGAGTTCAGGGAGATTATACTAAAGGATCTAATTTTATACTATTAATTCCGGAATATAGACCGGATAAACTAAAATCACCAAATTCATAGCTTCTATAAAAGAAAGTATAAGAAGTAAAATAGTTTCTTATGTTTACCTAATCGGAGTTATTGCATGCGTTTTTCAATTTATTTACTAAACCCACGGATTCTAAGAAAACAAACGTATCTTCATTAATAAAATCAAAAAATTCCCGCAAGGCAAGACTTACTAATTCTTTTATTGGTAAATCTAATAGTCGTGCAATATCCTCCAAAGCTTTATATTCCCTTCTCCCTATCTGAATAGTAAATTTCTCCTCATTCATTTGAAATCCTATTACCTTATACCTTATTTTTTAGGTCTTTTTTTATTTCTAGTTTTACCTTTTTAATTGCCTAAATATAACATATAGAACGTATTTAAAAGGTTTTTGTTTCCCGACAAAAATCAATGAAAGATTATTATAAATCCTAAAAACTTTTTGAAAGTCTATGAAAAACATCATCCATTTTATAAAAATAGTGTTAAGCAATCCAATAGCTCTAATTAGCATTCTAAATAAGAAAAAGACCCATGTTCTTACCTTTCAAAATTAATTATAATGACTCCGATTAAAACTATAATACCTCCAAGGATGTTTAATATTAGTATTGTTTCCTGCCGTTGGAGCAAAAAAGAAAACATAAGGGTTATGAACGGTTCGACATATAAAAATGAAGCGGCTTTGAACGAGTCAATTTTATGCTGAGATTGGGTCCAGATATAATACCCGAAAATATGACATCCCAAACCTAAATATAAACCGCTCAGTATCAATATTGCGTTTAAAGAATTTATCAATAAAACAGCAAGTTGCCCTGTAAATAGTACAAACAAGAATAATTCGAAGGTACCGAAATATGAGATGATTTCTAAAAATTTGATGGTACTTATGTTCTTAGTTACTTTTTTAGATATAATAGAATAGACAGCCCAAAGTAGAGGGGTTAGCAATGCATAAAAGTATCCTAAAAAGTTTGGAGTGTTTGGATTTAGAGTTTGGATATCACCACCTGTCACTAATAAAAAACCCCCAATAGTAGCTACTATAAATCCGATTATTTTCAATTTGTTAATTCGTTCATTAAAAACAGCTAAAGCAAGGATCGCAATGATAACTGGGGCTAACAAACAAACAAATAATGCAGGTAACGATGGTCCGATTATTTGTATAGCAGAATATTGCGTAAAGAAGAACAATGTTATGCCAGAAAAGCTTGCAATTAGTATATACAACCAATCTAATTTTGAAATAGAAGGGTCTTCAATTCTCTTCCCCTCTATTTTAGACGACTTCGATTTCATTCGAGTATAAAGGCGGATACAAAAAAACGCCAAGGAGGAAATTACAAATCTATATAATGCTAATGAGAAAGGAGGTATAATATCTACTCCAATATCAACCATGATAAAGGATAAACTCCAGAGTAAAATCATCAATGTTAATTGAATGTATGTTTTTCCTTTGGTATTCATTGTAAATTCTTGAAAGATCGAAATTTTAAAGTAAAATAATATTAACTTACATAATTAAAAGTGTAATTATTTGTTTTGGAATAACTTGTGAAAAAAATAGTATATAGTCTTCGATGTGGGGTAATTGGATTGAAAGAGTTTAGCGAAGAAATCTTTCGAGATTACTTAAAATCCCAACTGAATGATGATCAATTCATACCGGGACAATATGTAAGTGATGGAGCATACGAGTTTTTCATATTACATCGAGATCTCCCATTTAAGATAGAGATAACATTTTTTGAAGATGGGGATAAATTTTTAGAGAATAGAAGTATTCGAGACAATTATGATGTAATCTGCTTTCTAATCGAAGCGCATACTACAGTTTCTTCTGATAATTTGAAAATAGAGTATAAAAATATCAAAGAGGTGCTCCCAAAAGATATAATGTATATTCTTATAGGTTTTACGAGAGATTTAAATAGGATAGTAAATAGTGAAAGAGAACACCTTATTATGATGGGACAAGAATTAGATTTTCTTTATATTTTTTTGTTAGAATATCAAAAACCGGACATATCCCAAATTTTCAAAAAAATACTTCGCGATTTTACTTTTCAATTCAAGTTTTCCAGTCCAGAGCTTTTTGAGCGAGCTAAAGCGTATGGCGAAAAGATGAGGGAAGAAAAAAATAAATTTTTTGAGTTAAATTGAAACTCATTGCCATAGTTTCCTCTCTAACTTTCCAATATCTTAAATCTTTTTAAATTTTCATAAGGAAGGCATTAAATTTATAATAATGTAATCTTAATGTAAAATGTTAAACTCTTATATGGAAATAAATCATAAGATTAAATATAGATTTGAAATATTTTAATAATTACTAACCCCTAAAAAAGAGATGAATTGGATTGGGAGAAAAAGACGATATATTGACAATCGAGAAATCAGAAGGTAGACGTGTGTGTCCAAATTGCGGCGAGGAAAATATGAACATGATTCATGAAAGTACAGATAAGAGCAATATTATTATGGACTATCCACGAGTTTATGGTAAGAAATATAAATGTGGAAAATGTGGAACTGAATGGCGAGAGAAGTAACCAGCTCAAAAGAAATAAGCTATCCTTTTTTATCCTTTATTTTTTTATACTAAGAAAAGCAATTCTCCAATAAAACTAGCCAAATCCATCACTTTAATTTTCGGCTTTGATTCTAATCCCGGTTCATTAAGGTAGCAATTAAAATGAGTTATACATTTCGGACAAGACGCTAATAAATACTCCGCCCCTGTATTAGCTGCCTCCTCAATCCTGCGTTTTCGAAGGAGACGAGTGTATTCATTGCATCCTGAAAATGCAGATACACCGCAACAACGTGCGTCATCTTTAATATTGCTCATCTCGATAAGTTTAACACCAGGAATTCTTTTTATTATTTCACGCGGAGGTTCATACAACCTATCTCCGAGCCTCCCAAGACGACAGGCATCATGGTAAGTTACAGTAATGTCAAGCTCTTGAGGAAACCGAAGATGCTCCAATATGTCGTTTTTTAGGAGATATTCCGTAAAATGTATAATTTCGAAGCTCATGTCATCCACATATTTCGGATAATCATATTTCCACGTTTTATAGCCCTCAGCACATCCAAACACGATTGTTTCTACTCCTGCATCCCGATATAGCTTCACATTATATTCTACAAGCTTTTGGAAGGTTTCCTCATCGGCTTGTCCCCATAAAAGATCATGTCCGCAACATTTTTCGTTTAGAACGACAGGAGTGATGTCACCCTCGTTTAATAATCCGATGATTGACTTAGCACTCCTAATGTATTTTACAGGGAAGCGATAAATTACATCTTCCATTATTGGAAGGCACCCTACAAAATAAGCAACCTTTCCGGTTTGAACAGTTTCTAATCCCGAATCTCTTAGAAAATCAAGTTTATCTGGAGGTTGTGGATTATCTGCTTGTAGTCGAGCAATTAAAGGAAACATTCCATCATGAGTTTCGCATTGCTCAATTTTTTCGGTTTCAAAATCCAAATTTTTCGCAATCTTTCGTAATTCTAAGATTAATTCGGGAATATTTACACCTTGCTTTCCTTCGGTCATCGGGCAATAAGTATTACATTGTCCGCACGTTAAACAAAGCCACACATTGTTGTTCTGTAGTGCCTGTTCTAAGGAAAGAAAGGCTAAATCATTAATAAGCCGTCGCGGAGAGAAAATATCCAAATGAGCCAATGGACACACATTTACACAGCGATTACACGAGTAGCAATAGTTTACAGAAGTTCTAATTTTCTCAAGCAAATCGTCTGGGATAGTTTCTTTTTGTTTTTCTGAGTTTGATTCTGTAGAGGATGTCATACTTCAAAAAATAATCAGTTGTTCTTATCTAAATAAATCATTAGAGATTTTTTAATACTCTTATTTTATTTGATATGTGAGGAGTCGATTTCTTCTCTTCATTGAATAGATTGAATTTTTATTTAATAATAGAAAGAAGGCTAAGTCTTTGTTATTTTGGAAATTAACTGGATTTGACAAGTTTATTATCACTAATGTAAAACTATTTATAAGGTACGTGTTTACTTTAATCAGATATAAGGTTAATTGGTTGGGAATAAAATTTCACAATACAAGTCTTGCTAGCAATTCAAACGAAATCGTAATATAAGGATGGAACTCGGAAAAATTAACAATCTTGAAAGAATTGTGAAATATCAAAACAAATATTAGACCAGAATATTATTATTATTAAAAAACTGGAATAGATTTTAAAAACTACTCGGGGTTTAAGGGGAAATGAATCAGATCCATCTCGCACTCGATATAGCACGTATTGTGCTTGTATATGTTGTTTATGGGAGTTACGGTATTTCATATTTGTTTATGGCCTCAAAAATCCTCATAAGAAATCCTAACCGTTTAAGTTATCTATTAGGCGGATTCTATATCTCCGGTGGAGGTGGCGTTATTATCAATTTTATCTACACATTTATTTATTTAGAGATTATTTTATCGATTTTATATCATATTACTATTTTTTTACTGTTGCTTTCTTTGATATTCTTATTTCTATTTGTCTTTACTCTTAATAAATCTGAAAAACTATTATCCCCACGGTTTATAGTGGGAGTAATCATCATATATGCGTTTTTTGAAGTCCTTATTTGTTTCATTCCAAATGGGGTGGAAATTAGTGCTGCCACGGACTGGCGACCTATTTGGAGTTTTACTTTTTTTATTTCCGTGTTTATAATCGGAAATTTTGCCATAATACCTACATTCTATTACTCTATTAGAATGTATCTACAATTTTCAGATATGATTTTAAAAAAGAAATGGAAATACTTTCTAATAGGAATAATGGGGTATATCTTTCTTTTTTATGGTGGTATTATTATGCTTGTGTGGGGTGATCCCTTGGTGAGACAAATCTGGTCTTATATGTCCATACTTTCACTTCCCTTCGTCTATTTAATATATAACTCTATTGGAAAAACCTTGCATTAGTGAGTTCATAGAAAAGGAAAATACTTAACATACTTTTTTACGAAAGCACAAATTTTAATAAAAGAAACAATGCATATTATTATAAAACGAATTAGAATTAGGTAATAAATTTATGATTCTAACTGAATTAACACTCACCAGAATTATTACCGTATATGGTGCGCAGGGCTTTTTATTTATATTCTCACTATATTTAGCCTATAGGATAATCAGCCGAGAGAATAAAAAACTTAATTATATTTTTGCAGCGTTCTATATTTTTGAAGCAATTGGTCTTCTTATAAATTTTATTTACGCACCCATTCCCGATCCAGCTATTGTGAAAGTATTAAACTTTATAACAAATTTCTTTTCATTCTACGCGCCGATTTTTCTCTTGGTGTTTATCCTAATCTTACTTCGATCGGAAAAAGCAATCACACCGAGAATACAAATAGCCATTTTTCTGATATATGGGATTGCGTTATTTTCAATGATTTTTATAGCCTATATTCCTGAAATGGGAGTAACTATCCATACTCCGAGTGGAGCACCGCAATGGGGTTTAGCATTTTTCCTCTATCTTACGATTATTGTATCCATATTCTCAACTATTCCCACCCTCTACTTTTCATGGAGAATTTACACCCAATTTGAGGACCAGAAGCTAAAAGATCGTTGGAGATATTTTCTTGGCGGGTGTATTGTCTTATACGGGTTTCTCTACTCCATATTTATAAATAATACAACAGATCCAAATTCAGCAATAAGGACAATAATCGCCGTAATAGGATTAATTCTAACGGTGTCTGCTTCCGTCCTTTTATATTACGGAGTTGGGAGACAATTAGATTAAATTAATAAATTTTTTCTTTTTTCATGTATTTTTCCTTATATATCGTTAGAAGGTCCATATGTAACTTAATTTTGCAAAGAATCAAATAAAGTTAGTTTTATGTCCGATGAATTAATCCGTGTAAAAGGGATAGGTCCGACCTCAGCAACACGCTTGAGAGACGCAGGAGTTAATTCAATTGAGGACATAGCAAAATCTACGCCAGAGGAACTTGCGTGGATAAAAGGAATTGGAGATATATCTGCCAAGCATATTATCGAAAATGCTCGAGAAATTCTAAAAGTTGAGAAAGGAATTCAGAAAGTATTGAATTCAATTAAAGAAAATTTTTCCCAGTCCTGTCCTAAATGTGATGGAAAGATGAGGGAACGCTTGATCATCTTAGGACCTGAAAAACGCATTCGCGCAAATCAATGTCAACTTTGTAAGTTTTATATGCCAAAATAACCGATCTTGGGTTCTTTTTAAGGAAATTTCTATTTTCTCCCAAGTTTATTCATGATTTTTTCAAAAATCTTTCCCGCACTACCTTTTAAAAAAACATCAGCAATATCATCCATCATGGTTCTTTCCTTATTTATAAAAATTACTTTTGCTTTATTTTTTTTAGCCAGAGACGGCAAAAAATTAGCGGGGCTAACCAATAAAGAGCTTCCGACCACAATAAGACAGTCTGCCTTCATTAATGAATTTATCGCAGCATCAATTATACTGCTAGGTAAAGATTCACCAAAGAGAATGACTTTGGGTTTAATATACCCCGAACATTCTTCACATTTGGGATAATCAACCACTTTAGTTTCTACTTCATCAAATTCATATTCCTTTCCGCATTTTATACATTCAAGTTTTCTATATGCTCCATGGAGCTCATAAATAGGGATATCTTCATAGCTCCCACTCCCAGCACGTTGATGCAACATATCAACATTTTGAGTAATAATTGCTTTAACTTTTCCCATTTTTTCTAATTCCGCTATAGCTTTATGTGCTTTGTTGGGATCTGCATCTTCTAAATCCTCAGTTAATTCATTATGCATTGTCCAGAACGGTTTAGGATCCTTTAAAAAATAATTATAATTTGCGTAAATGGAAGGATCATACTTTGACCAGAGACCTCCCTCACTGCGAAAATCTGGTATACCCGATTCGGTGGAAATTCCCGCTCCTGAGAACACCACAATGTGATTCGAATTTTTTATTATTTCTACCGCTCTTTGAAGTTTATTTTCATCCATTTCTATAATTATAAATAGATTTTTAGCTCTGTTATAGTGAAAAATATTTGGTTGCTAAAATTTTTCATTGTTTTCAGAAAAAGAGAAACACATTATAAGTTTCTCTAAATATTATAATAGTTCCCAATAACCTCCTGATTGAAAATACCGCAAATCCATTTTCGGATATTTTATAAAAATCTGGTATATATT
>WJIN01000405.1 GCA_014730295.1 Promethearchaeota archaeon | reverse complement strand
TAATGCTACCATTTTTAAGGTGGGCTTATATATTCTATTAATAATGTCCTATGATTTACTCGAAGATTTGAAAACATTTCTTAACGAGGCAAATCTATCGAATTATGAGATTAATGTTTATATCTCACTTCTAACTGCCTCTAAATCGAATCCTCCTACTGCTCGAGAGATTTCCAAAGACTCTGGAGTCCCAAGTGGAAGAATTTACGAGGTCTTAGAAGAATTGAATCTAAAAGGGTTTATTGATGTTATTGAAGCACGACCAAAGAAATTTATAGCGATTAATCTGAACAAGGCTCTGGAGAATTTGATAAATTTTCATAAAAAAGAAAATAAACGCAAAATGAGCTTTTTATACGAAAGGGCAAAAAAAATAGAGCACGATCTCTATAAATCTGAAATTCAAATAAGGAAAGAACCATCCAAAATATTCTGGTCAACTAAATTCGGAACAAAATCAATTTTATCATTATATGTAAAATATATAAACGAAGCAAATGAAGAGATTATTTTCAATGAATTTATCAATAGAAGTACCTTAAAAATTATCCCTCATGCATCATTAATTTACACACCTCTGAAAGAAGCCGTAGATCGAGGTGTAAAGGTTAGAGATCTGTGGAGTTTTGAATATGATAAACGGCCCCTTACAGAAGCGCAAAAAGCGAAATGTAGATCGGTTTTTCAAAAACTTAAAAACCTCCAAGAAGACCTTTATGGTCTTTCAGAGGAATTACCTAATTTTAGAATGAAATATACATACCATTTTAAGTCATTCAATTTTGATATTATTGATAAAAAACGTACACTCTTCAAACTGAAAAATCCTTTAAAACCCTATCAGATATTTACCTGCATGAATGTTGTAGATCCAAAACTTGCTGATGAATTACGCGATAAATTTTTAAGTGTATGGACTTTTGAGGCTTTGGATTTAAAAGAAAAAAATATTTAAATTCCTAATTTTTTGTGAAATCGCTTTAAAAGAGGAAATACAAATTCATATAGTACATATTATTTTTATTATATTTTAAAATAGAAGGAAGTGTATATATATTCATTCTATTAGAATTATAGAATTAAATATTATTAATGCTAGATTTCCTTATAATGCTATAAGAGAGATATCTATGTATCTAATTTTCTCATCTGAACTGGAAACTTTCTCGATAGAACAATCCACTTTCATATTTAAATTTTGTAAATAAATTCCTTCTGTGATACCACATGCGATAGAGAAGAAGTAGAGGTATTTTCTCGATGGTTCTAAAAAGTCCGAATTTTGTAATCTAAATATAATTTTGTTTTCATTCGCGTTAATGATTTTAATTTCCAAATCATCTTGAAAAAAATCAAAGGAGTTATAAAAATGCTGAAATAATTTAAGTTTTGGAATTATCTCACTACTATTTTTCGCATTTTTAAACACTTCAGCATATGTATTTCCGATTGGAAATTGAAATTCATGCGTGATAATACGACCAATATTCTTAAGGTTCTCCTCTTGATCTGGGAGTTCTTGTTTCAGACCCGACAGTAAAGCTTGAATGAAAGATAAGACTAAATTTTTCCTTAAATATTTTCTTTCTTTAGTATAGTAAACACTGGCGGTTGCAATTTCTTTTTTATTTACAATTTTTTCTTTTTCAAATATGTTCATGTACTTGGAAATCGTATTTCTATGAAATCCTGTCTTATCTGCTAATTCCGTTATGGTCAAACCGAATGGAAAATCTTCAAGAAGGTCCAAGATTTCTTGCTTATAGTTTACTTTTTCATTATCGCTCATTTGTGATTATTAATAATAGCAAATAGTTAAGTTTTTTTTAAACTACATTAATTCTGCTTTTAGACATTATGAGATATGAATCTTATTAATTAAATAAAGGGAAAAAATATTTAAATATCTTGTGCGAATTTGCACAAGACTTAAATATCTACTATTCGATATAATTATGTAATAAATCTTTAGGAGAACAAAAATAATGTAAGCGTTTGTGATCAAATATGCTTACAATAATCCAATTTAAGTAGAAAAGTGATATTATGATAGAAGATAAGATTTTATTAACAACTCCAACGTATCCATATCCAACACTTCCAGCAAATGATTCTCTTACTGACGCCACAGGTCAGAGATTTACTAAAGGTGACGATATTTTTACTTTAATTTCACATACACATTGCTATGCTAACCATATTCTTGCCCAAAATATCGATATTCCCGCTATTCTGTTAGAATACCCAAGATGGGAAGATTTCACTGAGGAAGTTGATAAAAACTATGCCAATATTGGAATTAGCGCATTTCCAGTCCATCTTGAAATGGTAATGAGAATGTGTGAGTATATACGAGAAAATTCTCCCGAAACTACTATTATGTTAGGATCATACGGAGCTCAAGCATTTAAAGGAAAATACAACGAGGAAATTCAAAAAAAATACATTGATTATGTTGTAAAAGGAGAGGGTGTGAAATTTCTGAGAGAATATCTCGGAGAAGAAACGGGTCGTCCGATTGAGCAAAAGCTAATGCCTAAATGTGGAGGTGTTCCTTGGTTCATTGATCGTTATCCTATTGGTAATGTTGGATTTTTGGTTTCTGGATTGGGATGTCCTGGAGGATGTGACTTTTGTTCCTCAACAGAAATGTATGGTTTTAAAAGACTTCAGCTACTCTCTCCCGAAGAATTTGTTCATCACATAGAACTATATCATCAAAAATTTCCTAATGTTCGACAAATTTTTACAATCGAGGAAGATCATTTTCGACATCCGGAATATCTAATAAAGACTCGAGATTATTGGGGAAAAAATCCAGAAGTGGTAAAATCTATGGATTGGTTAGGTTTTGGTTCTGTCGATAATATTTGGAAATTTGCAGATAAATATGGATGGGATGCCTTAGCAGATATAGGGATAGGGGCTATTTTTATAGGAGTTGAATCTAAATTTGCAGGTGAACATGGTTATGATAAAAGAGCAGAAATAGATGCACGAGAATTATTTTACAAATTACACTCAATGGGAATCAGAACTTTGGGTGCATGGGTGTGTGGATGGGATTGGCATGACCATTCTAATATGTATGAAGATCTCAATTATTTTATAGCTTGTTACCCCACTTTTCAACAAATAACTCGCTTGAGTCCATTTCCGGGTACTGTTCTTTATGATAAACTTAAGGAAGAGGGAAGGGTAAAAAATGTACCTTGGGAGGATGTCCATTTTTGGAGCGGAGCACAAGAAAACATAGCTTTAGAGACACATGAAACATTAAACTTAGTAGAATATGGGTATGATCTCATGTACCGGACTTGGGGCCCTTCAGTACTAAGGAAATTAGATGTAACATTAAATGGATATAACTATTGCATGAATTCAGACAATCTTGTATTGAATGAGTATAAATCAATCTTCTTCAAAAATCAAGCAGCCGTTCTATGGAATCTAATTCCAGCATTAGACCGTTTTGCTCCTAATGGAGTAGTTAGAAGAAGAGTAAGAAAGATGGATGAGAGGTATCGAAATCTAATTGGAGACCCTACACCAGTGATGGAATTTCTAGGAAAAGTTGTAGATACACTTGCGAAAAAATTCAAAGCAAAAGATATACTGGATCCCTTCAATAGATACCCTAAGGAGGAACCTTTTAAAAAATATATATATGAAAAAAATGGAAAACTAAAAGATGATTCCGTTCCTTATCATACCAGATATCCCGGAAAAACTCCCTTAAGTATGAAGTTATCAATGGGTTGGAATAGTTTTAGATTCCATATACTTGGAAATTATTGCAAATTATTGAGAGGTTTAAAAAGTCGAAGTTCTGAAAAGGAAATAGATAAATATCTTATTGAAAGTGTTAAACGCAGAAATTTTATAGCATTCTGATCTAATAATTTTTTATTAATTTATCGAATATATAATTAGTTAAAATAAGATGATTAATTCAATTTTAAAGAGTAATACACCAATCAATAATATTCCCCAAGATTATTGTCCATCCAACGACTTTTCTTGGTTTAAGGTTAAGAGTGGGTTAGATAAAGGTAAGATGATGTTTTATAGGGACTCTTTTATACACAGTAATAATTCAAAAAAGACTATTCTCTTTGTTCATGGTAATCCCGAATCATCTTATACTTATAGGAAAATTATACAACTTCTTATTAAAGTATCAGAAGAGCCTTTTAGAATCATTGCGATGGATCATATAGGATTTGGGCTTTCCGATCAAGCGACCTATGAGATGGTTTGTATGGATCATGCTCAAAATCTTATCCAATTGATTAGGGAATTAGATCTATACAATATCACCTTAATTATACATGATTGGGGTGGACCTATTGGGATAGGAGCATTATTGAAAGACCCCCAAAGAGTTTCAAATTTGATAATTTTGAATTCCACTATATTCCCAATACCTCAAGAGGGAATTACTTTTCAAAATTATCCAATCTCATGGTTAGGTTGGTGCTACACGCCTTATATAATTTCTAATAAATTTTGGGGAGATTTTGCTGCTTATGCAATATTTTCAAATCCAACCAAACCAATCCCACTATTATTGAACATGCTAAAGAATATCGTCTTAATGGAATTTGGATCATTCCAAAAACCGCATGAGGAGGCGCAAAAATTTTTTAGAGAACAATTTGGAAGTTACATGAATATACTTAGCTCTAAGCGTTTAGTTATGCAAACAAAGTATTGGGGATGGGGAAATGTGTATAAGGATAATGTCTTGGGAAAACGATCAACAATAAATTTTTATAAAGATATGCGAGAAAAAATAACTCCATTATGGGGTCCAAAAGGTCAGAATGTTAATATTCGAGCAATTCTAGGGAGATGGGATCCATTGGCTCAAAACTGTGTAATAAAACAATGGATCAATGCCTTGCCCCAACTGAAAAGAAATTTAAAAATATTTCAAAATGTCGGACACTTTATTGAAGAAGTTAAATACCATGAGATTGCGCAGGAAATACTTAGAGTTGCTAATTTGACATAAGAAAAAATATAAAGTTTTCTAATTCAATAGCTAATAACAATGAAAATTACACCAGACCAGATATATGATAGATATATAAAAAAAGAACAATCTAAAGAAATAACAATCCAAAAATTACTTTCCATTATTGAAAGCTCAGATAAAACTAGTGAAAGAATTAATGGATTGCATGTATTGGGTAAATTAGGACTTAGAAACAATCAAATTTATGATACTTTGGAAAATATTTTAATCTCTGATGAAAATGAAAAGCTAAGGATTGAATCAATTAAAGTCATTTCTTTTTTATTTGAGGAAAGAGCTATAAAACCATTAATATGGGTTTTTTATCATGAAAGGCGAGTAAATTGTTTGATACTTATTATTTCTATATTAACTCAATTCGATAATTCCTCGGTTTTAGAGTTTATGAAAAAAACTATCCGGAGTATAGAAATGGAAGAGTTTCAAGATTCAATACATTTTCTTTATCAAAAAATTAAAAATAATATATACAACCTAAAGCATATTGGGGAACTTATTAAGAGTTATTTAATTATCACACGACTTAAAAAAGTTTTAGGACCCATACGATTCGAGATAGAAAATGGATTTATCATTAAATTAGAATTTCCGTTCATTAATTCTGAGTCTTTTTCATGGAATCTTGTTAGGAATGTCGAAGATTCTTTGAAAGAAATTACAAACCTTCAACAGTTACAATTGAAATTAAATAAAATTAAAAGATTTCCCGGATTTATTACTCGATTTTCATTATTAGAAATTTTAGATTTAAGTAATAATTCTATTAAGATAATTCCAGAATCTATTAGTAATTTAAGATCATTGAAAATGCTTAATATGGAACATAATTCTCTAAAAACACTACCTAAATTAATAGGGGATTTAGAAAAGTTAGAATACTTGAATTTAAGACATAATCAATTATATTATTTACCCGAATCCTTTAAGCTTTTAAAAAATCTTAATTATTTAGATCTGCATGGAAATAAATTTAATCGAGTTCCATATTCTATTATTTCATTAAATTCGTTAAATTATTTGTCATTAGGCTTAAATACAATAAAGTTTATTGATCAGAAGATTATTAACCTGGAAGCATTAAAAACTTTGAAATTAGGGGGAAATAGATTAAATTATTATACTTTTAATGGTTTAAGTCAAATCAGATCCCTTAAGGAACTTGATTTATATGATAATAACCTAAAGTCTATTCCAAGTTCGCTATTAGATATACAATCGTTAGAAAGATTATCTTTACATAATAACCAATTAGAAAAGCTTCCAGAGAATTTTAGAAAACTTATTAACCTTAAAGAGTTAGATATTAGTTGGAATAATTTTTTAGATTTTCCCGAGGTTATCATTAAGCTAAAAAATCTCGAAATCTTAAACCTAAGTGGTAATAGGATAGAAAAAATTCCAGACAGCATTACTGAACTTAATCAACTGCATCAATTGAATTTAAGATTCAATAATATAAGAATACCTAATAGAAAATTTAAAGATATCAAAAAACTTGGCGTTCAAATAATAATATAACTAAGTTTCATTCCTAATTTTGAATAATTGTTTTGACAAATATTGTCAGATCTTTTTATATATTAAATTTGGTCTAATATAGATATGATTTGCCCCAATTAAAAGATAATATCAATATACTCAAAGATTTAGGACCTTTTATAGAAGATAAAAGATATAAAAAAATTCCAGCAGAAATTGTACAACTTTTATCTATTTCTTCATCATAAAAAAAAGTAAAAAATGAACTAAAAATATTGAAAAATAAAGTAAATTAATGTTTTTAAGAGTAATAGCTATAACTATTTTTGTCAAAACCTTTTACATATTCAATGGATATTCCATCAGGTTTCATTTGTGGTGGAGCGTAAGTAATATTCAAATTAGGAAAGTAAGCTCCAATACCGTTTTGTGCAAATATTAATGCAGGGTGTTCATTATTCTTAAAAATTTCTTCAGAAATTTCTTTTGTAACGACTCGACATTGACGCTCATTGATTACGCCTAATGAGTGAATATATTCATGTAATAATATATGATATGCATAAGACCAGATAACTTCATAAGATTGGTCTGCTAAGAT
>WJIN01000404.1 GCA_014730295.1 Promethearchaeota archaeon | reverse complement strand
TTCTGTAGAAAATTTAGCGTCGCAACTATAATAAGTGCTATAATCAGCAACGGATTTGGGGTATTCTGGCGGATCAACATGTTGACCGTTCGGTTGCCTGAAATTGAAACTTGCTTCAACGATTAGGAATCATATTTGTATTTATTTGGACGGGAACGATGGGATTGGTAGAGATCCTCAAATATAAAAATTAATTGTGATGTCTCTTCTGGTCAAAAATACTGGTAGCTTGGAGCAAATGAGGGATGATTAGCTTTAATTTAGCAGACCCCTACCACTAATAAAGAAGAGAATAATTCTAAGAAATCTAGGTAAATTGAATTTTACTCCAAAATCTTTTGAAATACTCAAAAATTCCTTAAAATTTTTACACATAATTTTAAATAAATCTAAGAATACCTTTCAACTTAAGGAATCACTTATTTTACTTTCTAAATAATGTCGGAAACCGATGATGAAAAAGAAAATAAAAAATTACTTGTAATGTTTCTAAGCCCTTCTGACAGTGTTCGATCACAGATGGCAAAAGGAATTTTGAGATCGAAATATGGGGACCACTATGAGGTTTTTACTTCCGGAACGGATCCTAAAGAGGTTCACCCCGTAGCAATCGAGGTCATGCAAGAAATAGATATTGATATTTCAGAACAGCATTCCGACAGCCATACAAAAAGTTTAGGAGAAAAGGTATTTGACTATGTGGTATCGATATATGATGATAAAGTAGAATTGAGTCCTTCATTTCCCGAGGGGAAAAATTATACCCATCTCAATATTAGGCGTCCTCCAAGAAAGAATGGAGAAAAGGATCTCAAACCCATCTTTAGGAGGATAAGAGATGATATATACAAATATATTGAAGAGAATTTTGATCCAACGGCATTTGATCTTGAACGATTAGAATTAGAAGCGGAAGCAGAACCAAACCCGAGACCGCAGAAATTACTTGAAAAGCGTGAGGAAGAAGGTCCTATTGAAGAGTATATCTTGGATCCTATAGAAAAAAAAATTTCCTTACGAGCTACCAGCGGTTTCTTGCTGATTTCTAGTTTTGTTGTCGGGCTCATTTTGTCAAATATATTGGGGTCAGTTTATTTAAATTTTTGGGAACACCCAATTGGAATTGCAATTGGCGATTTTGAACTCATTCTTTCTGTAAAAGAATGGATTAATGAAGGACTAATGACACTATTCTTCTTTATGATCGGATTAGAAATTAAACGAGAAGCGAAGGAGGGTATATTATCTTCTTTTGAGGAAGCATGTCTCCCAATAATGGCTGCAGCAGGAGGAATGATTTTTCCTGGTATTATATTTATTTTATTTAATCTTCAAGCTGGCACGACAAGAGGGTGGGCTATTCCTATTACGACAGATGTCGCACTTGCATTGACGGTTTTATTGCTTTTAGGAGCTAAAGTAAAAGATTCATCGCGTATTTTTCTTATGAGCTATGCCGTAGCAGATGCGATAGGAGGTATTTTGGTAATAGCTGTTTTTTATGCAGAAGGAATTAATTGGTTAGCTGGTCTGATTGGAATAGGATTTATTCTTATTGCATTTGTTCTAAATTCGTTAAAAATTCAACGAAGTGAGATATATACCCTCATCGGAATCGGTGCTTGGATTGCGTTCCTATATTCCGGTATAAGCCCCGTCTTAGCGGGAGTACTTTTAGCGTTTACTATTCCATTAAAACCAAAAATCGACCAATCTGGCTTCATCCAAACTAGCTGGGAGACCCTTGAAGAGTATAAAAATGCAACGGAAACGGATTCATCAGATAGATCAAATACAACGGAAGAGGTGGATAAAGCTTTATTTACCCTCCAAAGAGTTGCAAGAGAAGCAACATCAACCTTATCTAAACTGGAAGAAAAACTAAACGAACAAGTGCATTTTTTGGTATTGCCGATCTTTGCGCTCGCAAATTCGGGTATTGTACTAACTAATACAAATCTACTTCAAAATATTTTTCAACCAATTCCTATAGGGATTATAGTTGGAATTTTTGGAAAAATAATTGGAATATCTCTATTTTCTTATATCGGTTGCTGTATTTCAAAGTTCTGTGAACTCCCGGAAAATATGAACTTCCGAGAATTATTTGGCGCAGCTATTTTGGGAGGAATAGGATTTACAAGCGCTATATTTGTGACCGAACTGGCCTATTATGAGGAATTATTTATAATTCAATCGAAGTTGGGAATTCTTATTTCCTCAATCCTGGCGGCGATCTTCGGATATTTGTGGCTCTATATTGATTACAGATTTATCGAAAAAAACAGGGATGTTGAATAAAAATTACAGCATTAATAGGAACGTGAGAGGGGATTTATCCTTTTTCAAGATTTCTGAGGGTTTAACCAATCCCATTAATCTTTCCGCTCTAAATTAATTCTCATATTAATAGTTTGTATGGGATATTTTCATGGGATATTTAAGAATATGTGTCTAATCCCGTTTTTCTTAAAAAAAAGGTTTTTCATAGTTTTTGGTCAATAATCTCTTGAACGGTAATCTCAGGATGATGGTATCTCCCTCTCTCTTGAGTTTTGTCAGCATATTGGATGGCTTCTTCGGGACAAAAATTAATACACGCCACACACATCTGGCACGTATGTTGCCATTGGGGTTTCCCATTTTCCATAATGATATTATCTATGGGGCATACTTCCTCGCATATTCCGCATGAGCTACAGCTCTCATCGGTATAATAATTCTGATCCATTGTAAAAACGCCCCTGCGAAAGATAGTATTGGTTTTCTCTACTGATCTAATTATTTTTTTAGGGAGTGGTGGCGGATGGTTTTTCTTATCTCGTATGTATTTTGCAATTTCCTTGATCTGAGGTTTGACTTGCTTTAATTTTTCATTTACTTCTTCTTCAGAGTTAAGATCATCGACCGGGATATCATTATTCGGCATTTGAAGGAACCACCCTGCATTCAGCTGCTTTCCCTTCTCAGAAAGTAATTGTTCAATCTGGACAAACGCAACGCCGTCCATAATCCCGTCCCTATCGACTCCCGCGAATAAGTACTGAACTATATCAAGATTGATCTTTTCTATAAATTCATAAACGATTTGCGGCAAACCGAAATAATACATGGGAAAAATAAATCCTACTCGCTCGCTCTTCGCCACAATTTCCTCATCCTTCCAATGGTTTGGCATGAAAATTAGTTCGGCCTCATCAAGTTCTGTCGCAATCCCTCTCGCAATACTCAGAGAATTGCCCGTACCCGTAAAATAATATATTGTGGTGGTCATGTGGAGTCAAAAAATGGTGGTATGGTTGTGTATTATTTGAGCTAATATAGAAAATTATGGAATCCAGACATTTAAAATTACCTATACATGTTTTAAAAAATGGGTATGAATTCGAAAATATAGTCGTGATATCGTGGAGCCTAATAAAAATAGAAAAATTGTTTTAAGCTTCTGGTTCTTCTGCTTCTTCTTGTTCGAATTTGAACTTGGGCATATCTGTTTTAAGATGACAGTCGGGGCCACAATATCGTCCGTCAAAATCCTCAATCTGAAAATCTATCGGCACAACGAAGTCATGGATACTGTCAATCAGAATATTAGTTTTGACGGAAAGTACATTCGGATCCCGTCGGAAGCATAAATCTACTAACCGCTCTATAGTTTGTAAGTCCGCGGCAGCGATAAAACAGAGCACATTATAATCTCCAGATATCTTAAATGCGTGGTTGATGAATGGACAACCTTGTATTTTCTCTACGATATCATCTACATCCTTGGTAGAGATAAACACGATCGCGGTTTTAATATCAACCTTCTTAATATTGAATCCAACTTGTTTAGTTAAAAGATGCTTTCGCTCGAGCTTGATAATACGTGCACCCACTGCGGGTTGGCTCTTTTCTATTTCCTTTGCGATATCACTATGGGTAATATCTGGATTCTCTTCAATCATTTCGATGATTTTTTTGTCATCATCATCAATTCCGAGCAGCTCATTAAACTTCTTTTTTTTACTCATATCCATTATAGACAACCATTAGGAGTTAATAAATATATTTTTAATGTTTAAGAAATAATCTGCTTAAACCGATGTTAAAAGTTAATGGGATCGGCTTAACGATTTTTAATTTATTAGTAGCGAACATATAAATTAAAAAAAAATATCCTAAAAAACTTTTTTAAATAAATTTTCACATTTAAATATTGAGGAAATTCTACCATGAAGTATTTAGCCCTTCATTTCTACATTTTTTGATTATTGACCAAATCCTAAATTGCCAGTAATCCTCCCGGTATTAGAGATTTCCTATTAAAATAGTCGAAGAGCACCAGAAAAACTATATGAATGAAATTAAATAGGGGAAATTTAAAACGTGGTATCAACTTACCTTCAGGGGACTCTATTATATTACTAAATCGTCTCAAATTTGTGTAATTACAATTATTAGCGTCTTAAATATAAGTAGATAGGTTATGGGGTTTTTCTTTGTGATTTTAGATTATAGGGGAGGAAAGGACGCTTATAGCGTTGTTATTAGAAAACCGATCAGAATTTAGGAAAAAACAATCATTCTTTCATAAACATTAAGAGTAAATTGTATGATAAGAAATTTGTTTTAAAATATTTTTCTGAAAATCTTCGATTTAGCGACAATTGATTACTGTTTCTGAACATGTTCGGCTGAATTCTTTTAATTATATATAGCTTACTAAGTTGTGCAAGTTCGAGATTAATAACCTAAATAAATTCAATTTAAAAATAGTAAAAAGGATGTGATCATAAGTATGGAAGGAGAACGAATTTCGTATCATGAGAGTGTAAGAAAAGGCTATGAGAGAATAAAGCGCGATGGGATGAATAATATTTGGGATCGATTTGAAGCGCAAGGATTTGGCGGAGATCCGGACAAGCGCTGTCCGTTTTGCTTAAAGGGTGCGAGATGTGATTTTTGTTCGAATGGCCCATGCCGAGCGGATGCGTCGATTGATAAACGCGGCGTGTGCGGAATAACTGCGGATGGGATGGCGATGCGGAAAATGTTGTTAAGAAACGTGATGGGCGCCTCAACGTATCAATATCATACGGAACAAACCATAAAAACCCTTCGAGCCACGGCAAATGGCGCAACTCCCTACCAAATCAAATCCCCCGAAAAACTCGAATCGTTCGCCACTAGATTGGGAATTGATACCACGGGTTCAGTGGAAGAGACAGCCATTAAGTTATGTGAATATGTTGAACGAGATTTCAATAGGAAATATGATGAACCGAGTAAAATTGTGGAAGCGCTAGCCCCAAAAGAGAGACAGGACTTATGGAAAAAGCTAGGAATATTTCCCGGGGGAATATTTGGAGAGATGATGCTATCAACGAGTTCTTGTTTGACGAATGTAGACGGTTATTATAAAAGCCTTGCTCTGAAGGCGATGCGTCTTGGGATTGCGATGGCATATCAGAGTCAGATAATAAATGAATTCTGTCAAGATATATTATACGGCATACCAGAGCCTCATACGATGCGTGTCAATTTGGGGGTTTTGGATCCCGATTACGTAAATATATTACCTAATGGGCACGAACCGTTCTTGGGATTTGCATTGGTTCAGTTAGCTCGACACCCAGAGTGGCAAGAGAAGGCAAGAGAAGCGGGAGCTAGGGGTTTACGTATAATCGCAAATATTGAAACGGGTCAAGAGATGATTCAGCGATGGGAGATGGACGATGTATTTTATGGATTTACGGGAAATTGGATCATGCAGGAGGCCATTTTAGGTAGTGGTTGTGTTGATGTGTTTGTCGCAGATATGAACTGTTCGATGCCAATCGACCCGTTATATGCCAAGAAATACAAGTTCAAATTGATACCCGTGAGTGAAGTTGTTGCCTTTGAAGGAATTGAGGAGCGAGAGAATTATGTTCCAGAAAAGGCAGAAACTCAAGCCGCAAAATTAATCGATATGGCTATTAACAACTTTAAAGAGCGAAAAGAAATTATTGAACCCCTCACCGGATTTGATTTGAACGAGACGATTGTGGGGTTCTCTACAGAATCGATCCTCACTGCGTTGGGAGGCTCCTTGGATCCTTTATTAGACGTCATCAAAGAGGGTAGCATTAGAGGTGTTGTCGGATTAGTGTCGTGCACTTCCTTGCGTGATTATGGACAAGATGTACATACAGTTGATATCGCTAAAGAATTGATCAAAAATGATATATTAGTGCTTTCAATGGGATGTGGAAATGCTGCAGTCCAAGTAGCAGGTCTAACCAACCTTGAAGCGAAAGACCTCGCAGGGTCGGGCTTACGGGCGGTATGCGAACAATTGAATATACCCCCGGTTTTAAGTTTTGGAACCTGTACAGATACAGGACGATTAGCGGATTTACTCGGAGCAATCGCCCATGCATTAGGGGATGTTCCCATATCGGATCTACCAATAGCTGCAGCAGCCCCCGAATACATGGAACAAAAAGCTACTATCGATGCTGTCTTCGCTTTAGCCCTCGGACTTTATACATATGTGAATCCCGTTCCGACGATGACGGGTGGACCAGATCTAATGAAATTGTTAACTGAAGATCTTAAATCGATCACCGGTGCGCAATTACACGTTGAGACGGAAACCCAAGAAGCCGTGAAAAACATTCTCAACCATATAGAACAGAAACGCAAGAAACTAGGAATTTAAATAAAATTCTGATTAAAGAGGTGAAGAGCGAAAAAAATGATGCCTATTGGTCCTTTAATGATAGAACATCGCTTAATTGAAAAAATAGTACCTATAATCCAAGAAGAGCGCAAAAAAATAAAGAAACATAACAAAGTGAACCCAATCTTCATAAATAAAACCGTAGATTTTTTCAGAATGTATGCCGATCGAACACATCACGGAAAAGAAGAGGATATTCTCTTTCGAGAGCTTGAGAATAAACACCTATCTGCGGAACATCAAAAGACGATGGATGAATTGGTTGAAGAACATGTATGGGCGCGAAATACGGTAGGAAAATTGCTTGAGGCAAAAGAAAATTATACAAAAGGAAATATTGAGGCTATTCAAGATGTATTGGAATTATTAGATGAATTAAGCGCGTTTTATCCCAAGCATATCGTAAAGGAGGATGAGCATTTTTTCATACCGGTAATGGAATATTTTAGCCAAGAAGAGCAAGATAAGATGCTCGATGAATTTTGGGAGTTTGATAAGAAACTCATCCATGAGAAATATGAGAAAGTACTCGATGAGCTGAAAGGATAGGTAAACCAAAAATCGGGACCTCTAAAATAATCTAAAAATCTTCAACTTTTTTTAATTTTTATTCTCAACTTTCAACTCATTCTTCATGATTTCTTAAATCTATCGAAATCGGAAGTTCTATGTTAATTAAATTCTGTCGGTAAATTCTAATGCTGA
>WJIN01000403.1 GCA_014730295.1 Promethearchaeota archaeon | reverse complement strand
TGATTCTCTAAGCATCGATATTGCGGAGTCATATCTCTTTATTGCTTTCTGAAAATCTCCATCTAATTCTGCCTTCTTCGCTTGGTCTAACAGTAAAAATGCCTCATCTTGAAGTTTATTTGTTTCCACTTTTTTAAGCTCCCTTTTAGAGATCTCAGTCTTATCAACTTTTTGCGTAAGTTGGTCTATATGGCTTCTAATATCATCAATTCTATGGGGCAAATATCCACTTTCTATTAGAAATGCTAAGGCTTTTTCATAGCTCTCTAACGCCTCTTCAATCTTTTCTTCATCCTCAAGCTTGCCGGCTAATTCTAAAAATTCTATTGCTTTATTCGCCAATTCTTCCGAGGTAAGCTGCTTTCCTTCCATTTTTCATTTCCATTACTTAATTGTTAAATTTATAATATTAAATTGGAATTCAACTTAGTTTCTATTGCAAAATATAAACAAGCGAACTATTAAATGTTTAACATTATTCGGTATAGTTGAAAAATTACACTACTAATATTTCTAATCCATTTGCATTAATTTATTGTGATTTATAATCCATACTAACAAAACTTAATTTACAACAAATTTTTATCTATTCAATAATGCCTAGGGAAGATAAGAACATCATAATTGATTTTGAACCTATTTCAAGAAGAGTCACTATAAATTCACTTGACAAAAGCCTCTATGATATATTAACTGAGATTGATGTCAAGATCAGATCTGAATGTGGTGGAGCGGGAAGTTGTGGAAAATGTGTCCTAAAAGTTCAAAACGGAATCGACTTTTTAAATGAGCCAACTGAAGCTGACCATAAATTTCTTTCAGAAGATCAAATTAAAGACGGTTTTCGATTAGCTTGTCAGACTAAATTGAATAAGAATATAAGAAAAGAACTTCTCGAGAAAAAACCTCCTCAAATCAGCGTATATCTCTCTGAAAATACACTTATCGAAGATTTTACTATTTTAACCTCGGGAATAGGGAAAGGAGTTACATTAAACCCGACCATAAAAAAATTTCTCCTAAATGTCAAAAAACCGAATTTGGAAACTCCTATTGCTGATTTAGAGAGAGTATTGGAGGAACTTACCTTAAAAGGTGGTTTAGCAGACTCAGAGGTACAGATTGAATATAATCCCCTCCAAAAAATACCGTATGTGCTAAGGAATGAGAATGAACAAATCACTGCGACAATTTGGAAGGGACAAAAGATTATTGATGTAGAATCTGGCAATCAAATAGAAGAATCTTATGGAATTGCCTTTGATATTGGCACTACCACCTTAGTCGGATATTTAATTAATCTCAATGACCAAAAAATTCATGCTGTGCATTCTAAATTAAATCCTCAAACCTCTCACGGAGAAGATGTCATTACTCGAATTAGTTATATCAAAGATAATGATGGAGGGCTTCAAATTCTTCATACCTCTGTTATAAATGCGTTAAATGATATCATTGAGAAGGCATGTCAAAAAGCAAATATCAATCCTTCTCATATCTATGAGGCTACAATTGTTGGAAATTCGGTTATGCATCATATCGCCTTAGGATTAAGCCCCATTAATATCGGTTTGAGTCCTTATGTGCCAGTTCTTCAACAAGCCATAAACATTGATGCGAATGAAATAGGCTTAAATATCTCTCCTAATGGAAGTATTCACGCACTTCCCTTAATTGCTGGATTTGTGGGTGCTGATACCATCGGTGTAATTCTTTCCTCCGAAATTTATAAAGAGGATGCGCTCACTCTCGCCATAGATATTGGAACTAACGGAGAAATTATTGTTGGAAATAAAGACGTTTTAGTTACCGGAAGCTGTGCCGCAGGTTCTGCCCTGGAGGGTGCTCATATCGCACATGGGATGAGAGCTGCTGGTGGAGCTATAGAAAAAGTTAGCGTCGATCCTGAGACATTGAATGTGTCCTACCAAACAATTAAAAATAAACGCCCTATCGGCATGTGTGGCTCTGGTCTAATTGATGCAGTGGCGGAAATGTTAAGGGCAAAAATCTTAACCAGAAGCGGCAATTTCAATAAGGAATTATTGGACCATGAACGATTTATCGTTTCAGAGAGTAAGAAGGAATTTATCATCGCCTTTGAAAATGAAACTCCATTAGATTCTCCGATTACCTTATCTCTTCAAGATATCAGACAAATTCAGATGGCTAAAGGTGCATTTTATTCGGGTGCTCGGCTATTAATTAAACATCTCAATAACAAATATAATAAAAAATTTAAAATTGAACAGATCTATCTTGCGGGTGCATTCGGAAATTATATTGATAAAGATAACGCTCGCTTTATTGGTATGATTCCAGATATTGATTCAGATAAGATTTTCCAAATAGGAAATGCTGCTGGTATCGGTGCTCAATATTGCTTAATTAACATGGACCAGAGAGCCGAGGCAACCCAGCTTTTAGAAAGGATAGAGTATGTGGAAATTGCGGTGAACGAACGATTTCAGAGGGAATACGCAGAAGCTATGTACTTTCCGCACATGAATCTCGATTATTTTCCAAATCTAAAAATCTATGACACAATTGCAAAGCGCTAACTAGACTTTTTTATTTGAGTATCCTCATTAGAGGACATCAAAACTTGGAATTTGTCCACAGAAAGAATTTTGGCTAGAATTTTTAAAAGTCTTCATACAAATAGATAACAAATATTAGAAGAAATAGATATTTAGATCGTAAAAATGCATAAAGATAAAGTAGAATTATTGCTAAAAAGAGCTAAAAGTTTTCTAGCAACGGCTGAAGATCAATTTAGAGAAAATGATTAGGACTTGGCTTCTTTCTTGGCTGAACAATGTGCTCAATTATTATTAAAGTGAATATTGCTTGAAATAGGAGGAAATTTTCCAAATCCCCATTCTATTAGAAAATTAAGTGCTCTGCTTTATCACCTAACCGGGGAAGAGAAGTTAAAATTCGATAGAAAATCGTTATCTTTTCCTTGAAAGCATTTATCTTAATTCAAGATATTTAAATTATATTTATAATCGTGAAGGAGCATTGGAACCACTAGATATCGTTAAAAATATAACAGAGGTGGTTTTTCTTGTTAAATCTAATGAAGCAGAGAATAGAAATGATTGAAAATTATAAAAAATATCTGAAAAAAATCCATAATGATACTCAATCCGTTTTAGAATGTAGCAATGTGGATGTGTTTGGGAGCTTAATCAGAGATGAGTTAGTCGTCGCCAGCGATATTGACATCCTTATCATTACGGAGGTTCCTCAAAACCAATATATTACGCGCCGAAATCACAGCAAAGATAGAAGAAGAAGCTGGTCTACCTTTATATCATTCGTTCCATAATTATATTCTTACCCAAGAAGAATTAGATAATTGGGAAGATATTTAACACCTTAAATATGAAAAAATATCAAAATCTCTCTAAATTTATCTGTTTCTAATACGTATATTTGATTTCTTCTCTTGGCTCTACTTTTTGTCGAAATGACGGCTCTAATAATTAAATATTAAGATTTTAACAAATGAATCCCTAAGATACTTGAAATTAAAGCTAATAATAAATAAATTATTATAACCAGTATTAATTCATACATTATACTAAATTTGGTTTTAGCAAAAATATAAAAAACCTAAATTTATTCATATTTAAAGTAAATAAATAATTAAATAGGATTTACTATATTAATTTAATATAAT
>WJIN01000402.1 GCA_014730295.1 Promethearchaeota archaeon | reverse complement strand
GGTTTTAAGACTTTTTTAGCTTCTGAAAGTGAAGGAATGGAAGAATCTGGTAAGCTTGAAAACTCAAATCCGATTTTAATATCTTCTTTATGTGCGATTTTGGCTAATTCTTTTAGTTTTTCCTTTGTTCTACGGGTAATTCTCCATTGAGGAATATCTCTTGATTCAAAACTTGGAGATACCGTAATAAGATAACAACCCGTTCTATAGCATAGATTCATCATTTTCTTGAGTGTAGGAATGATCTCGTTCTTAAATTTAGTATCCGAACATAAGGAAAAATCTTCCAAGCGCAAAAGATTTACTAACTTGAGATCATACATTTCCAAATATTCTGATAAATCTTTTGCCGTAAATTGAACATTTTCTTGGATATGGGTATCTATGTCTTTAAATTCTAATTCAACGCCTTGAAAATCTTTCGAATATTCAATAAATGCAATGAGATCTTTATTAACACAACTATTTTGGTTTAATGCAAGGTAAATCATATTAAAGGGATATTCTTTCTTTTTTCTTATAATGAAAAGATCTTTGATTTTATTAAGTTATTTGATTAAAAAATAAATTTAGATTCTTTCGAAATTTTTTGTCGAGAATATATCATCCAAGAACCTAAAAGATAACTGTCGTCATCTATAATATATATCTATATTACATATTTTTATCTATATGATGTTTAAAGTTAAAATGATAATTCTATGTTTAAAAAAGAATTAAATTTTTTTAGTTATATAAATTCTCTAACAAGATTATATAGGAATTTAAAGGATATATATTAAAAATGGAAGATATAAGTTCAAAAATCTTAGGTCTCTTCTTTTCTGATGAAAATAATCTTATTTACGAAAAAATCAGATATACAGAAGACATTTCGGATGAGAAGAAAGAAGAACTGAAAATGCTTCCATTTAAATTCTTAGGTCCAGTGTTTTTAACCGCAGCAACCGAAGAAACGGATAATTGGAGGATAAAATTTATTGAGGCGTCCCTGTCACTCTATCAAGAAAGACAAATGAATAGAAATGTCATACAGAGCTTTTTTAATGTGAATTCTACGCTTGAATCGCCTGACGGGATAACCAACCTTTTCACTTTAATTGGTTCTCCTTATACGGAAGATATTAATATAATTGATAATAAAGTTTCAAACTATATTCACCCAAGCATTACGCAAGGTAAAATCGTAAAAGAGAGTATTTTAGGGAACGATTTTTCGTTCAGAAACTTTATTAATAAAGAATTAGAGAGAGGCATTAACTTAATTCAGCACGGATTAGGTTCCTCTCGTAAAATGTACTGGAAGGAACAACAAAAATATTACTGCGTCGGATTAATTGAGAGAATTACGTCAAATAAATCTTCGGAGTCGAATCTCTACACGTTTGAAAAAAACAATCCTATACGCAAAAAGATTCTGTCCTTAATACCCTCGTATTATGTTATGATGATAATTCCAGACTTTTATGAAAGTTTAATCCATAATACTCTAAAATTGTTCAATAAAACTAATGTATATCCAAATATTAGAGAGATTATTTTAGAAAGCAGTTCCAAAGAAGTCTTATATGTGGAAGAATTTTTAAAAGAGAATGGAAATAAACGGAGCTATGGATTTATTTTAATTCCGGCTATAAAAGATTCTCAATATAATAGAAACATTTCTTATTATAAAAAACAATTAAGATTGATCCTTGATGGCAATAAAGATGTTTTCCATTTTATAAACGATATAAATCCTCATTTCGATTTGAGAAGATGGGGTGTTAACTCTGAAGAAGAGCTAGAATTGCTGAAAAGTGAATTAGATGCATAATAAAAAAAAGACGGTAGTATAATATTATGGAAGTTCAAGAATTAGAAGAATTATATCAAATTGACACCAAACGTTTGATTAATTATTACGAGAGAATTGAAAAACAATCACAAAATAAGGATACGGCTGAAATTGTCGCAAAATTCTTGAATAATCAATCCGTTGGCCCAGTAAAAGCCGATCTTATTGACATTCTTAATTATTATCGCGAAAAACTTGTGAGTGAAAAAACCTTGTTAGATTTTGCTTTAGAAATGATTAGAGCAAATAAAATCAGGCTTGAATATAAAAAATATCTAAGTCAAGCGACTCATAAAAATTTGGAGATAGCTATAGATGATTGCATCTTTCTGTTTTTTCTAGAATACGACAAGTATATTAGAAATTTATTTTTAGAGGAGATAAAAGAATTTGAGATTTCTTCGTTATATGATGTATTTTTTAGACCTCCTGAAATTAACACCTCACATAACATATATGATATCTTAGAAGATTACAAAATGAAAGTACCTACAATATTTCATGGTAATAAAAGAATAAATACAAACATAATCACCTTACGCTCGGGTTTATCCGAGATCATAACAGAAGATTATAATAAGCTACAAAAATCTAAAAATAAAGATTTTAACCATAAAACTCGAATAGTAAAATCAGCTAAATCCTCAAAAAAAGAAGAAAAAGCCGATTTTAGAGGGTTATTTATTGAACGAATAGTCAAAAGTTATTGCATAAGTAAAAGTGAGATTGCTCCGAGAGAAGTAGAGAATGCGATCTCTCAATTTTTGTCATCGTATTTCAAATTTGGGACTTTTTATGAATATCAACAATTCAAAGAATTAATGATTAAAAGTTTCGCTGAAGACATTTATTTAGGGTTAACTGAAAAGGTTAAGGAGTCTTATTCCTTAGATTATTTAGAACAAATAATCTCTCTTGTATTACAAGATTTTGAAGTGGAAAATAAAAACAAGAGTTTAGACGGGTCTGCGTGGAGAGAAGATTTGAAACCAATTTTGAAGAAATTCCTAATTGATTTTATTAAAAATATCTTTGCAGATTAGGATTAGAACGAACCGATATCTAAATCATTTCTTTAATCTTTTTTATTATAATAGGATTTTTTTCTTTTGATAAATGGGCTTCCAATTCCGTCTTTACCATTGGATTATTTACTAATTCAAGAGAATGTAGCAATTTGATCAACGCCCATCTCACGGAATCGTCTGGGTCATTGATGAGTGGGAGTAAAAATTTTAGATAGTCGACCTTTCGCGATTCTTCTATTTCCATTATAGTTCTTGCTCGCATAATGAAGTCGGGATTATAGAGTTTAGGCAATAGTGGAGGAGAAGCATTATTATTTTTTATTGTATTCAAGATAAAATAAAGAACATCTCTTACAAAATGATCTATTTGGTTTTTTTTGATATGGGAGATGATCACGGGTTTAGCTTTTTCTCCAATTTTCATTAAGCTCTCAAAACAAATAAAGAAATCATCTGATATCCCTAAACTTAGTTTATTTAGGAGCTTTTTAATAATTTTGTCGTCGATCTTGGAAATCTCTATTATATCCCAATTTGGATTATCTAACTCAGCATGATTTCTATTATTCGGTAAATAATTCACGTTTTTTATAAACCCATTTATTTATTTCCGTTATATTAAAGTTAGATTAATTATTTTAATGCTTTGTTATTAAATCAGAAATAATCGATTGATTTACACTTAATTATACTTTTAAAATATAACATAAAAAACATTAAGTTAACACATTGATATAGAGCAAATATAAAATCAACACAGTTCTTGTGAACCCCTTGTAATAAAGATTTAGAAAAAAAATCCGATTATAAGTTTTATATCTAAGATAATTTAATCTTGAAATCGGAATCTTTAATACTATTCTCAACAGAATTTTTATACACAAGAAAATTATTCATTTTAAAGTTTATTTTCTACAGTATAGAAAGGGATGGTTTAATTGAATGATATAATATCGGAAATAGAGGATATCTTCCATTCAAAGTCTTTAGCAATTTATGGTGTGAGCAGGAAGGGTGGTCTTGGAAATATATTATTGCAAGGATTCATTGACCAAGAATTTCCTAACCTTTTTATTATCAATCCCAGAATAACTGAGCCAGATGTGGAAATCTTGGGAGTACCCGTGTTCCCTGATTTGGAATCTATTGGAAAGCCCATAGATTTGGCAATTTGTTCCACTCATCCAAAATATGTCAAAGACATTATTATCGAATGCGGTAAGTACGGAGTAAAAGCAGTTGTAATTTTTTCTGCTGGATTCGGTGAGAAGGGCGAACAAGGTAAGAAAGCAGAACAAGAACTATTGGAAATAGCCCAAAAATATAATATGCGTTTAATTGGACCAAATTGTATGGGGTTTTATTGTCCCGAAACTGGACTATCTTTCTTTCCCGCGCTTCCCACAGAATCGGGACCATTAGGTTTCATTAGCCAGAGTGGATCAATAGCAAATATCTTAGCCTTTAGTTCAATGTTAAAGGGAATTCGCTTTTCAAAATCTATTAGTTATGGAAATGCCATTGATCTGGGATTCAATGACTTTCTAGAATATTTGGGAGAAGATCCAAAAACGAATATTATCGCATGTTACATGGAAGGTATCGATGATGGCAGGAGGTTCATCAAATTAGTAGAGAATATAAATAAACCAATAATCATTTGGAAAGCTGGTGCAACAAGAGCGGGATCAAAAGCAGCACACTCACATACTGGTTCATTAAGCGGAAATGATAGGCTCTGGAATAATGTGTTTGAGAAATATCGGGTAAATAGAGTGTATAATTTAGAAGAAATGATTAGCATGATCCAAGCTTTTATTAATCCTATGCCAGTGGACGGACGTCGGGTAGCGATTATATCTGGTCCAGGCGGACCAGCTGTCAGTTCTGCGGATGCCTGTGAAATGAATAATCTCAAATTGGCAGATTTAACCAATGAATCTAAGGCAAAACTTAGGGAATACATCCCAGAATTCGGATCAAGCATGTCAAATCCAATAGATTTGAGTTTACAAGCAACCTTCGACCCCATCTTGGAAAAAAATGCATATGAAATCGTAGGAACCGACCCTAAAGTTGACATGATGCTAATCTGGTTAACTATGCTGACGCCCAGATACAAGGATTTATTAAAGCTCCAAGAAGATATTTCTAAACCAATCGCAATAGTATCTGGTATAGATGTAAATGTTTCAGCAGATTCTTTCAGTAAGAAAGTCAAGAGATCTTTTATCCATATACGTGCTAAAAAAGTACCCGATATAATAAAAAACCTTAATCAAAAGGGAATTTCAATTCATCCAAACGAGCATTTAGCCGCTAAAGCCTTATATAATATTTATCGGTTTTATAATTCAAATGCTAATTAAATTTTTTACATTCTCATAAAAAATAAGCTTCTCTGTCTCTGGTTTTAGATTTAGGGATTTAATTTTTTGTATTTCTATATCAGGTGGAGTGGCAGCAGGACTATCGGAACCATAAATTATTTTATCTTCCCCCATCATCTTAATCAATACATTAATGCCATACGGTACAGATAAACTCGTTTCATAATAAACATTTGGAAAGCCTTGAAAGTAACGAAGAAGGGATATCATATATTCCATTGTAAATGCTGCGTGGCCAATGATAAATTTCAATTCTTTATAGTCTTTTAAAAAATTATAAAGATTTTTTGTTAGGAATGGTTCTTGAAAGAAAAAATTAATCCCAGAGTGGAAATAAAGAGGTATATCAAATTCCAGACAAAATTCAGCGAGTTGATTCAGATCTTTTGATAAATCTAAATTGTCTAAAGAAGTTTGGGTTTTAACACCTTTAAAATTGTATTTGGTGATATAGTCTCGCAAAACTTGCCAATCAGAATCGTCTGCGATTTTCGGATTAAACCAATAAAACCCATATAATCTATCAGGATATTTGGTAATAAGTGCTTTTACAATATCGTGCTCATATTGTTTTTTAGCGTATAAATTCTCCGCATATTGTTTCTCATTTATTATCTCATTTGTTTGGAATAATAGATTTTGATTCGCAGAAGTCTTTAAAGTTGTTATAATAGCTTTATCTATTGCGAATCTATCCATAAACTCAATTAGGCTTTCATTTTCTTTCATAAATTTCCCATAATAATGCATATGAGCATCAAAAATCCCAATACCATCAATCATTAATTTTAAGAATATTATAAAGAATTATTAACTTTTTCCTATAAAAACTCTGAATTTGCCAGAAATCAATAATATTAAGAGAGCATATATCATAGAAGAGGTATATTATGATATTCCTTATTTGAATATTGAATGGTAAATAGTCCTTTCGATTTTTCGAAGATGGTCATATAACGCGCTCCGAGTAATTTTAAAATGATTTGCGATTTTTTTGGTAGAGATTCCACGCGGGATTTCAAAATATCCATGTTGAACAGCATAATAAATAATCTCTTTTTGACGGTCCGTTAATTTTAAAAACAGGTTTTCTTCATTAAGATCTATATGAGATATGCTTAGTATCTCTAATTTTTTATCATAAAATAGGTCTAAAGAATCAATCATTTCGTCAATATTTTTATTATCTGTTATTACATTTACTAAAAGACGATCTTGATCTAAAATAATAGGAGGATCGATAATTAAATCTAGTCTGCTAAGGAATTCTTTGGTTTTTTTAGGCCAATTAAGTTTTGAGAAAAAAATATATTCATTTTTCTCCCTATTCTCATTAATGATTTCTATATATGATAATCCATATTTCTTATTTTCAAAAATTTTAGGATGAATATCATTATCTTTGAATTTTACTTTCTGTGTTGCAAAGATTTGATTATTATCTTGACGATGTATTTTGATTAATTCATAGTTTTCAAATAGATCAAAAAATTGCTTAGAAATTGAATCTAAAGGTACTTTTATAACTATTCTTTTTAATTTTTTCATATTTTAAAGTAGTTCTTAATTAAATCTCATAACTGTAATTTTCAAGCTCAAAATTATTAACCATAAAAAAATACATTTTTTATTAACTTTATGCTGTATTACCGGAAGGTCAACTAAAAATGAGTTTAAGACTAAATTATATAAAGCAATGGGTGTATTATCATAAATTCAAGTGAGTCTTTTGATTCAGGTGATCCACTTTTCACTAAGCCATATGTGGATATAGATGAGTGGCGAGACGAACCCGAACGTCATCGATATGTTCATGGCGGTTTTGAAGACACTGATGCTCTTTTTTCATTCTATTTCCCTCCGAAGGAACAGTATGAGGGAAGATTTTTCCAGTATCTCATGGCGATATCAGGAAACGAGAATGCTGTTCAGAATCCAGAATATCCCAATCCTAGTTATTCATTGGGTTTTGCTATCGAAAGTGGCGCTTATCTCGTGGAATCAAATCTTGGAAGATTGAACATGTTTGTTGGTGATGATCCAACCATCACCGCTTATCGAACCAGTGCGGCAGTTGCGAAATATTCACGCATTTTGGCTAGCAAAATGTATGGTTCCCATCGTCCTTATGGATATGTTTATGGTGGAAGTGGGGGTGCATTTAAAACTATTGCTTGTGTGGAAAACACAAAGGGCGTTTGGGATGGTTCGGTACCATTTATCCATGCAACACCAATAGCAATTCCAAATAATTTTACTGTACAAGCTCACGCGATGCGCATATTAAAAGACAAAATGCCCTCTATCATCGATGCGATGGAGCCAGGTGGTAGTGGCGACATTTATGCTGGATTAAACATTGAGGAAAGAGAGGCCCTCACTGAAGTGACTCGAATGGGATTTCCTCCACGCGCTTGGTTTAATTATAGAAGAATTGCATTCGGTTATACGGGTGTTTTGACCATGTTTTTTGATCAAATGGTTAAATGGGATCCTACCTACTTTGAGGATTTTTGGAATAAACCGGGATATCTAGGCTTTGATCCACCTGAATCCCTTCTTAAGGCTAAAGTACACCACCAAACGAAAATCAATAAGTTAATTTTCCCCGAAGATTTGAAAGAAATGGGATTTAATCTAACTTTATCAGCGGGGAGTAAAAGTGAAATAAAAGTACCCGCGGGATTTATGATGGAGGATTTGCCGGAGAAAGATTTTCAAGGAGCCTCATTAATCTTGAAGAGTGGTGAAGCTGAGGGTTGTGTAGTTTATATTGCCGGGGCATTTGAAAAATTCGTTATGATTGCTTTCGGAGAGCACCATTTTAGAGAATTAGCCAAAGTTAAAGCAGGTGACAATGTGGAAATAGATAACTCTGTATATCTTGCCGCTCAAACCTATCATCGTCACCAAATTCCCACACCTGATTATTATGGTTATGAACAATTCCGAGACGATGAGGATGAACCATTATATCCACAACGCGAGGAATTATTGTGTACTCGTTATTCCAAAAGTACTGTTGCACGCCTAAGCGGTAAATTTGATGGTAAGATGATTGTAGTAAATATGTTGATGGATGAAATCGCCTATCCTTGGGGTGCTGACTGGTATCGCTCGAGAATAAAAGAGACGTTAGGAGATAAGTTTGATGATAACTACAGGCTCTGGTATATTGACCATGCGATGCACGTACCACCAGTGATTTCAAAGTTTGAGACTCCCCCAGTAATAACAACGCGAATCATCGATTATGGGGGTATTTTACAACAAGCTTTAAGAGATTTGAGTGCTTGGGTCGAAAAAGGTATAGCACCTCCAGAAAGTACTAATTATAAAGTAGTGGATGCACAAGTGGAAGTACCTACCACTGCTGCAGAACGTAAGGGTATCCAACCAATAGTTAATCTTACAGTGAACGGAGGAAAAAGTGCTAAAGTGAAGAGTGGAAAAAAACTCAAATTTTCAGCGAATGTTGAGGTACCACCGAATACAGGTTCTATAGTGGGTATAGAATGGGACTTTGAAGGAGATGGAGACTATCCTAGTAGTGAAAAACTCAAAGACAATGAATTCACTAATTTAAAAACAAAGACTACTTATAGATTCTCCGAACCAGGGACATACTTCCCTACAATTCGTGTAGCTTCACATAGGCATGGTGATCTTAATACATCCCACGCACGTATCCAAAATATTGATCGTGTGAGGGTTGAAGTGACTCCCAAAAAAAAGAATAAAGGAAAAGCTGAAGAAAAAGAACTAATCTTTGAAATTACAAAGAAACCAGATAATTTTAAAGAATTAATAAACAAATTTTTTAAAACAATAGGACAGCACACTACAGTAGTTCAAGGGAGAGAAATAAAAACAGAGGAGAGAGGACCAAGAACAGAGCATTCCACGAGATTTGAAATCGTCCCATCTCCAGGAACAACATTTTATACGATAATTTTTGAGGAAACTAAATCTGGTTTTAGAGTCTTCGCTGATATAGAAATTGAAGTCTCAGGGGCTTATAAGATGATGGGAAAAACTATTAAAAAAGCGACTTCAAAACTAATTAAAGAAAATGTAGTAGAAACTCTTCATAAAATTTTAAAAGAATTTGAATGACCTTTATTTTTTGGTTTATAGTGGTCATTCCTTTTTTTCTTGATACAATCTAATTTTTTCATTAAGCTACTATTATGTTGTTTAATCGTTAGAATAATTTTTTATTATTTTTTTAATTTTTAAGATAGTTGATGTAATAAAATGGATAGTACATTAAAACCACCTAGTAGGAAATTAGGAAAACATGTACGCATTCTCCTATTTAGTGTGCTCTTAGCTATTGCGTTTCGAAGTGTAGGATTCAGTATTATTGATATAGGGTTACCTAATTTTATCATTGATTTATCGGGGAGCCTTTTTTCCTATGGAGTGGTTAGGGGGATTTTTAATGTTATGCAATCTGTATTTCAGTTTCCAGTCGCCGCAGCTTCGGATAAGTATGGAAGGAGAAAAATTATCATCATTGCCATTGGAATCTACACTTTAGGGACATTTTTATGCTTTTTCGCACAAGATATTACCCAGCTCATTATCTACCGTGCAATTCAAGGAAGTGGTGCCTATACTTCAATCCTACAAGCAATGGTAAGTGATGTATATTATGAAGAAAAACATGGAAAAGGAATGGGCTATTATTCGCTTTCAATGAATTTAGGATATTTCGGGGGAATCATTCTGGGAGGATATATTGCCAGTTATTTGGGTTTTCGGAATATTTTTTCGATCTCAGGATTTCTCATTCTTATTAGCGCGATTTTTTTGATATTTGTCTTTAACAAGTCAGATTCTAAAAGTGAGCTAAAGCAGACTCAAAATAAAACTAATCCTATTACTTTAAAGAAGGAGAAAATTAAGGAATTGCTGAAAGAACCCCAATTTACTATTGCCATTGTTATAAATAGCCTTAGATGGTTTATTTTTGGAGGAGTTGTTGCGTATTTAGTGTGGGTTCTTCAAGTTTTCTTCAAAATAAATGAAATCCTTAGCAGTTATTACTTGCTACTGATAGTGGCTGTGTATGTATGTTTTGTTATTATCTCAGGTAGAGTTATTGACAAGCAAGGTCCACGAAAAATGATGTTAATAGGACAAACTATCGCGATAATTGCGGGTATTCCTTTCTTTTTTGATATTGCTAACATTTTTTTGGTCTTTATAATAATGACACTCTTTATAGGTATGGGGCTTGCCTTATATGATCCCGCGGGAGCAACTCTTATTTTAAAGGTTATAGTGAAAATAAATCCCGACCTTAGAGGGACAGGTATCGGGCTCAATAATGCAATTGGCTTTTTTTCTAGTGCACTTGGTCCTATAGTGTTTTCAGTTC
>WJIN01000401.1 GCA_014730295.1 Promethearchaeota archaeon | reverse complement strand
GGAGAAAATGTGATTGAAACCTTTAAATCGTACCTTGAGAATCGAGTTAATAAATATAGAGTTATTTCGATATTTTTAAAAGCAAAATCTAATCTGAATGAACATTTTGCGCAAATTATAGAGGAATACTATAACAGTATCAATTTTGGGGACCCTAGGAACAAGAACGATTCGTTTGAATATTCTACTATTTTGTTTGGTTCTTTTGGAAATTTAGAAATTAACTTAACCTTTGATTTTTTCATCTCAAAAATTGAAGAATATCTTTCGAATAGTCAAAATCGAGAATCATTTAATCCTTGGTCGCTAAATCTTTTAAAATATTTTGAGAGATTAAATAAAAATCTACAACAAGACATAATTAATCTCTTAATAAAAAAAAAGCGTTATAATGCAATTATGTTTTCATTAAGAAGAGAACCTCGGAAATTCTCAGAGTATATCAATCAGTTTTTAGAGATTAGGTCTGATAATGAAAATGATATAAGATCCCTTTTGAGTATTTTTAAGCTAATTATTCGTAATTTTAATAACGATAATCAAATCTTCAATAAACTTAAGGAGAGATTATTCCAATTACCAAATACATATGATAAAGGGCTCTTCCTTTCATTTATTGGAGAAAGGAAAGAAGCTCTAAAATGTTTTGAAGAGATACTTGACAATGAAATCTCACTATCACAAAAAATGTTTATTTTATTGGACGCTATTCTGGAATATCTCGATATTTATAGAGGAGCTATACCCATTCATACTATAAGGAAGATTGAAGAGGATTTAGATAATTTAGGAAAGGAATTTGGTGTTTATAATATAATTAAAGAATCTCATAAAAAATTCCCATTTAAATTTAATTTTGTAAAAGCTCGATTTATGTTATATTTGAGCATCCATTATATTAATTTGGATAATTATCAAAAATCCTCTCATTATTTAAGTCAATCGGAAAAATATTTCACAAATTTATCTAATTCCAAGAATATCCCTTCATATAATAAAGAAATCATCATATATTATAATAGCATTACTACCATTTTAGAAAGTTTTACACAAAGAATTAAGACGTTAAAGAATGAAAATAATATTACCACTTTAAACCAAGAGTTAAGAGAAGAAGTGAGTAAGGTTGCATTTAAACATAGAACGATGGATATAAAGATTGAAAATATAAAGAGATCAATAGAAAGTTTTCGCTTCAATAAAAGAAACCTAAATCAATTAAGAATCGAATCCCCTCTTAATTTTTGTCCATTACCTCCTCCGATAACTTCTATCTATATACGATCTATAACCGCTAAAAAAAAAATCTATCCTTGGAATAGCAAATTAGAGTTAGTTCCTCTTTTTAAATCTATTCAGTTATCAGAGAAATATCAACAATTTGAAATTATACAAAAATTTGCTAGGAAAGAAAGAAAATATTGTTATATATTAGAATTCGAACAAAGTGATTTAATTGATGTGTTTAAATATAAACCGGTTTTTAAAGCTGGTAAAAATCAATTTAGGATTGATATTAGGAGTAATGGTTTTTATGGTAATAGAGTTATACATTTTAAGTTAAAGCCAAATGACATTTGTCTTGTCGGTATAGAATTGGAGCTTCTTGTTAAAGATTTAGAAATCCATATCAATCAAAATATTAGTGATCTAGCACTAAAGCAAAGATTTTTTCCTTTTCTAAATAAAAAAGATACTTTTATAGAAGAAATTGATCATGATTATTGCTCGGAACTTGGGAAGGAAATTAACACTATAAAAGAAAAATGTTCTAGAAATGCATCTGGAAAAGATTGTGAAGCATGTTTTAATATTCCTACAAAAATTTGCTTAACAAAACTTTTTTCCAAACCTTTAGGGTTAGATATTTTACCTCACTCTGGATCAGAACTAGCAGATTGCTATTGGATTTCCGAAAATGAAGGTTATGCGGTAGTTTTGAAAGCTACTAAGCTGAATACGACAAAACAATATTCAGATCCATATATGCAAGTGAGTCAACTATCTCAAAAGAGGACAGTAAAGATTATTTTTTTTGCAAATAGTAGAACCACCTCTCGACAATTTCTTTCTGAAGCTCTAAATTTATGTGAGGCTAATAATAAGCGATTCATCATATTTAGTAAGGACGAATTAATCCAATTTCTTCACAATTATAAAACGAGAAACTACAATAGCTAAATTCTAAGGATTCCTCTATAAGATATTTATGAACTTGAGTGAATTTGTCAAAAAAAAGCATTATATCGTCATTCTTTAATTTTTTATCAAATATTTTTTTCGCTATTGTATAGTCCAAAACCTTATTATTACCATAATTTGAAACTATTTCCTTATGGGCTTTCTGGAAGCATTGAGATAAATTCATACAAAAAGATCTCAAAAAAATTAAGAATATTATCTTCTATCATTTCACCTTTTATTATGATACCAAGTTCTTGATGCTCAAAATTCAGATTATTTAATAAACTCTCTGGATATGAAGGTCTTTAAGTGATGGTGAAAGATCATTAGATCCACTGATTTGTTCGACTATTTATTCAATAATTTAAAATATTGTTTATATGAAAAAGAAAAACAAAGATAAATCTAAGTAAGTATAAAAATAGGGTGAAATTAATTACGGGTTTTATCTATAACTATATTAGATAAAAAAAACTGCGGAGTGAATTAGAAATATGAATGAAAGAGATGAAGAACATTCAGCTAAAAAGGTTTTTAGTCTTCTAGCTCCCCATTCAGAAGAGAAATTTAAAAATCTTAAGCAATTAATAACTCAATTTTCTCAAGGGAAGTTGTTTCATATAGATCAAATGTTCCTAAGAGGAGTATTACGCTTGTTTCTAGGAGATAGTATAAAATTCTCTGAAAAATCTAATTTTCGAGAAATAAAATCTCAATATACCTCTCTTATTACCCAAATTTCTACAGAATATCCGAAACTCTATGAGAAAGAGAATAATAATTCACGTGACACCATCTTCCATAAGATGGCTTATCCGATGGAAATAGTGAGGTATGCTTTTCCGGTTTATAATAATTCAATGGGATTTAACTTATATAAAAGGCTTAGTAAATTTGGTTTAGAATTATTAGAGATAATATCGAAATCAACATCCGTAGAGATCTCTAATACTCAATTATTAAGAATTTTAAATGAATTTTCCTTAATCTATAAGCAATCAGTAATTACAAGGGATTGGGAAACGCTAGTATCATTTGCTAAAACTAAATTACTCGCACATATAAATATTCCCAAAAAGGAAATGGAAAAAATAAATAATATTTTTGATCATTTCCTAAAAGAAGCTCAAAAACAAAATGATCTTCTAAAAAAAATTAAAGAAGATCCAACTGATTTTGGAAGAGACTTGCTTAGAGTTATCAATTATATCCAATCTCACATGCTATATTTCTGCAGATATGTACGACGTCTGCTACATATAAGAGAAAAAGGAAATGATAATTATGAGAATCTATACTATAGGCATTATAACTTTAAATTTGAGCATCATGAATTCTTAGATAAATGTAATTCGGATTTAAATAACTATCCCGATTTGAAAAATTATCTAAATGAGATTACCACACAATTATATCATTTAAGGAATATCAATGCCCATCAAATTCCACGACAATTCTTTATATCTCCAATTGATGGGAAGCTTTGTTTTCCCGTAATTGGACAAGATGAGTATGAACAAATTAACCATGAAAGGATATCTTTTATTATGATTCACTATGCTATATTCATAAATAGCATAGGACTTCATTATGAGAAGACACACGAAGTGAACGAAAACTTCTTTATGGGGATCTTTTAACGGAATAGTTATGTTTTTGAAACTGAATTATGTAAAATAAAAAAATGAAGTCTTTTTGTCTCGGATTTCTTGAGTTATATCACAAATAGTTATGTTTTTTAGAAATAAAAAGAAAATAGATATGAGCCCAAATATGTCAATTCAAAGATTAGATCTAAGCGAAGACCTTGGAGTAGTAATCAAACAATATCTCAAAGCCCTTGAAAAATTAAGTCCCGATCTTGATTATTATAGCCAATTTAAGGACGAAAGCGACCCGAAAAAATTATGCTTGATATACTACAATTTAGTTAACAGACTAGTGGAGCTTAGACCAAGAGAAGTCTATATGAGCACCTTATTCTATTGTCCTAAAAGATTTAAAAAGTCTTTGAATAATCTCATTGAGAAAATCGAAAATGGAGAAGATATTAATCCATACCTTAGTAGAGGTATTCAATGGGTTATAGGTATAAGCAGAAGGAAGAACAGACAACGTGATGCATTATTAGATCGGTGGGGGATTAAACATATACACTTAGGAACGGTTCTTAGAACTGATGGATTTATAGAGCGGACTGGTCCAATTTTGTTTGTTAAATTTGATGAAAATAATGCCTATTTTCTATTGATTAAGCGACACGGGCGTAGAAAAATGAAGAATGGAAAATATTCCAAGAGGCAGGCGGGGCAGATGCACGTGGAGTCGTTGAGCGCGCGCTGGAGGGTTTGTTC
>WJIN01000400.1 GCA_014730295.1 Promethearchaeota archaeon | reverse complement strand
TTATTTTTATACTAAATTGTTTTTGAATGGAATCATCACTAAACCTTACATAGGCTGGTATTGCATAAATGAGGTACTCCGTATCCTGTAATTTCAATTCTTTTGCCGCATTAATGGCGATATCGTGTGTAGCTTGATGATCGATATGGCTATTATTATCACTGGGAAAAACAAGCCGTTCGGCCCCCCTAATAAGAAGCTTAACTTTTTCAGTTGCTTCTGGAACATATTTCTGTCCGTCAGCATCGTGAAATTTTAATAGATGATGATTATCATGAGAAAGTCCAAGAAAATCGATAGTCTGCTTTGCTTCATTAATTCTCATCTCTGCTACATCGTCCTCTGTCATCTCCGCAACATCGTCAGAATATGTGTCTTGTCCGGATCGATAGCATGCTCTGCCATCAGTTACAGTGATGATATGTATTTCGTGATCCTCTTTTATCCAATCTAATAAAATTGGTCCCGGTCCGAATAATAAATCATCCGGATGGGGCTCGAAAATATATATTTTCATGTTAAAAGCCTGATATCAAATATTAGCAAATATGGTAAAAATTCCATCAATCTAAATATTTCGCTTTTTTTTTGTTAGGTTGAAAACCATTGAGATTAAATATTAGAGAACGGTAAAGCTAGGAATATTAATTATATTTTCTAATAAAGTTAAAGACTTTTTCATACATTTGTTTTCTATCTAGTCCCAACCAAACTAAATGCCCTAATCCATGACTCTCATAGAATTCTGTATTTTTACTCCTTTCCATAATATTTTGTGCATGAGAAAACTCTACATCAGCATCATTTTTGCTGTGAACAATTAGAATTGTTTTTTCTATATATCCCAGAGGTAAGGTCTCAAGTTCTGAGAGAATTTGGATATCGTTCTTCAGTCCTTCTTTCCTAGCACTTAATGGAATGGTTGTTTCTACAAGATGCTTGAACCAATTCATCTGGTCTGGATCTTTTGATATTTCTTTCGTAAGTTCGTTAATAGTTTCCTTCGGAAATGTAGTCTCTAACTTTAAAAAGGATTTTAATACTCTTTTGGGCCACTTCCGTAAACTAAGTGACATAAAATAGCCTATCAGGACCCCCCCAAGGTTTGATAAATAAATTTTTCCTAAGAGAGAATTCGATTGGTAGTCGCTGGGAATATATTTTTTTGTAACCGCAGACATAAGTATGATTGAAATAACTTTGGAGGGATATTGCAGAACAAATCTCAATGCAACAGGTCCTCCCGCAGATAATCCCACAATCACACATTCTGAAATTTGGAGATGATCAAGAAGACTTGCTGCTAATTTTGCTTGTTGGTTATAACTTCTATGGCCATTTAACGGAGTTCTAAGATATCCTGGTCTTGAGAACGCGATTACTTGAAAACCATTTTCTACAAAATTTTCCATTAAAAAACCTTGGTCATATCCACCAGGTGCGCCATGAAAAATCAGAAGGGGGGTTCCTTCCCCGAGAACGACATATTCTATTTTTCCCTCAGAGGTTTTGGCGATCTCTGACTCAGATTTCAATTTCTTTATCTTATTTTTAGCCCATAACCCGGCTATAATAAATAGTATACCAAAAACAACTAGTAAACCTATAATAATGGAAAGAAATATGATAAATAGCAAAAGAATGAAATTGCCTCACTAATGGTAATATAGTTAGTAATAAGATAGAAAAATCCTTAGTTTATAAATACCAGCTTTATTAATGATTTTTTCCAATCATGGATTATAGCTCTTATATACTATTAGAACTAATAATAATACAAAACCTAAAATTTAAAGGAAAGATAAAATGGTAATTGAAGTCTCACCATTAGTACATATTGAAGTTGTTGTCCCTGATGCTGAGAAAGCCTATCAATTTTTACATAATATTTTTGGAGCCCAAAGGGTGGAGAAAGACTTGGCTGAAAATTTATCTTCGATAGGTTTAGTTAAGGCAATACACGTCCAATTAGGAAATCTGGTTATACAGTTTATTGAGCCGACCGGAGATGATATTGAAACCACGTGGTCAAAATTTTTAAAAGAAAAAGGCCCTGGGGTGCATAATATAACATTTCGAGTTAAAGATGTTAAAGAAGCTGCTAAAACCTTTAAAAAGGAGGGGGTTAGCACAGAATTCAAATTTCGAGTAGATTGGAAAAAACTCCTTAATCCTGAAGATCTTCGGGAAAAAGCTCCACGAGTCTATATGATAGGCGGAGAAGATATTGTAGGATTTAAATTCGAGCTGTCAGAAAATCCGTGGAAAGAAGATAAGGTACCTGAAGGTTTTAAAATCAAATCTAGTTATGATCTAAAGAGATAGAATTTTAGAAATTTTTTTAATATTTTAAACTTCCTTTCTGGTTTGGAATTCAAGCGGAGTAAAAAATGAATGTCGTAGAAAGGAGGGGAAAAGCAAGGAAATAGATTATTATAAATAGAATTCCAGATTTCTTATCCATAATTTGTCTTTTAGATACCACAATAATAACAATTAAGGAGGCAAAAATGGTATAAAGGATGGTTGGTATTGCGAAATTAGCAGACACCGCTTGGGGGAAAAGGAATTGACCAATCGCAATTGAGATTGTCGAATCAACTATACAACTTCCGATAATATTTCCGATGGCAATATTATAATGTTTGTTTCTTAAAGCAGTGATGTTCACGCTAAGTTCAGGTAAGGATGTTCCAATGCTTAAAATGAAAAAGCTGATTATATAATCATCAATCATCAATTGGCTTGATAAAAATATTATAGTTTGAACAATAAGATATGAGCTTATGGTAACCCCAGCAAATCCAATAATTGCTAGTGTAAAATAGTGGATCCTCCGTTCTCTTTGAGGTTCAGATCGCTCTTCCATCATTAAATCAACTCGAGTAAGCATATCACTTTTAGTAATATGATAGGACAACATAGAGTAAAACAGAAAGCTGAGCATCATAAAAAAAGCGTCGAGACGAGTAAAATAACCCTTCTCCACCACCGTGAATATTAAAATGAGAGAAAGCACCTCACAAGAACCGATGATTAGAAATTCTTTTCTTGCAACAATGAATTTCCCACAAATAATTGGTAATAATCCAAAAATGAGAGTTAATTGTGTGAGATCTGAACCTACGGAATCTCCCACATCAATGTCGCCGTGTCCTAAAGCACAAGAGATAATAGAATTAAAAATCTCCGAGATGTCGGTTCCTATAGACACAAGCGTTATACCAATTATCAAGCTGGAGACTCCTAAACTAGCTGCTAAAGAAGCAGAATGCTTTACAGCAATATTACTGGAAAACACCATTAGAAAAATACTACCTATGAGAATCAGAAATGCGATAAATATATTTAGCATAGTATTTTATTCCTCCATTTTTTTGAGCTTGGGAAGTGATTAATCACGGGAATTGAAGAGTGCCGAAAAATTAGATAAATCTTTATATATTTCTGTTTATATGTACCTTTACAATTACTTTTAGCCCGTAAGATTTTATTGCTTAGATGATCGGAATCTGCGATATTTTAGGTATAAATATCTCCATTTAAATTTCGACATCATTAGATAAGAAGCATGAATATATAAAAATATTGAAATTACTATTATAGATAAAAGAATCCTATTTTTGAGCTTCTCTTACAAAAGCAATATCCAATTGACTGGTATTAAAGTAATTAGGAATGAAAAAGAAGAATTATTGTAATTTTGAGAGATTTCCATCTATAGCAGCTTCGAGAATTGGTCCAATTGTATCCTCCACTTTATCAAGAGGGACTGGGTTCGGCATTGCCTCTAATTTCATTGTATTTTCTGCGGCATCTTCTATTGCTTTATGCTTATATTCCGGTTTCCAGCCACTTAATTGACTAATCTTTGTTGGAAAACCCATATTCTCGTACCAATCCAACATGGCCTTAGCTACATTCATACCAATCTTATTTCCCTTCTCGGCACTTAATATATCAGCAATAGGGTCTAATTTTTTCATCACAGTTTCATTTTTTCCATAATAGGCTATATAATATGGCATCATTATTCCCGTTGCCTTTCCATGAGGTATTGTTTCTGCCCATGAAAATGAATTCATATGCGGACCCGCCGTTCCTTTAAATCGTTTACCTCCTATTACAGTTCCCCCTAATACGCTTGCGATCGACATCAGTTTTCGCGCGGTATAGTTTTTCGGCTCTTTTACAGCAACTTTCAACCAATTAAATACAAGCTCTAAAGATAATAGCGCTCGTTGATTAATATCATCATTCCCTTCATCCTGAACTCTATTTAGATAGCCTTCCATTGAGTGGGTCATGGTGTCCAAGCCCACGGTTAAAGTCAAATCCTTTGGACAAGATATAGTTAAGGTCGGATCTACTATGGCATAATGAGGATGTATGGCAATATCCGATATAAGCTTTTTAACTCCTTTTTCTGGGAGAGTTACATTAGAATAACGGGTAATCTCTGAAGAAGTACCGCTTGTAGTTGGAATGCAAATACATGGGGAGATTCTATCTAATTCATCGCTTACTTTATCTACCCCGAAATATTTATCTATATCGTCTTCTCCAGTTCCAGCAATTATCAAGGCTGCTTTCGCGGCGTCCATCGTGCTTCCTCCTCCTAATGCAATGGTGACATCATAATTTCCATTTTTGAATGTTTTTGCGATATCTTCGACAGTCGACTTGGAAGGATTTGGTTCTACTCCTTCATATAAATCATGAGACATTCCGAATTCTTTCAGAGATTCAATCAAGTCGTCCAAGTACCCAAATCTCTTAACTGATCCCCCTCCTATAACGATTAATGATTTGTCTCCAAATTCATTCGCATATTTACCCGTTTGTTTTAATTTGTCCTTTCCAAATATTATTTTTGTTCGTGGCCAAGTCTCAAAAATTTCCACCGCTTCTCTTTCTATTTCTCTATCTCTCTCTGACATACTCATATTATTTATCAACTAAAATTATGTTCTATTTAGGTTAGTATTTAAATAATAAAAAATCATATGATTTCAACTTATAAAAAACTGAAAAAAGTGAAGGTATTAGTATTTTTAGCCAAAATATTCAATAGAAAAGCAAAAGGCGAGATACATTATGAAGATTTTATTTACCCTCAAACAGTATTTTTGCTATTTCTCTCTACACTCTATAAGTGTACATATACTCTAATCTGGAGTTTCTAAGAAATCTTTAAGCAGATTTAACGTTTTTTTACATAATTTTGGTACTCCCGGAACAATAAATAAGAATGAAGAGATCTGATTGAACTATTAGGTATTAAATTCATAAAAAAAGAAATGATAATTAGGAAAGCAGAGAATTTACTCTATTCAACTTTATTACATATATGGTCAATTTTTTCTATTGTTTCATCAATAATTTCATCTGTGTGTTGTATATTTGTGTAAAATCTGGAGCCCGCAACAGAAATCAGTTCTTGGTCTATTAATGCTGCGCCCAAATGTTCCATAAACTCTTTTCGTTCTTTTATTTGTGGGGCTTGATTTGGATCGGTAATATCTAAGGCAAAAACGGCGGAAGAATGAAGATGAACGGTTGCATTGTAATTATATGAAAACCACGGTAGATTATGTTTTTCAAATATTTCATTCATCCCATTTGATAATCGAGTAGCGAGTTTTCCAGCCCTCTCAGTGGCGTTTGTTTCTTCAACAAATTTCATTGCCCAGTAAGCTGCTGTACATGTGAGTGGGTTAGCAGCTAATGTGCCTCCACAATAGGCTCGTTTAGAACCTCCTCCAACTCCAGCGGCAACAGTATTTAATATATCTTCCTTACCTCCTATAGCTGCGGCAGAAGGATATCCATGACCAACAATTTTTCCAAAAACAGAAATGTCTGGTTCATAACCGAAATATGCTTGTCCACCTCCCATATCCAATCTAAATGCGCATACCACCTCATCAGAAATCAATAAAGCATCATTTTCATGACACAGTTCCTCCACTTCTTTATTAAAGCCTGGTTTTACCGGTATAGCTCCCGATTCAGCACCCATCGGTTCAATAATTACAGCCGCAACCCGTCTTTTTTCCTTAAACATCTCTTTCAATCGTTCAATATCATTTGGGGGACAAGAATCTATATATTTGTAAATATTTTTAGGAATACCGTGTGATTCCATTCTCTTTGTTCCCGGAATGTGAAGATCATATACAAGTTGATCACTCCATCCGTGATAATGCCCTCCAAATTTAATTACATGTTTGTTCCCGGTATATACTCTTGCTATTCTTAAAGCCAGCATATCGGCTTCGGTACCACTTTGCAACCAACGGATTTTCTCACAGGAAGGAAAATATTTTTGTAATTGCTCAGCAGATTTATATTCCATTTCATGAGTAATACCGTGACATGATCCGGCTTCTTGTATTGTTTCAATGACCTTTTCTGTCAAGGGTTTGTAATTATGACCCAAAATAATAGGGCCACCACAACAAAGATAATCTGTGAGAACAACATCATCAATAGTCTCCATATAGCAATCATATAATTTCTTACTTTCTAAAGGAAACGGGAAATTAAAAGCAAGATTGTGTTCCACACCGCCAGGAATAATCTTTTTGGCTCGTTCGAAAGCTGCCTTAGATTTGGGATGATTTTTTTCATATCGCTCGACTATTCCACGTAATTCCTCTGGTTTAAACTCCTTCATAGGTGAGGAAACAATATTATCTATCTTTCGTATTTGCTCCTCATATTCCATATTTGTAGACATTTAATTAACCTCGTTTGAATCCAATTTTTTATTTCAAATTCTATCAATGGTATTACTAGATTATAAATTAGAAATGTTTATAGAATTTTTCAATTAGAAAAGATATAATATTTCTAACCTAACTATGGATCTGAAAATTGTTGAATAATGTGAAAATAGAGAAAAAGAAGAAGATACTTTAGATGAATGAGTTTATCTCTTGTTTATAGGTTTTTTGGTGCCCTGTTTTTTGAAAATAAATCTCTATCTCCTCAATTGGTTCATATTCGAATAATCCGCATCGCTCGCAAAATCCATTATGAAATTTAAAATCAATTAGAGAATCATTCTGCCAAGATTCTAATCTTGCAGGATAAAGAGGAGTTTCACAAATAGAGCATTTTTCATCTTCAGCAGCACAGTCAAGCACGATTAATAATTTTCTGACTTTTGTATTGTATTTCTTCTTAGTATTAAGTGCCATCTTTTTTAGAGATTATTAAGGAATTGAATTATTATTATTCGTTAATAATGTATATTTAAGAGAGAGAGTGTGAAAGAAAAGTGTTATTATATATTACATTTTTAAGATATCAAAAAGAACTATTAAATTAGTTTAATTGTTTTCCTACCCCATAATAAATTAGAGTGATAGAGGGAATAATCCCGATTATGGAAAGATATAAACCAATTATAACAATGGGGTGAGAAGTGAAATTATTTGAGAAATTAAAGTCCATATATAAAATTAAACCTATTGCACCAATCACGAAACTTATCCATCTTTTTCTTAAAACTTTGTGTTCAAAGATTAGATATAATTTTATGCTAGTCAGGATGAATGGAATGGTTGTGAAAATGGTTTTAATAGATAAGACATATATCAAATATTCAAAAGTCCATTCGGGAAACCAATTTGTCGTTTCGTCGATTCTTACACCATTAGAGATAAATAGGGTGATTTTTCCAAACAGTAATAAAGCATAAGTAAAAAAGAGGGTTAACTGAAGGATATTTTGAGAAGCTACTCTTTTCTTAATTAGATTAAAATTAAAAAGAACGAGATAAATAGGAGCTAATGCGATAAAGTAATTTGTTAGAAAATTTAATATTAAAACTGTTGGACCATGGGCAATTAACCCATATATCATATTTAATAGTAAACCTAAAGCAATAAATATAAACACCATCGAGAACAAAAGATTAATACGCCGCCTGCTTCTGGAAAGCGTTTTCCATACAAGAAAAACCATAAAAACTAAGAGAATACCATGATAGACGTATAACATGAAGAACCTATCGGGTTGAAAAGCAGAAATAATCATATTAAAGGATAAAAAATCAATTTGGTTAATTTAACTAATTGCTTTGCTAAATGTTAGGAAAGGAATAATTATAACCTTTAGTAATTTTTTTTCTTAAATAAATTTTGAAAGAACACGGAAAAATTCGATTTTAGAATATATAACCTATAAATAGAAGTTATAAATTTTAAGTTAATTATTTGAATAATAGAAGAAAGATTTTTCTAATTGTATTATAATATTTAAATAAATATCAGGTAAGTGATATTATATGGAAGAGTTTCGAGGACTTGTTATCTCTAGTAGAAGATATCACGAAAATGAAGCTGCAAAAGAAATGCAATATATTCTGGAAATGATCTTGGAGTATGAAGATGTGAAAGTTGAGCCTGTCCGTAATTTAACTGGGCTTTCCATAGCACACTTTCAACAAGATCCTGTCGAAACTCTTGAAAAAATTGAAGAAAAGATGGAAGAGGATCCAGATTTGTTTGAATATGTGCTAAAAATAGTGCCAATTAATTTTAAACTCAATACTGAGATATCGGAGATTAGTGAATTAGCTGCTAAATTTGAATCGAAAATAGGGGAAACTGATAAATGGAGAATCTTGCTTAGGCGAAGAGCTACAGATATTGCCCACGATGATTTCATTGACGCGGCTGCAAAAGAACTAGATGTGGGGATTGTCGATTTAGAAGAGCCAGAATATTTTATACGGATAGAAGTAATGGGAGATGAGACTTATATGAGTCTTTCAAAAGAAAAAGAATTATCAGTGGTAAAAAGAAGAAGAGAGTTAATTGAAGTATAATAGGATATTTTAAGTAGATTATTCATAGAAATGGTTCAATGGTCCATGACCTTTTCCAATATTAAAATCAACGGCATTTTTTATTGCTTTAGTCAAATATTCTTTTGCAATCTTCACTGCGTTTATAAAATTTTTTCCTTTTGCCACCTCTCCTGCAATTGCTGACGCATAAGCGCACCCTGTTCCATGAGTATTTTCTGTATCTATTCGTGGGGAACTTATATGCTTGATTTGATTCCCATCATATAAAATATCAATAGCGTCAGAAATACCCGGTATGTGCCCCCCTTTCACTATCACATTTTTAGCCCCCATTTGGTGGATTCTGACTGCTGCCTTTTCTGCCCCCTTTAAATTATTAATCTCCAATCCCGTCAACACTTCTGCTTCATGATGATTCGGCGTGATGATATAAGAAAGTGGAAGCAATAAATTGATTAGCGTATCTTGAGCTTCTTTTCGTAAAAGAGAATCTCCACTTTTTGCAACCATTACGGGATCCACCACTAATTTTTCCATCTCATACGCCTTCGTTTTGTGTGCAACCACTGAGATGATTTCAGCATTTGAAAGCATCCCTGTTTTCCATGCATCAGCTCCGATATCACTCATTACTGAATCAATTTGCTGAGCGACAAATTCAGGACTCACTTCAAATATTCCTTGAACACCAACAGTGTTTTGAGCAGTTAAGGCCGTAATAGCACTCATCCCATATACCCCGCGAGCGGCGAATGTTTTTAGATCTGCTTGAATACCCGCCCCTCCTCCCGAATCCGATCCTGCGATTGTAAGTACTTTTTTAATAAAAATCTCCTCAGTTATACCTAATAAATAAATCGTTTGAAAATTAACAATATTTACTCAAAATAAATTGATGCAATTATTTTTTACTACTTTGAAAAATAATACAATTTTAAGATCAAATCAGAAAAAAGGTAAAAAAGAATAGAGAAAATGAGAAATAAAAATATTAGATTTTGAGATTAATTATAGAATAATTACGGAATCTAAGATAATGGAAAGACAATAGATCAAAAGGGAGGCATGGAACAAGGGCAACACTTTCAAGCCCGTTTCGGGGGTTTTCTTCACTAAAAGAACTGTGTTAGCAATTCCAATTAATGCAAATGAGATCAAAAATCCATATAATGCAATCTGTCCTAAGCCAAAAATCAAGAAAATTGAAGCGGTTGTAATATGGACTATGGAGAACAATAGAATCCAAATAAGATTGCCTTTTATACCATATAGAGTTGTAACTGTATTTAGGTTTTTTGCTTTATCATTTTCCAAGTCAACGATGTCATTTGCTCCAAGATGGAGTTGTGCCCATGGATAAAGGAATAGGACTAACCAGAGAATGGTGATGTTTAATTGACCATAACAGAGATAGCCCGCAACGAGGAAAAATGTTAAATCGGTACGACCTAATAACTGTGCGATGGGATATTTTTGATCGCGTTTTTTAATTTGATAAAATACTTCCATACCATATCCATATACCATAAACCCATAAATATATAGCGAATTGGGAAATGGAAGAGTTGCAATTAAAGCGGCACTCAGAAATACAAATACGAGAAAGATTACGACGGCTTCTTTATAAGAAACTTTCCCCGATGGAATGGGTCGTTCTTTAAACGGTCTCCAGTAAGGGGTAAGATTTTCTTGATCCACATCTAATTTATCTAAATTTCTGTCCACGATATCATTTAGAACCATCCCAGCTTCAAAACCAAATAAACCAATCAAAGCGACTCTGATTAGCAGATTCCAAGAGAAAAAATTCGTATCTCTGAAAGCAAGCAATAATCCTGTACAGAAAAGAACTGGCCATACGAACGCAAAATGTAGTCTAGTTAAATCAACATAAGCTTTCAATTTTTCACGTATATTCAATTTATTATCTCGCTCTTTTTTAACAATATTTTGTTCTAACATATTCTTTATACACTAATGTTTAATTAATGATTTTTAAATAATTATGTGACTAATTAAATATAACAAAAATGAAGTCCAGTTGTTGTCTTCGTAGATATAGTGAATAAGTATTCGAAAAATCATAGAGGGTCATTTATACCCAATTTAAGAATAGCAAAAGGAGGTAATTCATTTAATCCTTTAAGAAGAATTTCACGGCCGACAAATAATCTTCCATATTTTCACGGCGAATATTATGCCCTGCGTTATCAATTTTTATCCATTTAACATTTTCATTTCGTTCCAATACCTTTTTAACAAGCTCATCTTCCATTATTCCTTCTTCTGAAGTGATAAGGAGGGTTGGGCATTTGATCTGTTCTACTATTTCTTCCCAATTATAGGATTTAATTAAGGAACGTATTAGTTTTTTAGGATTTTGATTTTTGAATTGTACTTTTGATTCAGCCCACGGTTTTAATTCCTCTTCAGACCATTTCGGGTTCCGTTTTCTTCCTCGCTTAAAAATTTTTTGACTATCTCCTCTAAGAAGTAGTTTGAGTAAAACACGCATTAGGAACTTATAGAATGCTTTTTTAATCCAAGACATTTCCCCCACCATAAATCCGGGATCTTCCAAAACTAACCTTTCTACGGCATCTGGAAATTTTTGAGCTACTTTTGCTGCAATATTGCCCCCCATAGAATGCCCAATGAGAATAACATTATCCAATCCAAGGATTTCTATTATTTTATTTATGTCCTCTGCCATCGCCTCGTATGTCCAATTCTCTTCCAATGTATCTGTTAGCCCATGACCCCGAAGATCGGGCATAATTACACGGTATTTTTCACTGAATTTTTCTGCAATGGGTGAAAAACATAATCCATTATCCATGGCGCCATGTAAAAAGATAATTGGTTGCTTATTGTTATTGCTTTTATGTAAATGAATCTTTGTTCCTTCTATTTTGATATCTCGCGTTTCCCAATTCATTTTTTAAAATAAATTTCTTATTAGTTCTACATTTTGTTAAGTTATCTTCTTCTTTAAATCTGTCTAGATTATCATGCTATTAAGCAAGCAAATATTATTAACTACTAAATTAATTAATATACAATATAACTAATCTGTTCTGAATTAGTATTTATTATGTCGATTAAGGAAAAAAAATATATTTTAGCGATAGATCACGGTACAAGTGGTCCTAAATGTGCCATTGTCTCTACTCACGGAGATATTATTAATTGGGCTTTTGAGCCTGTTGAACTTATCACAGAAAAAGGAGGTTTGGCCGAGCAAAAACCGAACGAGTGGTGGAATGCTATTATAAAGGCGTCCCAGAGGGTTTTAGAGGATTGCGAGATTCCAGTTGAGGAAATTGTCGGTGTGTGTAATTCGAGTCAATGGAGTGGGACCGTTGCCATTGATAAAGACGGAAATCCCTTGATAAATTCAATTATCTGGATGGATACTAGAGCAGCTAAATATGCAAAGGAATTCCATAAAGGTTTGTTACAAGTTGACGGATATAATCTTTTTAAGATGCTCACATGGATAAAAAGAACGTCTGGAGGACCTTCTCTGAGTGGAAAAGACCCTATTTCTAATATTACTTGGATACAAAACGAAAAACCAGCTATCTACAATAAGACTTATAAATTCTTAGAACCGCAAGATTATATTAATTATAAGCTCACTGGTAAGATTGCCTCATCCTTCGCTACGATTCAAATGCATTGGGTAACAGATGTTAGAGATATAAATAATGTTACTTATTCTGATAAGCTTATCAAGAAACTGAAAATTGATAAAGAAAAGCTCCCTCAAGAACTAAAATGGTCGACCGATGTTCTAGGGCCCTTAGACAAGCAAGTCGCAGATAAATTAGGACTTGAAAAAGAAACAAAAGTCGTTATAGGCGCTCCAGATCTTCATTCCGCAGATATTGGTTCTGGAGCAATAAATAATTATGACGGGCACATCTACATTGGAACTTCTGATTGGATTGGTTGTCATGTGCCGTATAAAAAAACCGATATATTCCACAATATGGCAAGCGTACCTTCTGCGATTCCAGGTAAATATATGATAATCAACGAGCAAGAAATAGCCGGGGGCGCATTAACGTATCTGAGAGATAACATTTTATACCATAAGGATGAGTTGTTACAAGAAGAAGCTGTGCCTGATGTGTATAAAATATTTGATAAAATCGTAGCTGAAACCCCTCCGGGTTCGAATGGGCTTATTTTTACACCTTGGTTGGTGGGAGAACGAGCCCCCGTAGATGATCATTCAATTCGTGGAGGATTATATAATCTTTCATTAGAAATGAATCGAGAACATATAATACGAGCGATTTTTGAAGGTGTAGCTTATAATGTTAAATGGCTTTTAATGTATGTGGAAAAGTTTATTGAAAAATGGGTTAAAAAAGAGGAGCCGCAGAGAATTCAAAACGGTAAAATAATGCCCCAATTAAACATTATCGGTGGTGGTGGTCAGTCAGATGTATGGTGCCAGATATTTGCGGATATTCTTGATAGGAAAATACGGCAAGTTAAGAATCCAATCCAAGCAAATGCCCGAGGTGCGGCTTTTATTGCTGCAGTGGGGCTTGGATATACAAAATGGGAGCATATCCCAAAACATATAGAATTTACGAATGTTTTTACTCCGAATCCAGATAATCGTGCGCTCTATGATAAACTTTTCAAAGAATATGTCAATATTTATGATGCGGTTGGGGATATATATGAGAGAATCAATGAATAAATAACAATCTCTCACTTTTCTTTTTTTAATTATATTCAGCATTATATTTATGATAAAGATAAATTAACGAAGCATCCACATAGCTTAATAAACGATTAGGAGAAACATATCTGCAAAGAGTACCATAGACAATTTTATAATCTTTTTCCAATGAATAGATAATTCGGAAAAAATTGTCTTCACCATAAAATAACTCATACATTTTATTTAAATGATATTTATTTCCCCGAAAGCGCGCAAACGACCACGTGAAAATTTCTTCCAAAACTAGTTTATTAGTATAATAATTCTTCATCAGATTTTTTCGGATATGCTAAGGGAGTATTGATTGCATTTTCCTTCAATCTTTGATTAATTCTTCCGTAATTGGAGGATGCATAAAGCTTTCACTTATGAATTCATCAAGTTTATTATATGAAAATTCTATACTTTTATCTAAAAAATCTTGTTGAGACATCTTCATCCCCAATCTCAATGTGATTTCTGTTTGTAATTTTTCAAGTATGGTTTTCTTATTGATTTCTACGCTATCTTTATTATAATTTAGAGATTTCTACTTTTTACATTTTTCTACAAAAAGCCATATAAATACCTTAATTTAAGTAAGATTTGTACGAAATAATTTTTTCTATATGGAATTATGAACCTATAATAGGATACAGGAAAAAAGGAATATGTATGATTAAAAAAAGATATTAAGTGCAATTCGTTTATTTCCTTGATGTTAAAAAAGGGTTATAGAAAAAAAATTGGAGATAATCTTATTCTTAGAATCGCCGAAGAGAATGAAGAGGAGATTGATAGAATAATTAAGTTAAATATCCAAGTTCACGGTGAAGATCTAAAGAACTATATGTATCGGCTATTCCGTGATCACCCAAATAGGAAGGATCACATCTGGTTTTACATAGAAAATGAAGAAAATGATAGAATTATTTCTTCTGGAGTTTTATTTCCAGAAATGTGGGATTTTGAAGGTATTAATATTCCTATCTGTGAAATGGGATTTGTTGCTACCGCCGAAGATTCCAGAGATCAAGGGCTTTTTTCAATGATCAATCGATGCTATGAAAAAGTGATGCGAGAACGAGGATATCTTTTATCAGTTATTCGCGGAGTTCCTTTCTTCTATCGGAGATACGGCTATGAATTTGCTATCCCCTTAGATTATGGATATAAAATTTCATATAAAAATATTCCTGAATCTGAAAACTATGATATAAGAATTAGAAGGGCTTTGGAAGCTGATATCGATAACCTAAAAAATTTGTATAATCAATGGGCTGAAAAATATAGCATTACGCAAAAATTTAATACAAAGTCCTTTATCTATAAATATTTAAACGATAAGTATACTGAATTTCAATTTCGAACTTATGTTTTAGAAGAAGAGAAAGAGGTTCAAGCCTTTTTTTGTGTGGGAGGATATTTCGGGACGGAGCATGTAATCATGCAAACAAGTGCAATGACGTGTCGACAGATACTTCGAATGTTAGATTTTTGGAAAAACGAATGCAAAAAACAGAATAATCTCAAAGAAAATGCAATTCTAATTCTCAATCCTCCAAATTCGGAACTTACTAAGTTTGTGTTATCATTGGGCGCGAAGAGAGAGAATAAATGGCGCTGGCAAATTAAAATCCCCAATCTCAAGAAATTTTTTGATGCAATAAGACCATTGATGGAGAGAAGAATTACTAATTCTATCTTTCAAGATGTGGATAAGATATTAAAAATGAGTAACTATCGAGAAAATGTCCATATTTGTTTTAGGAACGGAGGAATCAAGCAAATCGAATTGAGAAAAGGATTTCCCGAAGAGCCTGATTACGATCTAAAAGTTCCCAATTCTCATTTAACCCAAATTATTCTCGGTTCTAAAAAAATTCAAGAAATCGAATCCATAATCACAGATACGATATACAGAGAAGATTGGTTGTTATTTATGGAAAAATTATTTCCAAAGCAAGATTCCTATTGCTGTTCATATTTTTAAAAAATGAAATAGAAAAAAAAGGAGTAATGGTAAAATTTATAATTTTAGCTGTTCCAACCGGAGTCTTGTTTGTTCTTTCTTTTCAGGGGTTATATCATATAGTAGATAAAAGATAATGATCCCTATAAGCATTATAATCATCGGAACGATCGCCATTTGTATTTTTAATCCTAATTTTGGTAGGAAATCTATAGGAGCAGTCGCCTCGGGGTCAAAGAAGGTAAGCATATGGATTACGGCAAATGTAAGTGCTTGAATTATGAGCGCAATCCGAGCGAAAAACACACGCACACCCATATATAATCCTTCTTGCCGAATTTCGTTTTTTGCTACCGCCTCATCAATCACATCCGCTAGAATTGGGTTTGACATAAGCCAAAAACCTATAAGCCCCACACCCAGAATAGCACCAAATAAGATACTCAATTCAAGCGTCTCGACAAAGAAAAACGGAATGCTTAAGAAAGACGTAGCAATACCCGTCATTACATATACATTTTTTTTTCCTTTTTTCAAGGCTACCTTGGACCAAATCGGAACCGATGCTAAACCCGCAACAATATAACCAAGCATGATAAGAGTCTCATAATCATCTGGCAATCCTAATACAAATTCCACTAAATAGGGAATAGAACCTAAGAGAAGTAAAATTGTTGCTTGATAGCAAGTAAACAGCAGTAGATAAGCTAAGAAGCTGCGTTGAGTAATACATATTTTCAAAGTTTCGAAGAAACTCCTCTCTTGAAGGCGACCTGCATTTTTCAAATGACGCTCCTTCATCTCTTCGCTTTCACGTATTCCATAAAGTTGGAGAAGGACAATCACAATAGCCACTATTGCCATTACTAGAGCCATCACGATAAAGGAACTCTGAATATCGTCGTCGAATAATAAAGGTGAAAGTGTGGAACCGACTATTTGTCCCAATATTCCCATAGTCACTTCAAACCCCGATAATCTTAATCTTTGTTTATCTGTCCTAAATTTCTCTGGAATTAAGCCATTGTAGTTAGTGTCAAACATAGAGAAAAAAGTATCAAATAAACATACAGACACCAAAAACCATATAAACACGATGAGTGTATTAATGATACTTGCCTGAGGGTCTATATCCGGAACTGCGAATATGAATACAAAGGAAATAGCCAATCCTATTACTCCAACTACTATCCAAGGCGCACGCTTCCCATATTTTTTCCAGAAAGATTTAGGTTTGTCCGCGAAATTACCCACGATAGGATCATTTATCATATTATATCCCGCATAGATTATATAAACCAAAAGATATATTGTCGGTTGAAGACCAACAACAGTTTCATAAAAGTGCAGGACCCGTACACTAAATAAATAGACAAATAACTCGATAATGAAATCGCCAAGAGCAAATGAAAGAAAGACTAATAACGGTAATTTGACTTTATCTGCTGTGGATGTCTCTTTGACAGAATTTTTTTCCGTAGAACTCATTCTATTCTCACGTTATAAAAATTATATACAGTTTTAATACAACTTAGAGAAAGTGTTATATTAACTTTTCTACTGAGACCTTACGAAATCTAAATGAGGTATGAATCCATTCTAAGCATAAAATAGAAAAAAATAGAATAAAATAATTTAAGGAAATATTAATTTAACCTCTGATATCGCGCCCTTTCTCGATTCTGCTAAGATCTTTTTCTTGGAGTGCCCTGCGTTGGACTTTTCCGGTCATACTCACGGGGAATTTATTTGAGGATTTGATCGTAAGGATTTCTCTCCAATAATCTTTTTTTTTCAGATTCGGTTAGAAAAAAGTCTCTCTTCTCATAAATTAAACAATGGATACAAAAATATGCGCACCTTTTGGGTCCAAAAATGAGATCATTCATTTTATCCCCGCACCCCAGACACCGGATAGGAAAATTATTTACAGAATGGGCGTTATTCTCCATTTCAGAATTAATTCTCCATTTCAATCTTGTAGCTTGATCTCGAGAAAGCTCTCCAGAATACTGCTTCTCGAGAACATCACCCCATTTTTGATTGCATTCTTCAACTTTTGAATGATAAAATCGGAACCATAGCCTGCGAAATTGAAAGCGTATTTGTCTTAATTTTGGATCTTTAAGTGAATGGATTCTGCCAAATTTCTCCCTAACTTTTATTTTATGCATCACGATAATATAAAGGTAATTTTGATTTATAAATAATAGAAGTGAGTAATTTAGTCATAATTATATTACATCTCCACTATCTTAAGGATAATTTTAATATAGTGTTGCCACTTACCGATATCTGAGTCTCTGGTTATAAGATCGGAAAGATCATAACGATTAAATTTATTTACTCTTGCTAAAGCTCCCACTACACTGATGAATTTTTTTGCATCGT
>WJIN01000399.1 GCA_014730295.1 Promethearchaeota archaeon | reverse complement strand
GATTTGTCCAATTCTTAACCTATAAGGCACAGAAAAAGGGTAAAAGAGTAATAAGAATTGATGAATCCTATACCACACAGACTTGTGCGAAATGCGGGACACGAGTGAGGCGGGAGTTGTCTGAGCGTGATATTACGTGCGATTGTGGTCACCGGATGGACAGAGACTTAAATTCCGCTATTAATATAATGGTAAAGTTTCTGAACTCTGACGAGCTATCGCATCAACCCTCTTTGAAGGAGGAATCGTTTCTCTGCAAATGGAAAGGATTTTCTACGATACACAGCCCTAAGATATGCCCACCGGCCAATGCTTAGCGGACTCGTAGGAATCTCCGTCCTTTTAGGGCGGGGAGGCTTCAATAATTTGTGATATGATTTGGATCTTAGATTAGTCTAAGACCAGATACTAGATAAGTTTTATTTCAATAATTACTTGAAAACTGCTTGTTTCGTTAACTCATTTAATTTCTCGAACTTCTTATGTAAGATTAACCGAATCTTCTTAGCCGTTATCTTCGGATTATTATAAACAAGATCATATACAAGGGAAGTTAATATTTTTCCCTTCATAGCAAGTTTATAGTGAATTTTATTCTTTTCATTATATTTAGGTATTGGAAATGAAAAGGGACGTTTATGAATGTGTCTTGAGCTTTTAATAAGCTTAATATACTTTGTTAATATTGGTGCATTTAAAATTGCTGCCAAATAATACGCTTCATTTTCCAATTCGGTTGAAAAATAATAATTTTCTGATCCAATAATAATTTTATTTTCAGAAACATCAATTACCGCTGATTTCAAGTTAGAACCACTTGCATTATATACAACTAAGAATGAACCCACATTTACCTGTTTGGTTAATTTATTCCAATAATTAAGATTATCAAATAGAGTTTTAATTTCGCTCGTACCTTTTTTCCGTTCCATATATATCTTATTCATACTACTATAAAAGTCAAACGCAAGAGGATCTTTTTTCAAAACATCTATATCAAAACTATAATCCTCTTTATTTATGGGTAAAAAGACATCTCGTGTTATATTGAGTCTTAGTGGAAGTAGATCTTTATTAAGAAAGGTTTTAAACCTATATTTCGATTCAATTTCTTTCTTTTGATAATCAAACCTCCAATTCTTTTTAGAACGAGAGAGTATATCGGAATCTGAAGAGATAATTAAATGATTATTTAGCTCTTTTATAACTTTAAAGAATACCAGAGTTCTAGGTACGAGAGTAGCTCCTTGATTAAATTCACTTTTATATGTACTATAGCGAATTTCTGTTAAGTATTCTAATTCTTTAGAGGGTAAAAGCATACTAACCTCTCCATCTTGAATTTTAATACTTGAATAGGTGGTATTCTCAATTATGTTTAGCTTTCTATCTAAAATTTGGGTTTTAATCGGATATTTACTTTTGATATCTTTATTATTCCTGGGAGCATATTTAGCCTTAAGACATACATGGTCAATTTTGAAGAAATAAATATCGGGAAAATCCCAGATCTCTATTTCCTCAAAGCAAGAAAATGCTCTGAACTTTTTACAGTGATCTCCGTTTATAACACTTTTAGTAATTACAAAAAAGATTATTCCACCGTTCTTAAGATACTTTTGAGCTATAACATAAAAAAAAATCGCTCCAAGTTCTATATGGGTAATATATTGACTTTTTGGTTTTATATCAACATTGTCGGCTAATCCACGTATCTGATTTTGATAGCTTCTAGAATGAAGATCTTTATATGTTAACCACGGTGGATTTCCGATGACTACATCAAATGAATGAAAGTATTTCGATACATCAATGTCATCATTATTATTGGTACTCTTTGGAAAAAGTGAATCCAATAAGTAGACATTAATTCTTGGTAAATTAAAAGGCTCTTTTGGAAGAAGTTCATTAAATAATAGGATAATATTGCATTTTGCGGTAATCACAGCTAATGGATTTATATCAAATCCATAGATATTAACTATAGCTTTTATTTTTTTCTCATCTGAAATCTTACTTTTCCAAATCATTTTCATTAATTCAATAATAAAACTTCCTGAACCACAAGCAGGATCAAGAACTTTATCTCCGATATTGTAAACATAATTTATCATCTTTTTCACAAGAATGGTGGGAGTATAGAATTCTCCTATTATGTGCCTGGTGGTTGGATTTATTACTTCTTGGTATAAAGAATGAAATAAATCTTCTTTTTTAAAGGAATTTTCTTCTATCGATTTCATAATTGCTGTAAAGTGAGATTCCTCAATTGAAATCCAATTAAAGATTCTAAATTCAGGAATATAAACTCCAAAGAATGATTCCGTTTCCAAGATCCTAATAAAATCCTTATAGCCTTCCAATTCATACAAATTAATAATTAAAATCGTTTTGAGTATTTGAGCATAGACCGTATGCTTTAAAAATAAGTCTTTGTTCAATATATCCCCATATAATGGTTGAAAAAGATTTTTCCATTCTACAAATTCTTGGTTCGTTTCATTATGGAATTTTTCAAAATATGTAGTAAAACATACAGAGATATCCTCATAGATTTTAGAATCTAAACCAAATAACAGTTCGATTTCTTCAGAGGTGATTTCTTGATTTTTGCTTTTCATTTTATATTAAAAATCAGGTAATTTTTTAATTCGATTCCATTCGTGATTGAATATAAAATCCAAATCAGGACCAAAAATTTTATCCTCAATATCAACAATTATTGTGGACGGAGTATATTTACTCATTCCTATTCCTATACCTTTATGGGTATGATAATATTCCCAAAACCCAAACTTTCTAACTATATCAATGCTTTTTTGAGTAAACTCCATAGCTACATTGGAAAACCCGTGTTTTTGTAAACCTTTTATTATTAACCAATTTAAATCCAATCGAATCAATTCCTTAATCTTTTCTAGTTTATTAGGTTTAATCTTTATAGATGCATTTTGAGAGATTAAGGGTATTGGATATTCTGTATAGAACTCTTGCTCATTTAGAATATACCTATCTACTAATTGATGTATATGAG
>WJIN01000480.1 GCA_014730295.1 Promethearchaeota archaeon | reverse complement strand
GTCTATGCCTCGCCTATCGGCGTAAAAAACCGCGTTTACATTGTCGGGCGCTACGGCACGACCGCGGTGCTCGAGCACGGGACGCGCTTCAAGCTGCTGGCCAAAAACAAGCTCTCCGACCGCTTCGACGCCTCGCCGGCCGTGGTCGGCAACGAGCTCTTTCTGCGCGGGCACAAAGCCCTGTACTGTATCCGTAAGCGCTAGTGTCCTGTTAGGTAAATAGCTTTACAAAACACTATTTTTATGCTATAATTTATAATATGAGCCGACCAATACTATGCATAAATTTGAGACCGTACGAGAAAAAGGAATTGGAACGAAGGGTGAACGCTGATAAGACTGCAAAGCGAGATCATTTAAGATCGCGCATCATTCTGTTAAGAGCCGAAGATTACAGTCAAGAAGCGATTGCAAAAGAGCTTGATGTCAGTCATGTGTGTGTTTCCAAATGGACACGTCGATTTATTGCGCAGCGTCTTGATGGATTAATCGACAAAAAAGGCAGAGGAAGAAAAGAAACTATCCCTATCGAAAAGAAAGAAAAAATCATTACAAAAGCGGTCCAGCCTCCCGAAGGAAAAACAAGATGGAGTACCAGGACAATGGCGGAAGCCGTTGGTGTTTCAAATTGGACTGTCAGCCAGATATGGAAAAAAAACGCCATTAAACCTCACATTATTAAGAAATTTAAAATATCCAATGATGAAAATTTTGAGGAAAAATTTTGGGATGTAATTGGCCTGTATTTGAACCCTCCTGAAAAAGCAATGGTTTTTTGTTGTGATGAAAAAAGTCAGTGTCAAGCTCTTGAAAGAACTCAGCCCTGCTTGCCTTTAAGGCCGGGATACCGGAAAACTCAAACTCACGATTATAAAAGACACGGAACGATAACCTTATTTGCGGCCTTGAATTATGTTACAGGTGAAATAATTAAGCGTACAGAGGAAAAACATTCGCATGTAGAATGGTTACGATTTTTAAAACAAATTGATCGTGAAGTACCAAAAGAGTTGGATGTTCATGTCATTGCCGATAACTACAGCAGCCATAAACATGAGAATGTCAAAAAATGGTTGAACCATCCTCGGCATAAAAGGTTCAAGATGCATTATACGCCAACGAGTAGTTCATGGTTGAATATGGTCGAGCGTTTTTTTGCCGAAATAACAAACGATGTTATAAGGAATCAGAGTTTTTCGAGTGTAAAAGATTTGATAAATGCTATGAATGAATTTATTGAGAAGCGAAAACCAAGGCCTTATGTTTGGAAAGCAGAGGGTAAAGATATACTCAAAAAGATAGAGCGTGCAAAAAAACAATTAAATAAAGCTATTTAGCTAACAGGACACTAGGATAGAGCCTGTCCCAATCTGAGTATATACAAAAATATGGACACTAGAGAAGCTATAGACAAGAAATTACGGCTTGCGAGGTGAATTAAAATCGCAAAAAAAGGCTGAAAAAAAGAATAAGGCGTGCTATAATTGCGAAGGACAAAAATCACAATCACAGGAGCACGCCTTATGGGTACTGAGCTACTTGTACCATTTCAACCGGAGTTTAGTCAAGGACTGCCCGAAATTGAGGGGAATCTGGATTACCGGACTTTTCGTAATACTCTTGAACGGATCAGTGAAATCATTGAACTTTCCGGGCAAGATGTGGTGGCCATGGAATATACGGTACAATCCACGGCGGATGCGGCCAAAGCATCTGCGAAAAAACACGGCCATGTATTTTCTGAATTGGGAAAAAAGAAAAAGGCCAGGCTTCAGAAGAAAGCAAGACGTGCCCTGAGATTCGGCATTGCCAGGCACCTGACCGGCGAATCTTACCGGGAGTTTAGTTGCCGGCTGGCCGACAGTCCGGTACTGCAAAGGTTTTGCCTGCTGGACCGTCCGGGCATTATAAAAATTCCGTCAAAGAGCAGCTTGGAACGTAGCGAAAAATTGGTTCCGGAGGAAGCGATAAGGGAAGTTGTGTGCGCGATTAATAAAAAAGCGTGGACACGGGCGGAAGGGAATTGCGAACAGACACTCCGCTTAAAAACAGCGATCAAAAATGACGACTATTATGCTGATTTGACGTGTTTGAAAGCAAACATTCATTTTCCGGTTGATTGGGTTTTGGTGAGGGACGCGACGCGTACACTGATGAAATCGGTGATCCTGATAAGAAAATATGGACTGAAACACCGGATGGAAGAGCCGGCGATATTCATAAAAAACATGAACAAGCTGTGCATCGAAATGACGCACACACGAAAAAAGAAAGACGGGCGGAAAAAACGCAAAAAAGTCTTTCGTTTGATGAAAAAGCTGATGAAAAAGATAGAAGGGCACGCAAAACGGCACAAATTGCTGCTTTTGGCGCATTGGCGAGAAACGGCCCTAACGGAAGGACGTGTGCGGCAAATCGTAAAAAGATTGGATAACGTGCTCGATCAGTTGCCGGAGGCGGTGCGTCAGGCGCACGAAAGGATCATCGGAGGCCGTCCGGTGAAAAGCTCGGAGAAGATACTGAGTTTATACGAACACGAAGTAAATGTCATCGTTCGCGGTAAGGCGGGGGCCGAGGTTGAATTCGGCAACACATTATTTCTTGGCGAACAACATGATGGTGTTATACTGGATTGGAAGCTTTATGAAAATCCGATCTCAGACGAAAGGAGCGTCAGGGAGAGCCTTGACCGCATGAAGGAGTCGTATGACGGGTTCAAGCCATCGAGCGCCACAACGGACCGCGGTTGCGCAAGTGAAGGCAACAGCCTGCATCTGGCAAATGAAGGGATAAAAGATTACATGTGTCCGAGAGGGGTTGATGCACTCCGGGCCCGGCTCGGGGAGGAAGATTTTCGCGAGCACCAGACCCGTCGGGGGCAAACGGAAGGTCGTATAGGCATTTTAAAAAATTCCTTTCTGGGTCGTCCGTTGAGAAGCAAGGGGTTTGTGCACAGGGAGCTGAACGTTGCCTGGGGAGTATTGGCGCATAACCTATGGGTGTTAGCCCGTCTCCCTAGAGCGAACTCGCTAAAAGCGGCAGCGTAAACGGCATATAGAGCGCCGGAGCGCGGAGAGGGGTGTGGTGCGTCTTCATAAAATAAGGACGGCTGGATCATAAGCGATAGCGGACGTTCCTGCGCATTGCGGTCGATTTTCTGACCGAAAAAATGTTAGGATTTCTATGAAAATCTGTTTTGCTCAAATGGTGGATTTCAAAATCTTGCTAATTGGGACAGGCTCTAACGTAACAGTCGCTTGAGCTGTTGACGCCGTCACTCAGGG
>WJIN01000398.1 GCA_014730295.1 Promethearchaeota archaeon | reverse complement strand
TTTTGAAAACAACCAAAACAGCAAAATACCAATAGCTATTGTATTGGATCATATTATGGATATGATCTGAATTTTGTATAATTACTAATCTTGATTAAAGGTATATGAAAAAATTAGGTTATACCTTCCCAAAGGAATTATCTTTATAGATATGATAAAATTTTTGATAAAAGTTTTTTATCCCAATGGAATAGGATGAAAAAATAGAAGTGTATATCATTAATTCCTAATTATTTATTTTGCAAGTTACTATTAAGAATAAATTAGCGACTTTGATGAAAATAATGATACAAATTTTTCTTTTATATGCGATTAGGATTAGATAAGAAAAATAAATTGGATTTAAAAAAGAATAATTTTATATATATTTTTTATAATTTCATTTCCTTTCCATCTTTTTATTATTTATGACACATATTACAAGAATAGTTATCCCTAATGTACTGAGAATTATAAGAAGTCCATATCCAGGAATATTTCCATTTCCTTGAGAACTGTATAAGTCATAAACAAGATTCAAAAATAATTTTTTTCCTGTATCTGTCATATGATTTGGAGATATTTCAAAACCCCAGTAAATATATTCATTTCCTTCTTTTAAAACACTAGAATAAGTTGATCCTTGTGAGGATCGAGTTAATATTGTCAAATTTGAAGGTGGAGAGTCGCCAATATGGATTCGCTTCTCGAAAACCGAACTATTATAAACTTGAATTGTACCGTTACTTATTCGATAAGGTTCATTAAATATTGAAGAAGAGTTATCTGGAACGAATAGGCTATCACCACTAGTAGTTAAACCGTTAGGATACCCAATTGATAATCCCAATTCTCCAAAAAACGCGTATCCTCCATCTTCACCTATTCCCAATATAGGCTTATTGCTATTATCAATAGAATTCACCGCGTTTGAATCACCCCAATTTGAACCTTGTTCGCCACTTCCAGGGTTGATGATGATTAGCCCGAAGTTGTCAAAATTGGTGGTTGTTATATCTGAAAAGTTAATTAAATTAACAGCATAATTGTTATTTTCCAAGAATTCTTGATAAAATGGCGCAGTACCGTCATCATTTGAATTATATAAATTCCGCAAATTATATTTAAAAAACAGAAATAAGTAAATATTAGAATTGTTAGCTTTAGAATAGAAATGAGGAGAATTATATTTTAAAAGGAATATTTCAGAGGATATATTTTTTGAGATTATGAAGTTAATTCAAACAAGATTAATATAATTTATTTAGTCTCTTGATGATTTAATTGTATATTGTTATATTTAGATAGATTTTGAAGAAGACAGAATCTTTCGCAATATAGATTCCACATGGTTTTACCAAGGTATGATATAATCCTCTAGAAATCCGATTGAAAAGAATTTGATTCCATAATAAGATTAGAATGAAATGTAACTCAATTTATTTACAACAATAGGATTTACAAGTTTCTGAGAGAAAAAGAAATGATAAAAATTATTCCCCTAATTCATCTATTTCAATAAACTTTTCTTCGGAACCGTCCTCAGTTATTATGAGAATGTCGATTCCGTTGCCAGACATCGCATCTCGCTTCATCGCGGCTTTTATTACCTTCTCAACCAATTTCTCTCCTTCTGCGACGGTTAAATCTGGGTTATATTCTGCTTCTAAAATTCCCATTGATAGAAGCATTCCCGTTCCTGTTGTACCGTAATCTTCGGGAATTAACGAACCAATGGCATCAAGCGTGAATAATTTCGGACCATCTTTATCCATACCCGCAACCACGAGGTTTGTATAGAGTGGGGCCATCTTTCGCGAAAAGAGATAATTTGAGAGAAGTTTCGCAAGACTTTTTGTTGATATCCGTTCACGAGTATCTAACTTGTATAAGTTAGCTTGCGCGTGAAGGATTTTTGTGAGCATCTGATAATCGCCGATAAGACCGTAAGCTGCCATACCGATGTATTCGGTCAGTTTAAAGACTTTCTTTGTAGATTTGTTAGTTACGGTATACCCCCATATCGCACGCCTGTCGTTACCTAAGACCACTCCATCCTTGCATTTAATTGCAACGCCGCACGCGCCAGGTACCATTATTTCTTGAGACATTATTCTTTACCTTTCTTATGAATTTAGCGTTTAATTAGAATTATGATTCTTTAAGTACATAAAGTAATTAAAATTTTAACTTTTTAATTTATAGATTTTCTAACAAAAAAAATAATTAGATAAATATCCTTACTTATTTGTATCAAATTCATAGGGAATTATTAGATGAAATCATCTTAGCGATTATGCAATTGGATGAAAAAATAAGAGAAAAAATAGTATCTGTATTAAGTAAGCATAGAATTAAAAGGGTATTTTTGTTTGGATCTTATGCTAAGGGGAAATAACAGAAAAAAGCGATTTAAATCTAATTGTAGAATTTCCAAAAAGATTTAGTCTACTAGATCATATTGCAATCGAGTTTGAATTATCAGAAGTCCTCAATATTAAAATTGATCTCACTTCTAAGAACGGAACTAATCCATATCTCGAATAGGAGATAATAAAAGACGCAGTTGTGATATATGGATGAAGAAAAATAAGAGATTAATCGTTGGAATGAAAGATTAATTATTTTATGATTGTTTTCATGTAGCCATAATTGAAGTTTGGAATTTTGCAAAGCGTGATGTTTTGGAGCTCCAAAAGGATTTAAAAATAATTATTAAACGGCTTGAAGACAATAAGAACTAATTTTGTTCCATAAAGATTTATTGATTTGTTCATTTTTACACTTAAACTGTAATTTCAGTGTGAATAGTATTTGAAGTTAATAAATAATACGTTTGGCGAAAAAAGACAAGTAGCTGGTTTTTCTAAGGAAGAGTTAGTGGAAATTAAAAGAAAAATATCTGATTTTAAATCAGGCAAATTAACTCAAACAGAAGTTATGGACTTACTTCAGAAAAAATTCCCAGAAGATCTATTGGAAGGGCATTCAAGATATATTGACAATATTGAGAATTTTATTAATGTCTATCTCATGCAAGTCTCAAAGAGTCAAGATTTGGGTAAATTTAGCTTTTTCTATCTTAAAAAAAAACTCTTAGAAGAAATAGAACTCATTTCTAATAATTTATTAAACCTTAAGCTTAATTGCCAAAATTCTAAAAGATTCTTAAAAGATCATCATTATCTCGATGACTATATTTCAAGAATTAATCTTGTGTTTGATAAAGCTAAAGATTTACAGTCATCTTTACAGCCGATAGGTAAGCCTCCGCTCCATTTCGAGGACTTATCCCGTATTTGGTTTGAAATGAACAAACGGAAAAATCTTAAATTTGAAATGAAGAAACCGACCGAGGATCTAATAATTTGGGAAGATATATCACACTTATACGACTATTTAACTGATAAAGGCGAAAAGGAAAAAAAAGGTGGGATTTTCAGCAAGAAAGAGCTTGAAATTATATTTGATTATAATATTTTGAATAACTATGTTTCTAATTTAACTCAAGAAAATGCAGTTTTTTATCTCGATTTGTTGTTCCTCCTATATAAGAATAACCTTCTAAGTGTACTCAAGGAACAAGAGTTTTCAAATATTCTTGAAAGAAAAGAAGCAAAAAACGAGTTACGATCATATCTTCGCTCAATAATTAAGAAGCTAATTATGGACAAATTAGAGGAGTTCATTCAAGAGGTCTACACATTTGAGGAAGAAACCGATTATGAGGGAGAGGAAATTCAAGTAACTATTGAAACCCTGGTAGATAAAAAAATTAGAATTTTACTGCCAAAATTCATAGATCTCTATTTTATTGGTTTAGAAAATCACTATCAATCAATTATAGCAAATTTAGAAGACTTCCAACAATTTGAGAGTATCATCGATGAATATTCAAAAAAAGTTGATGATCTTTATGAAAGCATTGAAAATATTAAGGATTATATAAATTATTACAAACCTTTTTTAAATCCTTATGAAGAAATGCTTGACTCTTTACACAAAATTTTTTCGACTCTATTAGACAATATATTCCGTCGAAAAGAAGAATTTATTTATCACCTTGAGACGATAAAAAAAGAGAGAATGAAACAAGAGATAAGATCTTATACATCAGAAAAAATCGATGAACTAAATTCTCTTATTGAAAAGTATCGTGATGAGATTGCCGTACTACTAAAACAAAAAATGCCAGAACTTGAAAATATAGAGGGAATTATTGATACATACAAACATAAAATCAATAAAATTAAAGATGATGTATACACTAAGCTAAAAGAACAAGGAGAAGAAGATTTAGATCAGTATCAAATCATTAAAAGTTGGGAAGTGAATTACAAACGCAGAAAAGATCAAATTGGGTTTTTACTCTCACAATATTTAACAAATCTCTATAAGGATTTTGAAGGGTTAATTGAAAAAGAAGAAGCATTATTTAGCAGAATTAAGGATATTTCACAATATGGAGACGATCTAGATGAAATACCCTTGAATTACGCGTTCTCTAGTTTTCTAGCCAATAAACTTACAGAGGATGAAATGCGAGAACGCATGGTGGAGTTAAAAGCCAAACTTAATAGATTGAGTCATCTGAAAGCTTTATATGAAGATGAATTATCGCAATTGGAAGAAACGCTAAAAACAAAGGTGAAGATAAGGGAAGGGATTGCTACTTCTAATATACAATGTGGAGTATGCAGAAAAGAGATTAATTTTGTGTCAGATAAAATCATTAAATGCCCATTCTGTGATGCAGTATATCATTATCTCTGTGTTGCTTTCTGGCTTTCAAAATATAACAGCTGTCCCTCGTGCCAAAACGCATTTCTGGATCCTAATCAGAGTATTTATGAAACCCAGCCAGAAGAATAAGAAAAATGAAATTTACTTTCTCTGGATTTTTAAAAATTCAGATACTTCTTTTCCTCTTACCGAGAAATTAGAATCGATATACATTGTAAGTGCATGAACGGGCGTTCCATTATACGAATGGCAATGTGTATATTTTACTGGCCAATGATTGACTTTACTTATATCAATATTATTAACATCAATATCTTTTCCATAAATCGGTTTTTTACAGACGGGACAAATTGCCAATAATTTTTTCATTAGTAATGCTCGTGAATCAGACATAGTAATTTAAACTTATAGCCTTTTGAAAAAATAAAATAATCAAAGTTAAAATAAGATAATAATATTTGGATCATACTCAAAATATGAAGTAGCTAACCCGGTCTCTTTGATTTAATCCTGGTTTTAGGTATATTCTTAAATTTTTCAATTTTCTTTTCTAATTCTTCTTTTTTATCATCTAATCGTTCTCTATCTTTTTCTAATTTCTCTCGCTCTCGTTTTATAGTGCTCTTTTCATCTTCAATTCTCTGTTTTTCATTCTTTATTTTATCAATATCATTAGAAAGTTTTTGTCTTTTTTCTTGAATCTCATTCGCTATTTTGTCTTTTTTTCTTTCTAATCCACCAATATCATTTTTTAATTTATTTTTTTTATTATCTAAGTCATCGACATCTCTTTGAAGATAATTTTTCTTATTCTCAAGTTTAGAGATATGATCTTTTAATTTTCTGAGATTTTCCTCCTCTTTTCGCTTTTTCTTCTCTAAATCACGCTTTTCGTCTTCAATATCATCCCGAAGGTCTAATAAATCTTTCTTTTTACGTTTCAGAGTATCTATCTCGTCATTTATTTGATTATCTTTCCTTCGCAAGTTGTCTTTCGCGTTTTTTAATTTTTGTTTTTCATCATTGATTTTCCTTTTTTGATTTCTAATATCATCTTCAACTTCTTTGATACTTTCTTTTGCCTTTTTCTTCTCTTTCAAAAGGTCTCGAATATCTTTTTCGATAGATTTCCGTTTATCTTCGAGGTCTTCGATAGTTGTATCGTATTTCTGTATTTTTTTTATTACTTTTTCCCATTTTTTTCGTTCTTTTTTCAATTTTTTTCGTTCTTTTTTGAGCTTTTTTAGGAGTTTTTTACTTGGTTTTGCATCTTGATCCTCGAGAGGGGTTTTTTCTCGTATTCTATATTTCGAAGGTTTTTTTTCTCGCATCCATATCACCTAATATAATAAAGAGAATACTTAGTTAAATGTGTATTTTTTAGTATATGTTATATTAAAAATTAATAGGATTGAGATCATTCATTTAAATAGGCAGATTGTTATGTATTTATTATTCTAAATATTTATAATGAAATCTATTAAAAATAAAAGAGGTTAACAAAGATGAGTTTTGATGAGTTTGATGATGAATTTGATGAGGAATTAGAAGAACCAACTGGGAAAACTCCATCTTCAGATATTAAATCCAAGACTCCGGTTATAAAAGGTCCTGGGGGAGGTAAAAAACTATCACTATTTTTCACCTCCACAATTGGACCCGGAGAGAAGAAACAAAAATTAATTGTGGATGATGCGAATAATGTAGGAGCGATTAAAGAAACAGTCGGAAATATTTTTGGATTAGACCCTACTGATTTTCACCTATCTTCCGGAGGGGTGACTATGGACGAAGCAAATCCTCTAAGTGAATACAATGTAGAGGATGGAGATGAAGTACTTTTGATACCCGCGAGCACTGCTGGGTAGTTTAAAAAGCGCTTAATGATTAAGTATTAGTTAAACATCTATTTTTTTCAAATTTTTATATTTATTAGTATGAATCAAATACCCAATGTGTGATAATGTGAAAGAAGATTCAAATTTTTTTAGCGAAGAATTATCCGCAGATGAAAGAGGTCTTTATGATAGACAATTTAGATTAGAGGGTTGGTCTCAGCAGATCGTAAAAAATGCTACAGTATTAATTGCGGGTATAGGCGGTCTCGGATGTGAAATTGCGAAAAATTTAGCTATGGTTGGAGTGGGACGGTTAGATTTGGTGGATATGGATATTATTGAATATTCGAATTTGAATCGCCAAATATTATTTGTTGATGCAGAAATGGGAGAATCAAAAGCGATTGCTGCCGCAAAAAAGCTTGAAGATATAAATCCATTTATCGAAATTAATGGATATAATACATCGCTAGAGCGTTTAGACCCAATTTTATATAAACAGGCGGATGTAATTGTAGGAGGTCTTGACTCGATGAATGCTCGATTGAATCTTAACGCTCAAGCAATTCGATTTAATAAACCTCTCATTGATGGGGGTGTATCTGGATACCATGGACATATATATACCATTTTTCCCTATGAAAATGCGTGCTATGAATGTAATCCATTACCAACCTCAGAGATTGATGATATGGCAGCGTGTACCGTAGTAGGTATTCCGAGAAAAAGAATCCATTGTGTTTTTAAAGCAAATATGAGTTTTGAGGATAAATATGAAAGAGGACCAAATGTAAAAGATATTGAAGAGATTTCTTATATACAAGAGAAGGCTAACGAATTGGCTGAGAAACATAATTTCCCTCCTTTATTTAATAAATCAGAAATCATCAAGATATTAGACCAACATGACCCGGGAATAATTACGATTAATGCGATTATCTCCTCACTTCAATCCCACGAAGTTATAAAAATACTTCATTGGCTCAATAACAATGCAGCATTAGGAGAACCCATAAAGAACTATGTGGTGTTTAATGCTATGACAATGAAGTTTTATCGCATTCAAAAACAGAGAAATCCCAATTGTATACAATGCGGAAATAATGTGAGAAGAGAAGAAATAGTTATAACATCCACAGATGCGTGTGAAATAATAATAGATAAATTAAAACAGAAAGGATACCGTTTAGATCCCGATATGGAACCCATTTTAACGTTACTGGATTTTGACGATATTAGAATCGTTGATCTTGATGAGAATAGTGAAAAAAACGACTTAAGAGATTTCGAACTGATAACTGCTGCCGGATTTCAAAACGGAGAGGTCTATGTAACTCTTCGAATTAAAGATTAATTATTTGTAATAATAAATTTAACAAATCGATTTAATAAGATCTTAGAAATTCATAATCCAATAAAAAAAAAGATTAATTTCTGAGAACCTTTAAAAAAATTCTCAATTAAAAAAATAAAAAAACAAATTTATAAACCCAAAAATTCATTATAATTAAAAGTATTTATATTAGAGGGATTAATAAAATTGTCTTCAAGGAGTAGAAGAGTAAGTCAAGATTTTGCGTTGTTAAAAAAGATGAGAAAGAATGGTGATATTGTTCAATTAAAACCATGGGATAAAAAGAAAAAGAGTATTGATCATCTGAAAATTACTATTCCGGGACCAAAAGGGACGGCATATGATGGAGGATATTTTCGTTTGGAAGTAAAATTTCCTAATAATTATCCTAAAGTTCCTCCTTTTGTACGCATGCATACACCTATTTGGCACCCTAATTTTTGGCCAAAGCCCCACGAATATAAAGGGCAACGAAATATCTGCTTAGCATTAATCGATCCGAACTATGTTGGTAAGAAGGGGGGATGGAGCCCATCAAAAACTATTAAAACTGTAATTCAAGCAATCAAGGCGATGTTAAACACTAAAGGAAAATACGTCAATCCTACCGATGTATTCAACAAGAAAGCAGCTATTGAAATGATGGAAAAGCCAAAAAAATTTGAGAAAAAAGTTCGATATCTTGTTAAAAAATATGCAAATGAAAAATGGTAGGTAAATGGGATGGAAAATGAAAATAACAGTAAGAAGGATTCTCTTAAGAATAATTTAAAAAGAGAGATTAAAGAGACGCTAAAATCGGAAATCATAAACGAAATTGTCTCGGAACTAAAAGCAGAGGAAAGTACTCTAAAAAAAGAGTTAATAGAAATTTTGAATCAGAAGATCAACTCCGAAAATATTGAGCAATTCGCTCGAGAAGAAAAACAAAAAAAAAAGCAAAAATCGGGGAAAGCGCCTGAATGTTACATCAGTGTTAAAGCGATCTTGAAGATAAGCAGCCACGCATTAAAATATGCCAATGAAAATATACCTAAAGAAGAATGGGTAGAAGTTATAGGGTTATTAGCAGGCAGAATAAACGAGAAAAATCAAAAATTATATATCGAAGACGCATATCCCATGGGACATGGTAATGCAGTATTCGCAGAAATCAAAGAATACAAAAACTTTGTAAAAGCGTTCAAGGATATTAAGCGAAATGGTCTATTTATTTGCGGATGGTATCATTCTCACCCTTCATATGGGGCTTTTATGAGTGCAGAGGATTTAGGAACCCAAGCAAGGTATCAAAAATTATGGGATAAATCAGTTGCTCTCGTAATCGATCCTTATCAAATTGATGGAAGCTCTTTTGGATTTAAAATATTCCGCTCCAATTTACAGACTCAAAAATGGTATCCTATACCCTTTGAGATTACTGAGTCCTTAGGAGTTGGTGCCTTGCCGGAATTGATGGAATTCATTAGACCTATTATTGATGGGAAAGCTTTATTCTTGGAATATGATGAAGAATAGTCCTAAAAGTATTGAATCCGGGTGAACGTTTATTAAAAAAAGATATATTATTCCACCTTCTATTAGTTTAATATTTGCTCTAATACACGGAATATTTATCGAACCTTCTCTAAATATATTTTTTTCATGGATTTTAGTTGGTCTATGGGTTGATTATGTTATTAAATTTTTTGAAAAGATCAAGAATTATAGAGAATTTAATTCCCCACATAATACCTCTTTTTTTGTAATTAGTGTAATTTTCATAGGACTGTTTTATCTTTATACTGGATATTATACCCGTCTGTTTAATGAACTATTAATTGATTTAGATCAAGTCTATGTATTGCTTACTCCATGGATAACTGTTTTTTCCTTTCCCTTCTTACTTTATGGAATATATTCACTTTTTGCGTGTATAAGGAAATATGAGGTAGTATATATCTATAAAGAGCGATCTGTGAATGCGCGCAAGTTTTCTATTGGATTCTCGATATTTATCCTTATTCTAAATATGATCTTCCTAATTCTAATCTTGGAAGAAGAGCCCATTTTTACATATAGACCAATATTTCAATATCCCGATTTGATTTTCTTATTTATTACAATTTTTTTGGTTATTATTCCAATATATGGAGTTTTGAAAAAAGAACCAAGTATTTCAGATATAACACCTGAAGCCATCGCAACCAGAAGGGATCGAGTCAGAAGTATTGAATCTGCAGCGTCAAGAAGTTCGCAATCTAGACCGTCTCGTCCAACTCAGAGATATATCGAGCCAAGAAGCAAAACTACTTCACAAAGGACTAAAAGAAAACCACAAACTAAAAAGAAAACAAAAAGCAAGCGGAAGCCGTCAAAAGATGAAATTATCAAGAAAATAAGAAGTATGAAGCCAAAAGCGGGTATCCTTAATCTTGAAGATTTTAAATGCATCTTTTGTTTCAATCTGCCACAGTATCCCCAAGATAAAGGAAGGGGAATTGTTCTCTGTCCGAATTGTAAACATCCCGCTCATGCAGATGAATTTAGAGATTGGCAAAGACATTCTAATCTTTGTTCTCGTTGCGATGCAGAAATTCCTTACTCTTTTCGAACAAATCCAAAAATTATCCCTGTAAAATCTTATGTAAAGGTAATCGAATATTTTAAGAAAAAGGAAAATCTTTAAATTTTGTAGAACTCAAGATTAAAACCCCAAATATATCCCCATCGTTTTTCTAATTTCTAGAATATATAAAATAAGTTAAAATCTGGAAAGAATACTATCTTTAGGGCTAAATAGCTTCCAAAAAAAATCATAAAAGCACCACAGAATAGTAATACCCCACGATATA
>WJIN01000397.1 GCA_014730295.1 Promethearchaeota archaeon | reverse complement strand
AGATATCCTCCCAATAACCCCCCTCCCCCTCCCGCTAATAAAGCTCCTAAGATTCCTCCTATCGTTTCAATTAACTGAGTCCCCGTAAAAAAGCTCATTAAATCTTGCCCCGAAAAGATACTGAAAATAATCCACATTAAGAGAGTGATAATGATCACTAAAAAACTGCCTATTATACCTCTCTTTATTCCTTGGACAATCACTCCCGAAAGAAAACCTAAAAATAAGCACGATAGAAAGGCGGGCTGAAAGAAGCCGGGAATAGTATATGATCCCGATGCAAAGAATCCAATGAGATTAAATTCAAAATTGGCACTTAACAACGTACTTATTCCAGAAAAAAAGTTGTATTGCCCTAAAGTGACTGCCATATTTAAGGTAGTCCATTCATTGAATAAAGAGACACTGAAAAAACTTAGAATCAACCCCACGACCACTCCAATTGCAAGCCTCATTTTGTTTACACAATAACTTTATTTAATTTGTTATTATGATTTCTATAATAAAAATTATAATATATAGTACATTTTGTTTAGTATCTATTTAATAATTATTTAATCAATTTATCTTTAAAGTACGTGGTATTAACTTGGCTAAAAAGAAAAAGAATTCAGAGGATACGAACGATTCTGATGATATAGAGATAGATGAGGATTTACTCGTCGATTTTGAAGAAGACTTTGAAGAAGACTTCGATGAGGATTTAGATTTAGAGGAGGAGCTTGACTTACTTGACACGGACGATATAGACCTTTTGGAAGAGGAAGAGGAAACATTTATCGATAAGGATGAGGAGAAAAAGGATCTCTATCTCTCCGCTGGGATTCATATCGGTACGAAACTTTTAACAGGGGACGCTCGACGATTCATTTATCGACAAACCAATTATGGTTTATATGTCATTGATCTTACTCAAACAGAGGAACGCTTAAAGATTGCGGCGAAATTTCTCAGTAAATATGTGGAAGAGGGTAGCGATAAAGTAATTGTTTCTTCCGTACGAAGATATGGAAAAGAGCCTGTTCGAAAATTCTGTGAAGCCCTTGGATGCAGATCTATCACAGATAGATTTATCCCGGGATCACTTACCAATCCAAATATTGACACTTATATAAAAGATGCAAGCGTCGTCGTAATCGTAGATCCCCACGCTGACAAGGTAATTCTAAATGAAGCTAAACTTGCTAGAATTCCAGTGGTGTCATTATTTGATACTGATGACAGTCTTTCCGGGATTGATTTAGCAATCCCCGCAAATAATCGCGGAAAAAAGGCATTAGGGTTAGCATTTTGGATTCTTGCCCGGGAGATTTCAATGGAATTAGGTAAAATCGCAAGCGAGGATGATTTTCCTTACACTCTCCAAGATTTTACAAGCAATATCATCCCATACTACAAGCAGCAACAAAGACAGCAAGAGCAAGAACAATAAACTCAGATTGTCCTTTATTCCTTATTTTCTATTAATTTCTTACTCGAAATGATTTTAGATTCTTATTTTTCTCTAATGCTGATTTTTGTTTTATCACTAACAAATTTTTAACTCTCTAATGACTTTCTCAAATAGCTTTATAAAATTAAAATAAGAGGTAATTTATAATGAAAAAACGAGTTGTAGCGTTTGCAGGCAAAGGTGGGGTTGGGAAAACGACCTCATTAGCACTCTTCCTTAAATATCTCATAGAAAAAGATTCCCGTGAGATTTTAGTAATCGATTCCGATCCAGATGCCAATGTGGGGGATGTTATTGGGAAAGAAATCTCATTTAATCAGACTTTAGCTTCAAAAATGACCGAGTTGAAGGAGAAAATTCAAAATAGATCACTTCCCTTAGATATGCCGAAAAATCAAATAATTGAAGGAGATGTATTTAGGTCATTAATCGAGATGGATAAGTTTGATATTCTCGAAATGGGAAGACAAGAGGGGGAAGGATGTTATTGTTTCATAAATTCTGTTCTTAAGAATGTAATTGATACGCTTTCCGAAAACTATGATATTACTCTGTTAGACTCACCAGCAGGATTAGAGCATTTCTCAAGGAAAACAGGCAGAAATGTCACAGATTTAATAATTGTTACGGATCCATCAAAAATGGGAATCCATACGATGAAACGCATTATTGAATTAACAAAAGAAGTGAGTCTTGAATTTGAAAATATTTGGATCATTGGTAATCGCTTTCCCGATTCTCTTAAAGAAGCTTTGGAGGAAGAAGTTGAAAACATATCCGAAAGAAATGTTAAGTTATTGGGATTCCTTCCTGATGATAAAACAATATCAGAATATAACTTTCTGGGTAAAAATCTGTTGGAATTAGGAGAAAACGAAGAAGTGTTTCAGAGAGCAAAAGAAATGTTTAAAGCAATCATATAATTCTCTCTAATTTATTTAAATATTTATCCTATTTTAGGAATCTGATTTCATACAATATATCGCTCAAATCATTTTATCAAATCATTTTATGCTAGCTAGAGTCCTAAAATGGTTCAGCGATTCAAGAGACATGCGAAATATATAATCAATTAATATAATCATTTAGCTAATTATCCTTAATGAACATCCTCTTCAATTTAGAAATGATTTATTCTTTATTTAGTCTATTTCATAAAAAGATTTATATGTCCTTAAACTGATATGTTATCTATATTTCGCTTTCTATATACTTATAGGACGCACTATGTTTACGGAATTGTAAAAGATTGGATATTATGGTGAAAATATTGTCTAAAAAGGATAAAAATACCACTATTGCCAGCGATCATAATGAAAATATTAATTCTGAAGGGATATCATCTATGGTTTCTTTCGGAATGGGTGATTTTATCTATGAGGTGTTTAATGGAATCTTTGGGGCTTTCTTCTTTCTTTTTTGGGAGACCGAAGTAAAATTAGATATCTGGATAGTAACTTTTGCCTACGTGATTTTTGCCATTTGGAATTCTGCAAATGACCCATTAATTGGATATTTGACGGACCGTCCGAATAAATTTTGGAAGAAATATGGAAAAAGATTTCCGATGGTCATGATTGGAACTGTACCGGCAATTTTGACATTAGCAGCTATTTTTTCACCTCCATATCTCGACCCAATTGTAGGTGCGTGGATATATTTTGCTTGGATTTTAATTACGACATGCTCTTATGAACTATTTTTTACTTTAAGTTCTTTAAATCATTATGCTCTTTACCCAGAAAAATTTAAAACGGACAAACAAAGAAGACGAGCTGGGGGTATAAGAATGGCACTAGCTTTAGTTGGAACCGCCATTGGTTTTATTGTTCCTCCATTATTAATTGAATATGAAAATAGAGCGTCTTATACTAATATGGTCTGGATTTTCGTTATTTTTAACATTATATTCTTTTTAAGCCTTATTCCGGGACATCGTGAATCAAATTCTCTTAAAAAAAGGTACATGAAAGAAAAAGAAGAACAAAAACAACAGATTTCCTTTTGGGACTCAATTAGAATTGTACTGAAACATAAAAACTTTCTTGCGGTAATCTTAATCTTTTTTCTTGATTCAATAATAGGGATTAGTTTAACGGCGTCAGTTCAATATGTGGCGAAATATGTCTTAGAGGCAGAGGCGGAAACATCCATTTATATATTAGCGGGATTTATTTTAGGGGCATTGATTTCTCTCGGTCCATGGTTATTTTTCTCAGAAAAAATTAATAATAATCGTAGGATGTTAATTATAGGAGTATTTTTAAATACCATCTTTTTACTTCCATTCATGTTTGCTAATGATTTATTTTGGCTAGTTTTCTCTGCTGTGTTATTAGGAATTGGAGGCGGAGCATTAAGAATCGGTAGAAATCCCGTTATGGCAGATGCTATAGATGAGGCTACTTTGAATTCAAAACAACACCTGGAGGGTGCGTTTATGGGTGTATATACCTTTTTCAATAGATTTGCTTTGATTGCTCAAGGTATAATTTTCGCCGTGGTTCATGAACTTACGGGATTTAATGCTAATTTATCAGATCAAACAGAATTAGCGAGATTTGGTATTAGATTACATACTGCATTGATACCAATGATATTGACTCTAATAGGATTGATTGTATTCTTCAGAGTATATGATCTATTCCCTGAAAAAACCACAAAAATTAAAAAAAAACTAAAAGAGCTAAAATTATAATCTCTTTTTATCCCTTCTTAAAACCTTTTTTTGTTTTAAGACTATCTCTCAAATTTTCATATCCCTATAATTTATTTTCTACAAACTATTTTAAATCGCTGCGACTATATTGCATAATTATAAGCTAAACGATTAAAAAAAATGCCAAAATATACTGGAAGCGAAATAATTACCAAATATCTTATCAAAGAAAATGTTCCCTATGTTGTGGGGATTCCAGGACACGGATGCCTAGCCTTAGTAGATGCTTTTTATAAAAATCGTGATAAAATTAAACTCATCCAACCAAAGCAAGAAATGGCAGGAGTTCACCTCGCAGTTGGATATTATCGGGTAACAAAGCAACCATTATGCGTTTTTACATCCATAGGACCGGGTGCTATCAATACAGCAATAGGACTTGCTGATGCATATGTGGATAGTATGCCAGTCTTAGTACTTACGGGAGATACTCATGTACATATGCGTGGAAAAGGAGTACTTCAAGAAATTGAAAGACGCAGAGACTCAGACTTTCCCCGTATTCTAGAACCCATCGTAAAGCGTGCGTGGCAAGTTGTCGCTGTTGAGCAATTGCCTTCAATAATGCAACGTGCTTTCAATCAAATGCTCACAGGACGACCAGGACCTGTTCATATCGATTTGCCCATGGATGTTCAAGCGGCGGCTATTGAGACTGAAATTCCAGAACCGAAGGAGCGACGACCATTAGGAAGGGTGCTTGGAGATCCCAAACTGATAAATCAAGCTTCGGAATTACTAAAATCAGCAGAACGACCGGTTATATTTTTGGGTGGGGGAGTTATAACAGCTGAAGCCTTCGAGGAGGTTAAAGAGTTAGCAGAAAGGACAGGTGCAGCCGTGGTTGCGACAATGATGGGAAAAGATGCATTTCCAAATGATCATCCTTTATTCTGTTGGGCTAGCGGATCTAAAGGCACGACCGTTGGGTTAAAAATGACATCTAAAGCTGATGTATTGTTAGCAGTTGGATGCAGATTTGCCGATGAATCCTCTAGTTCCTATAAACAAGGAGTGAGCTTTTCTATTCCGCCTACAAAATTAATCCATGTGGATATCGATCCGAATGAAATTGGAAAGAATTACCCCACAGAAGTTGGTATTGTTGGTGATGCGAAGTCTGTTCTAAGCCAAATCATAACTGAATTACAAGAGCAAGACTTTGATAAAAATTATGAAGATACAGATTACTTTAAGGAGATGCTGGAAGAAAAAAGAAAATGGTTTGAATTTCTTGAAGAGCATCGAGACGACAGTAAGGTTCCCGTAATGATTTCGACCGTACTCCAAGAAGTTAGGGAATTTTTAGACCGCGATGCTATTGTCGTGACGAGTTCTGGAAATGTTCAAGCGCAGATGCTCCAAGAATTTCCGTTTTATGAACCAAAAACATGCCTAACAGCGGGAGGATTTTCAACCATGGGATATAGTGTACCAGCAGCTATAGGAGCGAAATTAGGTGTTATAGATAATGGTAAACTTGATAGACAAGTAGCTGCTCTGGTTGGAGATGGTGATCTCATGATGACAATATCAGAACTTTCAATTGCAGTGCAATTAGGCTTGAAAAATCTATATTTTATCGTCATCAATAACCATGGTTGGATAGCAATAAAAGATTTGCAGCAATCTGCTTTTGGAGAAGAGAGGGGTTATGGAACTGCTTTCAATAAGGAAAACGGAGAGACCTACTCCCCGGACTTTGCTAAGATTGGAGAGGCTTATGGGTGCTACGCTGAGCAGATTTCTAAAAAGGAAGAAATCCAACCCGCTTTAGAGAGAGCTAAAGAATCAGGCAAACCCGCGTTAATAGAAATTAAAGTACAGCGTGAATTTCCATATACTGGAAGTCCAGCAGTAGGATGGTGGGACGTTCCTATTCCAGAGTATCTTACTAAGCGGCGAAAGCAATACGAAGAAGAAAAGCAAGAAGAAAAACTACAATAATATTCTTATTATTTTATTTTTATTCAAATCAATTACGTACATATTTTATTTAAAATACAATCTTCTTTATTTAAAAGAAAAAGAGAAGATTTAGTCATTTCTTTTTATTTCTCATCTATTTTTAAATTTTTCTGAGTGTTGCACACCGCCAATTCCCCAATGGGTCCTGGGAATCTCATGAACAATCACTTCCACAGCTTCTCTTGGGATATCCATCTCTACGAATACTTCTGGAATTCTCTCAATTAATTGTTTAATTTTTTCTTCTTCAATTCCTTTCCACATATTAATTTGTACTAAAGGAATGATAATCACCTATCTCTATATTGGTTTTTATCAAATAGGAAGCTAGTTAGACTGAAAAACTTTATTATTTATATTCTTTTACGCGTAAATTGCATATTTTCTATCCAGCTTTTCTTTCAGTATCGTGGGAAAATCAAACTTTTTAGCATATAACTCAAAAATTAGCCTATCGATTTCTTTTTGTTCTCGAGAATAATCATAATTTAAACTCTTTTTTTTACCCGAAATTATCTCTCTTACAAATTTTTCAACCTTAATTTTAACATCTTTTTCGGGTAAAATAATTGGAATGGAATGAAGTCCCGTTAATTGAATACTCGCTGTATTATTGATTATACCTTTAGCAAGATAATTATATAGCGAACTATTGAGCAGACCTAAGATATATTCAATGGAAAAGCGAGAATCTTTTATGATGAAACCCATTGCCTTATTAGAATCCCAATAGCATCCTGAAGGCATATATCGGGCCGCTAATCGCGAACTGACACCACTTATAACAATCCCTTCTTGTTCGAATGGAGCATTACTTGGGATATCATATACCTTTCTGGATTCCTCCCTCCAATCTAAGGCTTCCATAATTGGGCGATAATATTGATCCAGCCCTCCTCTTTTCATATAAGGTTTCCATTCATCTGAGTTTAATAATTTCCTGGGAAGAATTTTATATTTTTTGTTGGGATCATTAATTTTTTCATTTCGACTTTGAAAAATGGCGCTCAATTCTGTACCTTCTATGGCTGCTATATACTTGCGATTGTTATGGGTGTGCATCCCTATATAACCACGGATATAATTTCTCATTCGTGGGGATTGTTCAAATAAATTAATAATTTCCTGTTCTATATCCGTAAAAAATACATTAAAAGGTAATAGATGGTATTTTTTTTGCTTAAATGAGATTACTTTGGGGGGATTGTGATATTGATTCTCATGATTAACTCTTGGAATTAACCTCATGACGTTATTAAATCTTTTAGCTTCATTAGATTTCCCAGTTCTCTTTTCCAAAACGATAATTGCAGGTGATGTATTTACGTTTTGATTCAGAAATAAATCAGATGGAGCTAAGAATAATTCTTTTATGACACAATGTTCTAATATAAATTTTCTTAGCTTTTTATGTGTTTTTAAAGTCAGAAAAGAATCACTTGTGATAAAACTCAGAACACCTCTCTCCTTTAATCTCCACACACTATTCACTATGAACATTGAATATGTTTCATGAGCGTTTATATTTCCATATATTTTTTTTAATTTTTTCTTATTTCTCTTAATATATATACTTGATTTGTTTAAATAAGGGGGGTTTCCCACTATAAAATCGAACTTATTAAAATCATTCTTGTTAATGTCGAGGAGAGTGTCCTTAATCTCAAAATTTATACCTAAGTTTTCAAGAGGTTTCTTATATTTCTTATTAATATCAAACGCATATATTTGAGAAGGATGTATATTTCTCTCTAAAAGGATATTTATAAAAACACCTGGCCCGACACATGGATCCAATATTTTGCTATTTCTATTGGTATTTGCCAGTTTAGAGATTAAATAACGAGCAGTTTTTTCAGGAGTAGTTATTAGGCCTAATTCTTTTTCATTGAATTCTCTATTCATAGATAACCAAAAATTAATTATTATATTTGAGGAAAATCCTTCCCATTCTTACATTAGAGTATTGTCAAACTCCTTTAAGAATTTTACAATTACTCTGGAAATATCTGCCAAGAATTTAGCTGATACTTTATCTAGGCTATCTTGAGGGGAATGAATATGTTTATAGGAAGTTTTATCCCCCAAACCTAATCCCATTAGACCTAATCTCTTTAAATAATATCCATCACTTCGATTTACCGCCACTAAATATCTCTTTAGATGGAATTTCGGCTCAAGTTCTTTTGAGAATTCAAAGAATGTCGATAAGAACTTATCCTTTTTTACTTTACTTTTCAAAGGTCCGAAAATATCCAACGCTTTTGCAATAGAATCGAGATTAAGATATCGCACGTTAGATTCATCATAATTTTTAATAATCTCAGAAAAATGTCGCACTCCCATAGTTCCCGTCTCTTCACTTCCCGTAAATATAAACCAGAGATCTATATTGTTCGGACGAGGTTCTGGTTTTCTATAATAAGATAATAAATCTAATACCAAACTAATCCCAGATGCATTATCTATTGCTCCTGGAGATTTATTATGAGTACTATTAATGATTTGTAGGATTGTCGCAATAAAATGGAGTCCGATAATAATTGAAAGAATGAGGTTAAAAATAAGATTCTCGCTGAAATAGAGATATTTAAGCACCAGAAAAATTATTATCACAAAAAGCGAATATATCCATACTTTCACACTAATAACTCTTAATTTGATTGAGAGTTTCTGAGATTTAGAATCTATGTGACAGAGAAATAATACTTGAAGTCTTTTTGCAATTATATTCTGGTTCGGACCATCCTCGCTGTCGGGATTGAGATTCACATATACATTTTCAGAGGTATATTTCTTCCCAATTCGAATATTTTCGGGTTTTCTTGTAATTAATACCAATGGAATGAATATCAATAACACAATAAGAATATTCATTAAAGTGAACACGGCATTAATATTAACAAACAATACAAGAATTATCCAAAAGAGCAATAGAAACGAGGTTTTTTTATAAATCCGAGGATAAAATGAAGTAAATTGGAAAGATTGAATTTTTGGAGGTAAATTGAGATGCTCTATTTCTTTTTTAATGCATTGTGCAGCTTTTCTTTCAAATCTTGTTCCTGAAAGCCGGGGAAAAGAAATCTTTTCAAGAATTTGTTTTATATATTTTTCATTTGGCATTATGGTTTTCCCTCTTCTATAAATGAGCCCCATATTTTGAAGAGCTTACAATTTTACGATAGATATTCAAGTATCCCGTGGTTATATTTGGTGCCGGAGGGCTCCAATTTTCTAATCTTCGATCAATTTCGGATTGAGGAATCAGTAAATTTAATGAACGCTTATCAATGTTGATTTCAATTATATCTCCCTCTTTAACGATTGCAATGGGTCCGCCTTCAATTGCTTCGGGACAAACATGACCAATACAAGGACCCCGTGTTGCACCTGAATATCTTCCATCAGTTATCATCGCAACCGAATCTCCTAATCCCATACCAACTAAGATTGCTGCTGGGATCGATAATTCCCTCATCCCAGGAGAACCTTTTGGACCCTCATACCTAATTACCAGAACATCTCCTTCCTTTACTTCTTTATTCATCAACGCCTCTTTCACTTCCTCTTCTGATTCAAATACTTTTGCGGGCCCTTTATGATGCTTCATCTTCTCATTAATAGCACTCTGTTTTATTATTGCCCCCTCTGGGGCCAAATTCCCTCTTAATACAGCAATTCCCCCTTGTGGTTCTATGGGATTATTATGTTCTCGTACTATATAATTTTCTTCATATTCTATCCCATCAAGATATTCCTTCAAAGACTTTCCAATAACCATTTTTGTTTCCAAACTGAGTAAAGGACTGAGTTTCTTCATCAATACTTTTACTCCGCCGAGATTATGAAATTCGGTAAGGGTAATCTCCGATGCGGGTTTAAATTTTGCCAAAAGAGGGACATTTCTGCTTAGTTTATCAAATTCAAAATGGTTTAATTCTCCCCCGATTTCATGGGAGAGAGCACACATATGTAAAATCATATTTGTTGAGCCTCCAAAGGCTAGAGAGACCTTGATAGCATTTTCAATTGCGTTATGGGTTATGAAATCCAATGCTGTAAGCTTATGCTTTACTAGATTCATGATTACTTTTCCCGTTTCCATACTGATATTCTCTCTTTCTAATCCATAGGAGCTAGCAGTCGCACAATTCGGAAGGGAAAGTCCCATAGCCTCTACGATACATGCCATTGTATTTGCGGTTCCCATCATATTACAGGCTCCCGCTGAAGCACAAGTTTGGGATTCGATGAGAAAAAATTCTTCTTTCGTTAATTTTCCGGCATTATATTGACCGATTGCTTCTTTTATATCGCTGGTTACAAATGTTTTTCCTTTAAGCGCTCCTTCTTTGAATGTTTTCGGATCCATTATTCCACCTGTTAGAAACACTGTGGGTATATTACATCTCGCTGCTGCAAGTAGCATTCCGGGAATAATTTTATCGCATGAGCAGAGCATCACCATTCCATCAAAATTATATGCTTTTACCATAGCTTCAACAGAATTAGCAATGATTTCTCGCGAAGGTAGGACATATTTGGAGAAGTTGCCAGAATTCGCGATTCCATCACACGCACCGATGGTATTAAATTCCATGGGTGTGCCCCCGGACTGTTCTATACCCTGTCTTACTTTTTTAGCGAGTTTTCTAAGATGGATGTGTCCTGGATTTACGTCATTCCACGAATTCACAATGGCAATTCGGGGCTTTTTTAAGTCTTCATAGGAGTACCCACATCCATGATATAATGCCCTCTCATAAGCTTTCCTTGGGTCGAGTTCTATTCGATTTCTTAACATCAAGATTTATAAAAATAATTACCTAATGAAATTTGCCATAGACCTATGAGTTCATAAAAAACAATTTAACATTTATATAGGTCCTAAACGAAATATATCTGTTTTTTTACTAAATTTAAAATTAATTTAAAAGAGTGGTGAATGAAATACCGTATATAAACCTCGATAAAGGGTATAAAATTCATTATTTAGATGAAGGGAAAGGAGATAATTTAGTCTTTATTCATGGATTTTTAGGCAGTTCATGGATTTATGAAGATCTTGTAGAATATTTCTCGAATAATTATCGTGTTATTGCAATAGATCATCTTGGTCATGGTAAAAGCGATAAACCCAAATCAGAAGCATATGAATTGACGGATTTAACTCAATTTCTTGAAGAGACTCTTACAAAAATTCTCGGGGATGAAGAAATAATCCTACATGGTCATAGTATGGGAGGTTTTATAGCTTTGCTTTATGCAACAAATCCATTGTATGCTAAAAGACTAAAAAAATTAATTTTGATGGGTACAGCTCCGACACTGAAAAATCCCGGATTAGTTCAATACATTGAGGATTTGAATGCAGGAAGGATGAAAATTATAGATAGAGAAATCATTGAAACCATTTTTATTAATCTATGTTTCAATCGAAAGTACCAAAGAAAAAACCCAGAACTTATAAATGAGTTCGTGGAAAAAACGCTTGAAAACACGGAATATGTGGGACTTAAGACGATGAATTCTATTGTAAATAATTATAATGTTGAGGACAAACTCTCTATGATAGAAATCCCAACATTAATTCTCACTGGAGATAAAGACGTATTCATCCTTTCCAGTGAATCTGAAAAAATGCATGAGAAAATTCCTAAATCAAAATTAGTTATATTTTCTCCGAAAATAGGACACATGATAAATTATGAAGCAAAGGATGCCTACATTGAAGAGATGGAAACCTTTCTGAGTGAAACGTAGCACCATTCACAATATTTGATAGTAAAACCATTTAGAGATCCTTAATTCTATACTCTAATATAAATAGAATCGATTATTTAATTATTTGAAATGATGAGCCTTGGGTTTGTCGGAACGGGAAGAATATTCGATCTTAATATTCTTGGTTATCTAGATGAGAATGATATAAAAATTACTGCTTTATGCAACCGGACTGTTGAAAAAGCAAAAAACAAGGCGGAAAAATTCAATCTCGGAGAGGATATTAGCTTTTATTCCGATTACACCGAGATGTTTCAGAATGAGGATTTGGATCTCGTGGAGATTCTCATTCCTAACTTTCTCCACTCTGAGGTCTGCATATCAGCAGCTAATTCAGGTGTGAGAGCAATATCTGTCCAGAAACCCATCGCCTTAAGCATAGAAGAAGCAGATAAGATGATTCAAACTTGCGACAAAAAAGGCGCTCTCTTATCGGTATATGAAAATTTCTATTTTGATGATCATATCCGAAAAGCGCAAGAGCTTATTAGCGGTGATTATATTGGAGAACCAACATCAATTCGAATTAAGACTGTTATTGCTGGAAAAGGGGGATGGGAACAAGAAGGTAAATCAAATGATTGGCGAAGTGAGCCTAAAAAAGTTGGGGGTGACTCTGAGAAAGGCTCTCCTATTCTATTTGACAATGCGTGGCATGCCTTTGCATTAACCAGATTCTTCTTTCAAGAAAAAATTGAGAAAATATTTGCATGGCACGATACCTTTCATGGCTTAGATGTGCCCGCGTATGTAATGTTTAAATTTCAACAACTGGAAAACCATGTAGTTCCGCAATATGGGAACATGGAGTTTACTTATTTACCAGAAATGAAAATTCCTTCTGAATATTATTCTACTGATGAATTCATTGAGATCGTGGGCACACGAGGCTTGATGAAGATTAATCAAGGGACGTCTATTGGTAATTCAATGTCCAATGATGACGCCTTTGCTCCGATTATCGTGGTTAGAGACGGAAAAGTTGAATCTTTTACTAATTTCAAAAAAGATTGGAAATTTAGTTTCATTAATGCGACAAAGCATTTTATCAACGCTGCTCGGGGGAATGCGGAACCGATATTGAGCGGTCACCAAGCGCGCGAGATTTTAAAATATAACTTAGCTGCGGTTAAATCCGCTTCTAAAGGTCATGAAGTTAGAATATAAGATAAATAATCTGAATTTTATTTATAATAATCATTGTAAATCCGGAGCATTGGAATTTATTCTTTATTTTTGATACGGATATTTAAACTCAGTATGCTTTAAGCCTTCCTTCTTTCCCTCTTTCATATCCTTTCTCAGGCGCCAATTATATTTAAGCATCTGAAAAATAGATTTCCGTTTGGTAAAGAATTTCTCCACTATGCACGAGTTATTTGCCTCTGCTAATGGCGTGATTTCGTCCCAAAACACCTCTCTCTGCTCCTGATTCGAAATGTAAGGCATTTTCGCGAATATCGAAAGGTTCATCCCTCCCTCCCCGGTATAAATCGGATCCCTATCATTTTTGACCGCCTCAATAAAATCCTTTGTGGAATGGATAAAGGAATATCGCCAATCCATTGCTAAATCCTCGCCGTAATTTTTAACTTCACCGTCGGTATATACTACAATGGGAGGATATTCTGATGCTTTTGATAAGAAATTTCCACCTGAAGTACATTGATTAATCCACATCATCCCTTTTGTTCCAGAAATCTCAATAAATTCTTCGCATGCGTAGTAATTACTTGGAAAATACATGTTCGGTGCTAAGCTGAATTCCATGGAGCCATATTTAGGGGGCTTATCCTCTTCTGTGGGGTATTTCCAAAAGATATTACTCGGACCATCCATAATTCCAGAAAAATAGTCAATCCATGCATAGACTTTTTCCACACGCTCTTGTTCCATCAACCATAAGGCCAGTGAAAATTTATGAATTCCATCATCATACACCAGAGGGCCTCCTCCGCATTTATCCACTTGAACTCTCCATAAATATGATTCAATTAAACTATAAGGCATATGGGGTCCGCCAGTAAGCACTGTATTAATTCTAAAATTGGTTCTTTCTCCAATTATTCCTTCGTCTAATAGCTCCTTTGCTTTTAGTATATGTGGGGCAAAAATAAAGTTCTCAAATACCTTCAGTTTTACACTGTGCTCTTTACACGCGTCAATCATTTTTTGACAGTCGGTAATGGAATGCGCCATCGGTTTCTGGACGGAGATGGCGGGGACTCCCGCTTCCGCGCAAAACTCAGTCATCGGAGCGTGAAGATGGTGCGGCGTCAAGATTTCTACTATATCCAAATCCTCTTTATCCACCATATCTTTATAATTCTCATAGATTTTTGCCGTGCGAATCCCCCAACGTTCTAATTTTTCAATGGCGTTATCTTTATCTTTGTCCGCCACTGCAACGATTTCTGCGTCTTTCGAATAAATGTATCCCAAAGCATTTAGCTTCGAAATGACACCCGCACCAATTATCCCCACTCGCAACATTTTTTTATCAATTTATTTAGCTTATTATTAGTCGTATGTTAGAAATGGAGAATAATTTATTAAAATTTATGATTTTAAACAGTGAATCTTCATAGAATTTAAATAGAGGCTTAATTGTGTATTAATATATAATTTAATCCTTTCCAACTTGAAACAAATTGAATTTTTTATTGGGATTCCTACTTTTAATTCTCAACAATTCTCTCATAGATGTATCTTCACACCCTTTTCATGCAATTTTTCTAATAAAGCTTTATTCTCTTCATCGGGATGCTTGCAAAGCGGATAATTTTTCTTTATATTTAGTTTCTTAAGTGAATTGAGGTTTTCTATTGTATCGGGAAGCGATTTTAGTCGATTCTTTTTCAAATTCACGTGTTCAAGACAGTTTAAATCCCCAATTGACTCTGGAAGTGATTCTATTTCATTTTTCATTAGACTAAGTTTTTTAAGTGATTTGAGCTTCCCGATGATTTCGGGTAATTGCTTTATCTTATTAGATTCAAGAATAAGGGTTTCTAGTCTTTCACGATCGATTAATGATTCTAATAATTGATTCAAATCGGTCAAGGAGGTTAAATCATTCCTGCTATAATCAATATATTCTAGATCCTTCATATTGGAAAGGAAATTAATGGGTAAATGGTGCGAATCTTGGAATATAATTTCACTGAAAACGAATTTTCTAAGATGCAGCATATTTTGGAATATTTTTTGATGAACTGGTTTAAATCTAGTAGCTTTCAGAATTAGAACTTCTAAAATATTTATTTGGTCTAGTGCGATTTTGTCGAAATTGATCAAACCGAATCCATCTATCTCAATATGTTTGAGTGTTGTAGATTTCCCAATGATATTGTTAAAATGGAAGAAAATTATCACACCAAAATCAGCCATTTCATGGATAATAACCTATTCAAGATTCGATAATTTGGGGCGTTTTGGCACCATATAACGGACAATCCAATCCTGATTAAAGATCCCAATAGCATAATCATTAAGAACGCTTAGTTCCTCTTCTTCATAATAATCCAAAGCACACTCATCCCCAAGATCGATCTGAAAATCCCTCACACTGAATCCCAAACATAAATCAATAGTATTAATATCAGAATGGCTTAATATACTTTCTTGAAGCTCACTTTCCGAATATTTAAATAACCAGCGATCAATTTCTGCCATGTCTTCAACATCGGGAAGTTTATTCTCATCAATATTGGCTTTTCTCCTCGAAAGTGTAATGTAATTATTTCTTTTTGCCATATATCTCCTAAACGCATACCCAATCTGAAAGGAAAAATTAACTCTCACTTGAGTGTAGGGATCGTCGCTCCCATAGGGATCCATACAGATCACCTCAATGCCTATTACGGATTTGGTTTTAAGATCCACTTCAATATTGTAGATTGTTAGATATTCACATGGAGAATACCCTTGTTTAAGGGAATTGATGCTACCTATATATTTAGCAAATGAACGCTGCAAATTTTGCTCTTCTATAAATTTTTGGATACATTCATAATTTTGGTCATTCAAAAAAGAACGAAATATATTTTTAGGTTCTTGCATAAAATCCACCTATTTTGTCTATTTATTTTTGAAATATATAAATTGTTTTAAATGGAAAACTTTGAAGAAGACAGGCCATAATATTCGGTTTACTCTGTTAATTTTCCAATTCTCTTCTTCATTATCCGTTGTAATCATATAATCTGATTTTAACATATCCTTTTTATATGTAAAAGCCTTTATGATATATTCATTCAGAGAGTCCGGGTCTCGGGATTCCATGGTCTATCAATAAATATTCTTCCTAATCTTATTCGTATCTAAGTAATTATCTCATTTTTCCTAATTTTAACTATTCATATTTTTATATATCGGATTGAACTTTTTATTTATTTTAATAAATACTAACTATGGAACTAATATTATTCGATTTATTGTTATTAGTTGGTGCCTATTTGTATGTAGGCGCAACAATCATGCTACCGGTACAATTAAAGAAAAAAGATATTATAACTAAATTCCAAGCCAGAAAGTTTGTTCATTTGTTTGCGGGGCTCTCGGTATTATCCACGCCCTATTTCTCGTGGCCTTGGTATGCCGTGATTATAGCGGGTTCGCTGACGATAGTTACGTTATTCAGCGGAAGAGATAGCAAAGTCAAGAAATTAAAAGAGCTTTATGATACAATTGGAGAAGAAGCTGAAGAAAAAGTCGGATTTCTTGAAGGTCCCTTCCATTATTGCCTGTCGATAACCTTTTTGGTAACTTTATTTGCCATCGTTGATCCAACACGATTTTATTTTCCCATAGCCGGCATTTTAATTATGATCATCTCCGATACACTTGCCTCGCTTTTTGGGAAGAAATATGGCAAACATAGAATAAATATCAAATATACGGGCACAGTACGGAGTTTAGAAGGCTCAGCAGTGTTTTTCGTATCTGCTTTTATCCTGAGTTTTGGGACATTTTTCATATTTGGTTATTTGCCATGTGATACTCAGTTTACACTTGGATTAGATTTAGTGATCCTTTATTCATTAATAACCAGTCTGTTGGGAACATTTATCGAACTTATCAGCCCAAGTACATATGACGATCTTACAGTCCCTATCTCAACCACATTAATAATTTGGTTATTGGCAATTGTCCCTACTCTCATCTAACTTCATAAAAGAGTCTAAAAGAGCGAGATAACAATAATATAAACTCAGAATTTTAATAAAGAAACTTTTATCCCTGAGGAGGAATGAGAGAGTCGAATTTTCGACTTCCATTTCTGTCTTTTTTGTCTTCTATAACTGGTTCTTATCCTAATTTTTTGGTAACTGCGGTTATGTTTTTCCGAATCGACTTTGCCAAAGGAGAATCTTCGAGCTTCGCCTTTTGAATATTTTTTAGTGATGCCTCAAACATCGCGAGCGCCTCATCATAAATGCCTTTTTTGAATTGAATAATCCCAATTCGATTTGAATACTTGGCGTGTTTGACCAACCGAACGTTATCATCTAATTTCTCAGCAATCTTAATCGCTTTCTGATAATATTTTATTGCCATCTCAACTTGATTTATTTTATTTGACATATTTGCGATATTACTGAGATGAGTAGATAATTGTTCGAAATCCTCATTCTCTTCGTAAATAGTCGCGAGTTTCATATAATATTCCAATGCTTTATGAAAATCCTTATTTTCTTCACAGGTTTGGGATAAGCTATTGAGCAAGATAATCTGCCATTCTATATTTTCTAAATCCTCACTGATTTTTAGAGCGTTTTTCCAATTTTCAATCGCTATATTGGGATTCCCCAGCGCATTGTTCAATAGTCCAATCGAATTACGACAGAGCGCCTCATTAGCAATATTATTAAATTCCTGGAATATGGGTAATGCTTTTTGATAAATCTCCAACGCATTTTCATATTCGCCCCGTTCAGAGTACAATTCCCCAATTGCATTATATGTGTTCGCTTTTTCTGGACGATTATTTAACTCATCAGCGATTTTCAAAGATTCGTTAAAATATTCGAGAGCTACATCATATTCACCACGTTTTTTGAAGCTGTTGCCGACATTATTATTGATCGTTAAGATGGATAATTTATTGCCAAGTTTTTGAAAAATGGATTTGGATTGTTCATAATATTTCACAGCTTCAGTATAAAATCCATTTCGCTCTTTGACTGTTCCGATATTATTCAATGTGATCGCCATAGACGGAAGATTCCCCAATTCCTCATTCAAACTAAGTGCTTTTTCATACCAATTAGACGCTTCATCATAATTTTCTTGTTCGAAGTAGAGATTCCCGATATTATTCAGTATGATTCCTTTTTCTGCATCGAGATTTAGTTCCTCTTTAATTTCTAATGATTGTATCATATATTCGTAGGCAGCATCAAATTTCTTCAGATGTTGGTAGGCTAATCCTAAATTCCCATAGGTAATGGATTGCGTGCTTTTATTTCCAACTTTTTCATTTAATTCTAATGCTTTATTGAACCAATTCATAGCTTCAGAGATATCTCCTTGGTCATAATAAATTAACCCAATATTATTATAGAGAGACGACTCTCCAACATAGTTTCCCAGCTGTGTATCTATATCTAAGGATTTTAAATAATTATCTAAAGCATTAGGGATATCTCCTATATCATAATAAAGGCTTCCAATATTATTGAGAGTGATCGATTTTCCCGATAAATCCCCTGTTTTGTCATTTAATTTTAATGCTTTGGTATAATTGATGGAGGCTTCTTCATACTTACCGAGATTCTGAAGGATATTTCCAATTTGGTTATAATAAATCGCTCGACTATTATCAGCATCCAGATTTTCCGTAAGCTTTAAGGCGTGCTCATAATAATCTAATGCCTCCTTATATCGACCGGTATCAGCTTTTAATTTTCCCAAGCTCGCATATGTTGCTGGATTCTTATAGGCGATACCCAATTCCTCGTCTATTTTCAGCGCTCGCGTAAAATAATTTTCGGCTTGTTCAAAATTGCTTCTATTAAAGTGAATTGTACCGATATTACTTAGGGTCGTCGCTTTATTTTCCTCGTCGTCTAATTCATCGGTGATTTTGAGCATTTCTTCGGCACATCTCATCGCATCATCGAACATTCCCAGTTCTAAGTATATTTTATGAGGGATATAATATTCGAGGAACTTTCCTGGAGGTTCGATATTTTCTCTTAGCCACTCTAAAGGATTTATGGTAAAATCAGAGTTATTTATTGGGGGATTAAGCTCCATAAGTTCCGATATGAGTTGAGAGGTATTTACATCCACTCTATACACATGCTCCTTAAATCCCATTCGTTTAATATCTACTAAAATTTGATCGATTTTCCCGCAATCATCTCTATTCGCCACATCTTCTTCCTCAACTTCAAAAACTGCAAAATAGTCTTTTTCACTGACATAATTAATCCAAATGATATCTCTGACGTGTTGTAATGCCTTTAAGGTGGGTACTACATCAAAATCATCGCTTCCAGAATATCCCATTACCACAATGGATCGATCTTTTGTGATATTATCAAACATCTTTTTCTTAAATGGTTCCACTTGAAATACATTTAATCCTTCCTTATTAGAACCGAATGCTTCTATAGTTGCGACCAATGTATCTCCTGTGTCAACATTCTTTATAATATCTTTTTTAGAGCCGTGGATTTTATACAAAGTTTTTATTCCTCTTTGAAAAAGGTCGTCTGGATGACTATATTCTTCAAATTCCTTTTTAGTTATTATAATCTTCAGTTCCTCTTTCGGTATACCTATTTGAACTAATGCATGTTCAATTAGATAATCGAAGTTGGTGGTCATAACGAAATGACCCCTACTGATCATATCTGCTAAGAAAAAATGTTGAATGTTTGGGCTTTCGCATATTCCATAAAAGTTGATTATCTTCAAATCCTCGTCTAGATTGTCCCGTAAAATTTCCACTAAGGCTTCAAATCGAAGATTATCCAGAGATTTGATTTTCTCTGCTTCGCCTTTCACACAAGCGAAATCGAGCATAGCATCAATCATAACCTTACCCGCTGGTTGACAAGAAGGAGCGTCCACGGAACACCCAGCTCCAATTAGGAAGGTAAATCTCTGATTACTTCCAAAAATATCCTCGACCTCTAAATCTATTTGTTTCATAATAAAACAAAAATAATCTATTATTTAGAATGATAAAAATTTTACAAAAATATATATTTGTAGTTTTTGTCGATGTTGAGTTTAAACACTCTTTTCCATCCCTTGAGTATTCTACCTATCAAGAGTTGCATTTATAGGAATTACTTTAAAAGTTAAATTTTATTTAGCATTATAGTTAGAATAGATCAAGGTAAAAACTGAGTTTATTGAAAATGGAACTTGAAAAAACTGAATTTGATTTAATTATTTGTGGCGCAGGTACTGGCGGTACTACGGCCGCCCGATTTGCTGCCAAAAAAAATTTAGACGTATGCTTAATAGACAGAAAAGAAAGATATGATATTGGTAAGAAAATTTGCGGAGATGCTGTAGGTAAAGAAATATTCGATATTCTTCAGATCTCCCCACCAAGCGGTAAAGAAAAATCGTGCGATATAAAGGGAGCAAAGCTCTATCCTCCAAACCGCCAAAAATGTATTACGATGATAGACCCAAAACAAACGGGTTATATCGTGGATAGGCTAATGTTTGGCCAGCGATTACTCGAAGAAGCCCTCAAGGCGGGGGTGGAAACTTTTATGGATCATACTATGGCATTAGACCTTCTCTATGATTCTAACGGATATGTCTCAGGTGTGAAAATAAAAACCAAAGATGGGAGTGAGCATGAGTTACATTCTAAATTAGTCATTGATGCGTGCGGGTATTATTCTCCTTTACGTAAAAAAATTGAAAGCCCAATTATCGAAAAAAATATCTCCGATGAGGACGCTATTTTATGTTATCGGGAAATAATTAAATTTCCTGCTCGTGACCAAGAGGTTCAAGATCAAGAATATATTACCATTATTTTAGATCAAGAAAAAGCCCCTGGAGGCTATATATGGTACTTCCCTAAAGATAGATATTCAATTAATCTCGGACTGGGAGTCTATCCAAAATTCGGAGGTAAAGTGAAAGATTATTATAAAGAATATGCTTTTAAAGAATTCATTCATACAACTGATATAGAAATAGTTTCGTCAGGAGGGGGGGTGGTTCCTGTACGACGTCCTTTATGGTCTTGTGCTTCTGATGGAATAATGTTTGTTGGAGATGCAGCGTGTCAAGTGAGCCCTTTACATGGCGGAGGGATAGACCCTTCAATGCGGGGAGGATATTTCGCTGCCCAAACTGCATATGATGCGATACAAGCGGGAGATTATTCCATAAATCAGCTCTGGGAATACAATAGAAAGGTCATGATCGATTTTGGAGCAGAATTTGCAGCTCTTGATCTACTCAGAAGAGTCCTACAGAGTTTAGGTAATGTGGATTTGAATTTTGGACTTGAAAAAGAGATTCTGACTGCATCGGAAATTCTCCAGATTGCGGGTACGGGAGAAGTAAGTTTATCATTATGGGATATGGCCTTTAAGGCATTTAAGGGAATTTCTCGTCCGAATCTATTATTGGATTTGAATTATTTAAGAATTCGAATGAATGAAATTAATAGTTTATATAAAGCATTTCCAAAAAAAGTTACATATTTTGAAGATTGGAAAGACAGAGTGAAGGAAATCTATTCGAAAATAAAGCGGATGGTAATTGAAGCAAAAGAAAAATAAAAATAATAAACAATCAATTACAAGTGATAATTAGTATGGTTGATACTATATTGAATGGAAAAAGTGCTGGAGAAGGCTTAATTTATAATTATTTAATAGAAAAAATCAATAAGGAGGGTGCTCTGCATTTCTCCCTGATAGACCCAGATCCGATGAATCAAAGCCCCTCGAAAGCCGCTAAGATGGCTTCTTATGCGGAGAAGGCAGGCACAGATGCTATCTTAATTGGTGGAAGCACTGCGTTTGATCAAGGATTTGTCGATAAGACTATTTGTAAGATTAAGGAGAAAATAGAGACACCCGTAATCATCTTTCCGGGGGGCATTTCATGTGTCTCTTCGCACGCAGACGCAATATTATTTATGTCATTGTTGAATTCTAAAAATCCTTATTTTATAATAGGACAACAAGCGATGGCATGTTATACGGTGAAGATGTCTGGCTTGGAACATATCCCAATGGCATATTTAATAATAGAGCCAGGAGCGAGTGCGGGCTGGATTGGAGATGCAAAATTAATTCCAAGAAATAAACCGAAAATTACCGCAGCATATGCACTTGCAGCTGAAATGTTCGGTTTTAAACTTATTTATCTCGAAGCTGGTTCCGGTGGTGATAGAATACCTGCAAAACACATTTCGCTTACATCGCGAGTTTTATCAGTGCCAGTAATTGCTGGTGGAGGTGTCCAAAATAAAAAAGATGCTAGAGAATTTGTAGAAGCGGGAGCGGACATCATTGTAATGGGCACGTTCATCGAAAAAAATGTACTAAACGATAATGGTGAATCGCTAAAACCAATTATCGATGAGATTAAAAATGTTGGGAAACATCATAAAAAGAATTATGCTAAAAAATAATTACTCTTTTTAGGGTGAACGAATTGAAAGCAAAAGCCGCCATAGAGGTTATTCGACCTATAAATTGTCTCATGGGAAGTTTGACTGTTATAATTGGGGTTCTTAATACGCGAACTGGAGTTCCTTTATTGGATTTGATATTAAACCTGATCATAGGTGTTATTACCTATATCCTTATCGCGGGAAGCGGGATGATCATAAATGATATTTATGATATAGAAATAGATAGAATCAATCGACCAGAACGACCGATCCCAAGAGGAGACTTAACCTTAAAGGAAGCAAAATACTTATATCTGGGAATAATGCTCATTGGTATTTTATTATCAGTATTTCATAGCTGGTTCATGAATTTAGGATTTATCAATATCGTGGTAGCCGCATTCTTTGCGTTTATCGGGTGGCTATATGCGGCATGGGGAAAAAAGAGTGGATTTATCGGAAATATCATTGTCAGTGTTTCCTTTTCAATTGGATTGCTGTATGGGGCAATTTTAAATGGATACAATCTCCCACTCTATATCTATTTTTTCTTCTTAACCTCATTTTTCTTATTGTTAGCGCGTGAAATTGTGAAGGGTTGTGAAGATATAGAAGGAGATAAGAGAGAAGGTGTCAAAACATTAGCTATAACGATCGGGATTCAAAATGCCCTATATGTATCTATTGTTTGTGATGTGCTTGCCATCATCTTCTTTGTTTTACCAGTATTTACAAATATAATTAATCTATGGGCATTCATTATTTCTATGTTATTTGGTCTTGGAATCGTTTTTCTCGCGCTAGTACTCTCATTGATTAGCGATTTGGAAAAGAAAAGTTTTAGTAAGATAAGCCTATTATTAAAAATTGGTGCATTTTTAGGTCTATTAGCCTTTGTATTTGCCAGTATTTAAACTAAGGTTGAATACTAATGATAATCCTTTAATGATCCCAAAAACAAATTTAAATCTCATTTTTCTTTACATTAATAAGGATATTTTTATTGAGGATTCCTAAAAAAATACCATCTTCAGGAATTATTTAAAAATGAATCGAAAGAACCCAATCATCAGCAAATTAAACCAGTTGTATATGTTTTTAACCAACCCTAAGTTAGTTAAATCATGCATGTATGCAACACTATTAATATTTCTTCCCGCACTTTTAATAGGAGTAATTATCGCTTATTTCTTTGGTCCAGAATCATATAATATTTGGGATAATTATATCTCCGATTTGGGTTCTCTTAATTACACTCCCGCACCCCTTCTATTAGACATTAGCGCGATGCTTACCTCTATTCTGTTTATTCCGATTTTTATTTACTTTTCAACTCTCCTATTCAAGGATTATCAAGAGTATCCGGGCTTTTTTGGAAAGACTTATAGATTTATAACAAAAATCTTGTCTCTTATTGGGCTATTTTTTCTTTTTCTTGCCTCACTCGGATTTTTCGGTATTGGACTCTTTTCTGAAGACCGAACTACGGAATTAGGCTTGCATCTTCAATTTTCCGTATTGGTTTTTGGAGCGTTCGGACTCGCCTCGATATATAATGGTCTGGTGATTATGTTGAAAGATACGATTTTCCATACAATTCTCGGATTATTTATGTTTTTTTCTACACCTGCGATGGGAATCCTGTTTATTGCAAATCCACCCACAATATCTCAGCCCTTTTTAGAATGGATGATTTTATTTTCTATAATGCTCTGGATTATCCCAATCTATTTTACCATCTATAAAACATTTGAATAAAGGGAATTGATTAATCAAATGTAACACTTTTTTACCGAGAAAATAAGTTTATCATTACTGGACTCTTGAAATAATAAGAATTAAGATATATTTTTTTGAATTAAATAACATTAAATTTTGGTATGGTAAAAATGAGTCTAAAAAACACTTCTATTGATGAATTTTTACAAGATGTAAAGAGTAAATTTCCTGAGTGGTTGAAAGCGAAACCCGAACAAGTCAACGACATTCTAGCGGACTTGGAATTACAAGTGATAGAAAAGGCAAGAGAGATTTCTGGAATGGAAGAGCCTCCTCGAGAAGCCATTAAAGAAGCTATATACGCAATTGGAACGCCAGAAAGTATAGCAAAAGTATATAAAAAACGCGGTACACCTAAATTCTACATTACTGAAGAATTATGGGATTTCTATCTACGGGCATTACTATTTTCGATGGCTGTAGTTGTAATTATTAATTTCATCCGTGTAATTGTGCTGATTTTATTTGCTCCATGGTATGCATTGTTAGGTGAATTTCTCAGTGGAGTATACATTGGATTTCTCATAGTACTTGTGGTAACGACCGGATTGTTTGCCTTTTTATCGATGGAAGGGTATCTACCAGAAGATTTTGGTGATCTCCCTAGATATTTAGGATTAATAATACAAACCAAAACAACAGAGGTTTTTAGAGAACGTGAATATACAGAACAATTTGAACCGCAAACACAAGCTCAAATCGCTGAAACCAAGGTAAGAGTTAAGGAAGGGATCGAGGAAGCGAAGATAAAGATAGCTGAAGCGAAGGAGAAGGTAAAAGAAGCACGAATAGAAGCCAAGAAAAAATTCAGATCGGTCTCCACTGCGGAATTAATCACAGGTTCGGTATTAGGAATTGTCTTTGGATTAATCTTAATAATTCAACCGTTTTATGATTTTCTTGTGTACTTTGAGCCAGAATTCCGTGAATGGATGAGCACGTTTGGTATGGTGGTATTAATCGGAGGATTGATTGAGTTGGTTCGGTTGGCAATTGGAGCAGACAGTATTGGAGGGCAGAAGGTAATGTTAGTGATTAATGGATTATATAATATCGCCTATTTTCCTCTGGTCATATATCTTATCAATCGGCCCGATATCTTTCCGATATATCTGTTTAGTGGATTTCAAATAAGTGCGATTACGCCTGGAATTGCTCTAGATATATATTACTGGGTAGGTGCCGCTATTTTGATCGGTCTGACAATATCTATCGTCTATAATATATATAAAGCCGCTCGATTAGGAGAACCTGTAGAATAAATTCTTTTTTATTTTAATTTTTTTTTGCGTTATTTTTTTAATTTATTGAACTTAATAGATATGTAGATATGGAAATCTCGAATTCTTTGAGAGAAAAACTTACCAATCTCACAAAATTCTTAACAGATAAAAAGGTAATAGTAGCGTTTTCAGGAGGGGTTGACAGCTCTCTATTGGCCTTTTTATCCAATAAACATGCGATAAAAACACTTTTAGTAATAGGTTCTTCCACACTTTTTTCAGACAAGGAAATTCGGGAGGCCTCAGAATTTGCAGAAAGGTATGATATTCCATATTTGATAATAGAGGTTGACCCGTTAGAAGACGAACTTTTTTCCGAGAATCCTCCTAACAGATGTTACTATTGTAAAAAATTGCTTTATTCCGAAATTTTGAATATCAAGGATCAAAATAATTATGATATGGTAATCGATGGTACTAATATATCTGAGCTTGAGGGACATAGACCCGGATATAGAGCTCTTCAAGAATTAGACATTTCAGTACCTTATGTCAACTTTAATTTGGGAAAAGAGGATATCAGAACTTTGAGCAAATATTTTGGGTTATCTCTCCATGCTAAACCCGCCAATGCTTGTTTTGCCACCAGAATAGAATATGGATTATCCATAACCAATGAACTTATGGGTAGAATAAAATCCGCAGAAAATTTCCTTAGAGACAGATTCAATCTAATCCAATTGAGGGTTCGACATCATCACGGAAATTTGGCAAGAATTGAAGTTTTAAAAGATGAGCTTTTAAATATTTGCAATCAAGAAACCTTCTCTATAATTGAAGATAAATTCAAAGAGCTGGGATTTACGTACGTAACTATTGATTTAGGGGGATTTAAGTCTGGATCAATGGATCGCAACTTAGACATTTAACTCTTCCCCTTTATTTTCGAGTAATCATAAAATAGGATAAAAAAGTCCCAATAATAATGGCACGATCTACTCTTCTATCATTTATTTTCAAGAGATAGGTATTTCTTGGGTTTTTAATTTCTAAATCAAGAAATATTTCTTTAAAACTATTTATCTTGCCGAATTCAGCGACGATCTCGTCCGTTGCGAAGCTTTGAATTTTATAATTTGTGGCTCTGATAATTTGGAACCATTTTTCATTAAATGGAGATTCAATATAGAATCTGGTAGGCATTGCGGAAAAGGTAGGCTTCTTGATTCTTGCAATATCCCTTCCCTTAGAGTTCATAAACTTATATAAGGTCGCTGGTGATAATAGTACAGGGGAGATCTGTAATACTAGATTCCCTTCTGGATCGTAGACTTTGCAAATTATTTTGAATATTTTTTCCTTAAACTGAATCTTACCGACTTGATCGTTATTTTGATTATAGATTTTATTTGATGAGAGATCTAATATATATAAATCATTCTTCCCTTCAAAAAGGACGTTTTCGTCAGTAATCGGAGTATAGAGTTGAGTTTGTGAACCAAGACCAATCCCGTGGAATTCATGAACCCTTCTCCCACACTTTTCGCAGTATCTTGCTCCCGGGTCAAGTGGAGCTCCACAATATTCGCATATCATTATATCTGATAGAGTAATAAATTTAACCTTTAAAAAAATGATCTCACAAAAATATAAGAATTATTCGGTAAAATGTTTTATATAGTTAATGATCTGCTTCCGTTTTTCTAACGCTTTTATAGCTGCTTTCTCTATTTTCTCTTCCATTTGTTGTTTCTCTTCGGGAGTCTCCTCGCCAACTTCTTGTTTTATTTTAGTATATGCAGATTCTCTGAATTTTGGCAATATTTTTTTACTTTCTTTATCTTCAAATACCATCGCAACTTCTTTTGAATCATCAACGTATCCTATCTCTGCACATTTTATATTATGTTCATTTAAATCAGATATTATGAGCTCTGATACCGTTTCCGAGCAATATATCAAGAGCGCATCTAAAGAGACACCTAGATAATCTACTCCTACCTTTTCCAACAATTGCAATACTTTTTCATTCACTAGCTCCCTGATTTTTTCTTCATAGACGGTAACTCCGCAATTTGATTCATAATTGATCTCATATAAATCCCCTCTTAATCCCCCATTCGTTACATCACACATCGCATGGATTCCATCCTTATAGTTAGAATCTAATATCAGTTCACATGCCTTTAAAAATTTGATATTCATCGTCTCTTTGACCACTTCATGATTCCCCGAATAGATGGCTGTGGTAGATATTGTACCTCCTCCTGCTCCCTCGGTCATGAGAATCTTATCCCCTGGATATATATTTCTTCTCGCGAAAAGGTTAGTGCCGGCGATACCCACCCCCCCGATTCCTCCTGTCAAGCGATTTCCAATCACCATATCACCTCCAATTCGTAAGGTAGAACCGGCTGTTAGGGGTACTTTTGATATTTCACAGACCGTAGAAATCCCTGACATAAAATCAAATAATTTACCCACATCAGCATCATCACCTAAATGAACATCAACCAAAATTGATATCGGTATTGCTCCTTTGACATACAAATCTCGTAATGCAGCTCGAGTGACATGGAAGCCGCAGAGAAAGGGAAAATCACTTAAACGAGAATGGATCCCTTCCATCTTAGATACAATGATCTGCTCCTTACCGTCTATTCCATCAATTGACCTTAAAGATGCAAAATCTTTCAATCTAACTGCACCTGCATCATCCAAAGAGCGCGGAGAGAGAAAGGCTTCATTATCCGTACCCGAAAACTCACTGATTAGTTTATGAACAAAAAAATCTCCTGCGCCTCTGCATCCAACGCCTTGATCTCCGATAGTAATATCGGCTCTATTAATTGAAAGCAAATCCTTAATAAAACTATCTGAAATGGTAGAAAGATCACTTTTTTTGCATTCTTCCAAAACCGCTTCAGAAAGTTGTTTAGCACGGGTATTTGTAATCTCCTTAAAATCAAGATATTCTCGTGTAAGCCGCTTGACAATTTCCTCATCAGAATATCCTTTCTGCATTAATTTTCTTGTTAAACCTTCTAAATCGCTCATTTTACCATTGACTTTATACTTACTTCTTATAATTGGTTAAATATAGCTTTTAATTTGAAATTCATCCCTTTTTCAACTAGTGCAAATGATTATTCTTGGATATGGAATTCTAGACACGACTTAACCAATACCACATAAAACTAACTTTTATTAATCTTTGAATTGTTTGTTTGCACAGTGAGTTTATTATGAATAAAAAAGATGATATTTCAGAGGAGAATCTTGATGATCTTTTGGATAAAACGTTTGCAATGCAAGACCAGGTTCATCACAAATGCGAAATACGAGATGATCCCAAAAGAAAACAAGAAGAATGGGATAAAAAATACAATTAGAAGCTTCTTCTCCTTTCCTATCTTTTCTATAAAATCTATAAAACATGACCAAAATGTGTAATTTTTTCTTGTCAAAGAACTTTCTTTAACTAATTTATACCAATATATTGGATTATTATTTAATGGATATATCCACAATTGTAGATAAATTAATCTCTTCTACACTTTTGTTAATATGGTAATCCTTAACTATATTAGGAATTTCTATTTTTTTAGATATAATGGATTTGGATATAATTAGCGAATTTAAACATTTGCCCTCAACATTAGGAATCGAAAACAAAAGAACTCATTTTGCTTTTCTTACCCAGATAATTGATGAGGAAGTAAGCAAATTTTCTAAAGAAATGCAACAATCTTTTCACCTGCTTATGACTTCTTTTAAGAGCAAATACCGATCAAGCCAGAACGAAAATTCTCCATTTAAGAAAATTCAGACCTTATTTGTTGAGAATAAGGAGTGGAAAAAAAATCTTAAAGTGCTAATTTCTCGTGTTAAAGAAAAATTTAACATGGTTAACTAAGCTTTATTTAATATCATTCCGTTTTATTATCAATTTAGAGAAAATTTTATCACTTACTCTATTGAAAACAATTGATTTTTATTTTAGATTAACCTAAATTAAAGATCCTAACTTGATAAATGCCTATTTGATAATTGATTTAAGTTGACTAGAACGAATATTTTTAATAATCTAAAAATTTAAATGGAAATAAATACAACATTACGTGAAAATAAATTAAGACGTTTTATTTTGAATAATTATTCTCAATTCATTAAAATACTTTTGAAAAAAGAAAAAAAATGACAGTAGAAGCAAAAGAAACCAGAAATCTCTTGAAATGTTTAACTGAATGTTCGACGGGTGCCGAGGTTGAGGTGGTTTCCGTAAATGCGGGGAGAGGAGCCAAACAGAGACTAGCAAATCTTGGAATTGTTCCTGGTGTTACCATTAAGAAATCTCGAGCAGCACCTTTTAGAGGGCCAGTCGAGATTATCGTTAAAGGGACACAGATCGTATTAGGGAGAGGCTTGGCAGCGAAAGTTTTGGTTAACTGCGCAAATGGAAAATGTACTCAATAGAGATAAGGAACGACATAGTACTCACATAAGTTTCTCATATTATTAATAGCATTATGAACAATTCGTTTTTAGAATTATACTTTTGAAACCAAATTATAGATTCTGAGATTTTGTGTCTAAGAATCAATCAAGAACTATTTATAGCTTTCTCAATATTTTTAAATAATCTATCTAAAGTAAAAGGTTTATCCTTGAAGCTCTTTATTCCTAATGAGAGCGCCTCTTCTTTCACACTTTTATCTGCGCTGGCAAAAATAATATTCACATCATCATCGATTGCAAGGATCTCTCGCGCCGCTTCTAAACCACTTTTTACAGGCATCCGATGATCCATAAGAATAATATCCGGTTTCTTATCAAGGCTTTTGTAGGTATTTATCGCCTCTTCACCATCTTTAGCACATGCAACTACATTATGACCGTTTAAACTCAACGCTTTTTTATATAAATTTAATAAAGATTCGTCGTCCTCAACGATAAAAATACTAACCATTAAATTAAAGTCTCCTCACAGCTATGATTTTAGAAATTTTCATAATCCCGAATTGAAAATCTCTATAATGAATATTAAAAGATAGATGCTTTTATTATTTAATTCTTTTGGAAATAGATGACTAATAGTGATATATGACACTTTTAAATGAGCAAAAGGTAAATACATTATTCTACAGAAAATTCCCCATTGGTTTTTATTCTTCAAATCTTCTTTTGATGATTAAACCTAATTTTGTTGAGAAATGGGAATTATTTGTTATATTTCCATACTCCGGATCTATCCCTTTAGTTGTTATTTCATTTTGTTGAAATTCAATATTTATAGAAGAGACTTTCAGAAACCATATCACATATTTATGCTCTTTTGGTTGCTGGAGTATTTTCTTCCACTCCTCAAAACATTTCTTAGAACAAAATACGATCTTTCTATAGTAGACTTTTTTCTTCCTGGTTCTGGAAAAAATTTTCTTACATAATTCACATTGCATTAGAAACCACCATAGTATGTTCTATTATTAGTTTCTATCAAATGTATATAAATAAAAAATCATTTTTGAGGTATTTTTAGTAAAAAATTTGTATGTTTAAGAGCTTTAAAAATTGAAGATCTTGAGGTTATCTAGATAAAGGATTATTTAATAAAAACAATATCCAAAGAATACAAATATACTCCAAGAAAGGATTATTAAAGCCAATATAAGAGCTCTGCATTAATAAGTAAGACTTAAGATAATAAATATAAATAATTGCAAACTAATAATTTTATATTAATTGCTCATCCAGCTTCTAATAGGAGAAAAAATAAAGTTCTTTAGACTTACCTAAAAGCTTTTAAGTGATACAATATATAATAAAATAGGACCTTAGAACTTTTAAAATCACCAATTAATAGAATAGAGTTCTATTCATATCAAGAATAAAGATCTTACGTTCTAGGTCTATTATGAATAATTTTATTTGAATTAAAAAACTAAAACTCACAGTGAAATTAGGAATATGAAAAAACCTCACAGAAAACAGCCTCATAGATCAAGGCACTTTAAACAGTTGGCTGAGGAACATTTTAAACAAGAAAGGGAAATTAATATTGCGTTAGCCGGAAATCCCAACGTGGGAAAATCAGTAATTTTTAATCAACTTACGGGACTTTCGCAGACTATTGGTAATTGGCCAGGTAAAACAGTTGAACGCAAAATCGGAGAATTAGATTTTATGGGTTTTCACTTTAATATCGTAGATCTTCCCGGAATATACAGTCTATCAGCCTATTCATTAGAAGAGATTGTGAGTAGAGAATATTTAGTTTCTGAAAGGGTTGATATTATCGTAAACGTTGTCGATGCGACCAATTTAGAGCGTAATCTGTTCTTAACATTCCAATTGCTTGAATTAAAAATCCCGATGATTATTTGTTTAAATCAAATGGATATCTTACGCAAAAGGAACATTGAAATTGATTTTGAAAAGATGGAAAAAATATTTAAAGTTCCGGTTATTCCCACGGTTGCAGTACATGGAAAAGGTGTCCATCAACTTTTAGAAGAATCAATAGAATTTATCACTTGCCAAGATTTTCATCCCCACCATAAAGAACATCAGAGAGGGCGCTGGAGAGATCATCCACAATATCTGCTCTCAAGTGAAGAGTTCCTTGAAAAACTCCGATCGTGTAGCTCACTAAAAGAGATCTATCATTTTCCAGATTTATCAGATCTCCTCTCTTTTGGAAAAGAGATCGAATCAAAAATCCAACTTGTAAAGGAAAAAATCGTTGATTGCAAAAAATATTTTTCTCAATTCAATTATCCTCCACGATTTCTTGCGATAAAAATCCTTGAGGAGGATACAGAAATAGAGAGATTATTTAAAGATAAAGAAGAAACTTGCGAAATTCTCGAGGAAGCATCAAATTGTCGTGATCAATTGGAGGAATTACATGGAGAAGATATAACCACTATTATCTCTTCAGAAATATATCACAACATTAACAATGTCATTGATAAAATACTAATAATAAAATCAGAAAAAGATGTTAAAAAACAAACTTTGACTGATAAGCTTGACCACCTCACAACTCATTCTTTTTGGGGGTATATTATTTTACTCTTAGTACTCTTTGGGATTTATTATTTCACCTTCACAGTGGGAGACCTTATAGGGGGATACTTAGATGAGATTTATGGAATATGGACCGAAGGTATTTATGCCTTATATGGAGAAAATACTATATTAGTGATGATGTTATGGGATGGTGGTGTAGGGGGATTTTTTGGAGCGGTAGGAGGGGTATTAGTCTATGTAGTTCCTTTTTTCCTTATTATTGAAATTTTACAAGATTCGGGATATCTCCCCCGTGCGGCATTTCTTATGGATAAATTTATGCACGCTTTAGGGATCCACGGAAAATCGATCATTCCCATGATACTAGGATTTGGATGTAATGTTCCCGCATGCGCGGGCTGTAGAATAATGGAAACTCAACGCGAGAAAAAAATATCCATCGCTTTAACCTCTTTAATTCCATGTGCAGCCGTTATGACCGTTGTATTAGGACTTGTAGGACGATATCTTGGTCTTGGCTGGGTATTGGCACTTTTCCTTATCAATTTTCTCGTTATAATTCTAATCGGGAAAATATTGAATAAAACGATGCCGGGGAAGTGTACAGAATTGATCATGGAAATGCACGAATATAGATTACCGAATGTTAATGTTATTCTGAAGCAAACCTGGATTAGATCCAAAGAATTTATCTTTAAATCATTACCGTTGATAATAGGGATAGGGATCTTTTTGGAAGTTATGCTCATCTTCAATATATTTGATCCCATCAATATTGTGCTATATCCAATTACAGTCCTATGGTTAGGATTACCTATGATTACTGGTATTTTCCTAATTTATGGGATTCTCAGAAAAGAATTAACTCTCATTCTGCTTCAGGTTCTTGCAGGATCCTTGGGATTAAGCATTTTACAACTTCTCACACCATTACAGATGATAACTTTCAGTTTAGTGACTATGCTATATATACCATGTTTTGCAACCATCATTATAATCGCACGTGAAACAAGCTGGAAATATGCGATTAAGATCTCCCTATTGGAAATTACCATCGCATTATTAATTGGAGGCATAATAAACTGGATTGCGCTGGGAATCTTTGCAGTGATTTAAACGCTTTTCACAGAGGATCAAAAAAAGAGTGAAACTTGGAAATCGTATCTCATTTAGTTATTTTTTCTTAATTTTTATAATATCTACTACTCCTTTTTAATATACAAAATACTAGTTAAATAAGACTAAGCTTGAGATATAATAATAACTCATTATTAACTAAGCTTATTAATAGTTTATAGATTTAAAAGATTTAAGTTATTATTCTTATCTTCTATTTAGGAGAATAATAGTATGGTGGATTAAATGGCTTCTAAAGATTTTAATTACTATTTGTTCATAGTCCAACAATCAAATTGGGATATTGTCAAATCTGGAAATATTATTGGTACTGATAACAAGGATATCTATGATGAAATAAAGGCTAATGATAAAATATTAGTATATGTAAGTGGGATTTCACAGATAAAAGGATTATACGAAGTAGTATCAAAATACAAGGAAAATATCGCAATATTTGAGGGTAAGATCCGCCCTTATAGATTTAAATTAAATCTTATTGAATTTTTTGAGGATAGATCTGAGTTCAAAGATCTTGTACCTAAATTGAATTTTATAGAAAATAAAGAAAAGTGGTACACTCATTTAGGTGGTATTAAAGGTGTGAAAGCTCTCACACTGAGAGACTATACCGCGATGATTAAATCCTTGAAATAAAGAATTGATTTCTCTCTCAAAGAGCTAAAACACTTTTTTTTAGAAAATTTTTTACGATTTCTATCTAAATCTCATTTGTTAATGTTTTTTTAAAATAATTCATTAGAATTGTATTGAATTATCAATCAGATAAAGAGAGAGTAAAAGTTGAAGATTAGAGTAACTACTCCATGTCGTATCCATCTGTCTCTAATTGACGAAAATGGGTATACTGGACGCGTAGATGGCGGAATTGGGTTAATGCTCGATAAACCAAATGTTGTGTTTGAAGCAAGCAATTCTGCCAAAGAATTTAAGATTGAAGCTCATCGATATTATAGGGAATCTATTGAAGTGATCAATGAAAAAGCTTCAAAAGTATTCAAAACTCTTGATATAAGCAATAAGAACTTTCATTTTTATTTGAGACAATATTATCCCTCCCATGTTGGTCTAGGAAGCAAAACCCAATTATCATTAGCTATCGCTTCAGCCATCGCAAAATTAAAAGATCTCGACATCTCTCATGAAACACTTACCAATATCGTTGGAAGAGGTGGTACTTCGGGGATCGGTTGGCGTGGATTTAAAAGTGGCGGATTTATTTTAGATGGAGGACACGATTTTGGGATTGGAAAAGAAAAAGAAACATTTCTTCCTTCATCTGCCTCAAGTTCTGCAGACCCTGCGCTCACAATATTTAGGTATAATATTCCAGAACATTGGCGATTTGTTTTAGTTATTCCCAATGTAAGAAAAGGAGCATATGGAGATGAGGAAGTCTCAATTTTCCAAAAACATACCCCTATCCCAAGAGAGGAGGTTAATGAGGTATCCCATCAAATCCTCATGAAAATAATTCCAGGTGTTTTAAAGAGAGATTTATCAATTTTTGGAGAGGGCCTTCGCCGAATACAATCTATTGGATTTAAGAAAATAGAAATAAGCTTGCAAGATAAGATTGTGAAAGATTTGCTTAATTTTATGGGTAAATTTGGAGTCAAGGCTTATGGGATGAGTTCATTTGGTCCCAGTGTTGTGGGAATCACGGAATCTGATTCTGGAGCGAAAGAGTTATTAGACGCACTTAAATCTCTGCTTAATTACATTGGACATTTTTATATATGTAAACCCAATAACGAAGGAGCAAGATATGAAATTCTTGATTAGGAATTATGGCTGACAAAAGTAAAATTTATTTTTCATCAGATTTAAGTATAAAAGAACGAGCTTGTTTTGAGACGGGAATAAAACTTGGAGCTCTCTATCATATCTTATGCGGAATTCCTATTTCTAATAATGAGAAAGTTCTTAAGGCTATTGAGAAAGGGATTGAAGAGAGTATATCTTGCCAACCATATGTAAAAGAAGTGAATATTCAATTAGCTCGCCATTTGATTCGCGGGGAAAAATATCATGAATTTGATTACGACGAAATAACGGGGAGAATTATTCGAGCAAGAATTATTATAAATTTTGAAAATGTGGAAGTAACTGCTAAAATTGACTGGGTTGAAGATTTAAAATATCCCCTGATGTTTATAGAGAGGATTGTTCAGATTTAAAGGGGTCCAAATTTCACCACCTAATCTTAAAGGATTTATATATATTGGGAGCAATAATCCGTTATCACTTTTATAGTTTTAAAGACTTGCTCGTTTTGACTGAATCGATTTATATCACCTTCGTAATCAGCTATTTTTTTTTTAATGGAATGAATTAAATTTTCATCCCCTCGTTCAAACGCAACCTTTAATCGAGTTGCTAAAATTATCATCTCTAAAGCGAAATTTTCTGCTCTATTATACAAATGGTATGATCTTCTTAATAACTCTGATAAGATCGGTTTAATTATGAATTGGGTTAATTTAGTTGTTCCTAAATCGCTTTTTTTAGTCACTTGTTTCGAATCAACTACAATACCTATAATTATCCCCCAAGCTTCTTTTAGATAGGGTATTTGATTGAAACTAACTTCTAGTGTATCTGAGTGAGATTTTAAGATAGACTGTACTGTTTGATCTTTCTTAAAAGAATAATAACTATCAGGAAAACGTTTGATATTTCCATCTGAATGAGGTGGCTTTAATGCTGCTAACGCATAATAATAAATATTATCAACAAAATTTAAAACAATAAATCCATTCTTTTCCAGATTTTTATAGGTTTGTGTGGCTGGATAAGGTTTGATTGTGATGGAATCATTGCCTAAAACCCTTATACCCATACATGAAGTATTATAGTAATTTTTTTTTGACATTTTATCATAAACAGTTGTAGCTAAAATTTCATAGAGATAGTTTTTTTTTAAACCAAGCTTTTCGATAATTCCTTTTTTCACGTTATTCACACTTTTGAACCTCTGATATTGATGGTCAATTTTGAACTATACTAATAATAATGATCATCAGAAAAAAAATCTGTGACGAGCATTTCTCTCCAAATTAATCGAATATAATTGGAAAATTTTAATCGTCTATTCCTCAAGGAGATAACTAAAAGCTTTTATCGAAATATATGCATTAGTTAACTATGGATTCCCCAAATATTCTCTTCATATTCACTGATCAACAAAGGTTTGATACAATGGGTTGTTATGGGCAATCATTAAATGTAACACCTAACTTGGATGCGCTGGCAGATGAGGGGGTAAAATTTACAAACACATTTTCTTGTCAACCTCTATGCGGACCAGCACGTTCATGCCTTCAAACGGGTTTATATGCAACCCAAACTGGTTGTTATCGAAATGGTATTGCCTTGCCAACCAATATGAGAACAATTGCTCATATTCTCTCGGAAAATGGCTATTCTGTCGGCTATATTGGGAAATGGCACCTCGCTAGTAACGGTTTACCTTCTTATGAAGATATTGGTCCAGAGGCCGACTATAGGACAAAACCTATACCAGAAGAGAGAAGAGGGGGATATAAAGATTATTGGTTATCCTCCGATTTACTTGAATTTACATCTCATCCCTATGAAGGGCATTTATTTGATAAAGACATGAAAAAAACAGAATTTAGTAAATATAGGGTTGATGCAATAACCGATTTTGCTTTAGAATATTTAGAGAATGTAGAAAAAGATCGCCCTTTTTTTCTTTTTCTTTCTTATCTTGAGCCTCATCAACAAAATGATATTAAAAAATTTGTAGGTCCGAAATATTCAAAGCAACAATTCAGCGATTATGAAATTCCCGATGATTTAAAAGGTAAGAAAGGAGATTGGAAAAAATATTACCCGGATTACCTTGGATGCTGTCATAGTATCGATAAGAATTTCGGTCGTATTAATGAGATGCTTGAAGATGTAGGATTAGATAAAAACACGATTATATTTTATACCAGCGATCACGGATGTCATTTTAAAACACGAAATCGAGAATATAAAAGAAGTTGTCACGAATCCTCTATACATATACCCCTAATTATAAAAGGAGATATATTTAAACATGGGAAAGTAGTTGATGATTTAATAAGTTTGATTGATCTTCCTCCGACAATTCTAACTTCTGCTAATATAAATATTCCCGATTATATGGAAGGTCGTGCATTACATGATCTAGTGGAAGGAGATTCTCAAAATTGGCCAAATGAAATTTTCATCCAAATAAGTGAATCTCAGATAGGAAGAGCAATAAGAACTGAGAAATGGAAATTTTCCGTTTCTGCTCCAAAAAAGAACGGTTTTCTATATTCAAAAAGCGATAGCTACAAAGAAGAGTATCTCTATGACCTTGAAAACGATCCTTATGAACAAGAAAATCTGATCAAACTAGCAGAATATAAGGATACTAAACAATTTTTAAAAGAGAGATTGTTATGGTTTATTAACCATATGGAAAAAGAAGCACCAGAAATAATTCCAAATAATTCTTAGATTACAATAATTTATTCTCTAACATACTTTTCAAATATAGTTTTCACAAGTCAAAATGATTTTTACTAGATTTAATTTTAGTAGCTCTCAGGGGCGAAATGAATGATTTACTAAAAAAGAATTTGAAAAAAATCAAAAAAAAGTTATAGATGAAAATTTGTCACTTTTGGTCTCGTAAATTTACGTTCTTCTGGGTATATGACACCCGTGACGGGCGGGCAACTATTATAAATCTCTTCTATTTCAATTATGCCAAATTTAATTAATCTATGTCTCTCGATACCGGTATATGTTCCTTTGACGACTTGATTCGCATAATCAAAGTTCATGCAAAATACTGCCACTTTAACACCTTCTGGGATTTCGTATAGATCTTCTTTCAACCCAGAAAGAGGGAACACTAATCTATTATGATCTGCTGCTTGGAGAGGGATATGTGGGATAATTATAGGATATCCATCTTCGGGATCAAGATAACTTATTGCTCTAACTGCGATAGGTGCGCTAAATAATTGATATCCAAGAGGATTTAATCTTTTTTCTGATACTTTTGTTTTCAGGGCTCCTTTCCCGATTATATCTTTAAGGATTCCACCAACGATTCCTAAAAGGGGTAAATCTCGTACCGGTCGAGCAGCAATCATTTCATTATAATATGCGGTATGGACTCGGACGTACGTGAAATATCTCATTAATTCTGATTTATTGAAGTGTTCTAGCTCTTCCCCTTCCTTTTTGAGATAATCATATTTGGCTTTTACTTGAAGAAATTTAAATGGCATATCTGCGGTCATATATAATATTCCTTGTTTCGGATTATTTTTCACGTTTTCTTTGCTTGTCCCCTCAGTAAAAGCACCCCACGCAATTTCTTTCTTGCTTATTGCTCTATTACTCGTAATCATCGTGATATGGGGCCGTCCCCGATCATCGATAGTTGAAACCAGCTTCAACATCACATCTGGTTGCGTAAAATTTAAGGCTGTTTCGGACAATTCTGAGGACCATTCTAATTCTTTCTCTTTTTTATTCATTTTTTAACCTCTATTAATATTATAGATTTTTTTATCTAACAGGATGGTAATTTCGTTTTATTTGCTTGACTCACCGAATCTCCAGAATTTTCTTCATTTTTAGTGAGTCCGGACCATTGAACATTCTTCACTCCAGTATCTTTCGCAATACTATACAATTTTTCTATCTCAGATCTTCTCATAAGATCTATATCCTTCAATTCCCAATCCAGATCTAGTCGTTTATACTTGTCAACGCAAAGATTATTGAATGAGAGTAGATCCCATCTTTCGGGAAAATTATCCAATTCATTAACAATAAATTCACCGATCCCCTTAATATTCGCTTTTGTTGCTGTGTAGTCTGGAATCAACGGAGTTCTAATCCATAATTTCTTATGGTTCATTTCTGCATAAATTGCAAGCCATTTTGCGTTTTCAAGTATTTTTTCATTAGACACTCCCGTAAATTTTTTATGTTTCTCGGGATCGATCTCTTTTATATCTAAGAGAATTAGGTCAACGTATGGTAAAAGTTTCTCATAGACATTTTTAGATGCATATCCGCAAGTATCTAAAGCGGTTGAAATTGCATTTTCTTTACATTTCTTTAGAAAATTTACCACAAATCCAGATTGCAAGGTTGGTTCTCCACCAGACACGGTGACTCCACCTCCAGATTTTATATAATATACTCTGTCTTTATTTACCTCATGAAACAGATCTTTTAATTCCCACCATACGCCAAACATATGAAGCGCAGTACTGGGGCATTCCTCAACGCATTCTCCACAATTTATACATTTATTCCTGTCAATATGCAATCCTTGTTCATCAAAACTTAATGCTGATTGCTTACATGTGTCTATACAAATTTTGCATCCTATACATTTATGTTTTAACCATTCAAGCACGGGTGTTTTTTCTATAGACTCCGGATTATGGCACCATATACATTTCAATGGACAATGTTTAAGAAATACTGTTGTTCTTATTCCTGGTCCATCCTCTGTTGACATTTTCTGTATTTCGAAGACAAGAGCCTTATTATCTCTACTTTCTGTCATTAATACCATCCTTTAATAGATCTATCTACATTTTATGTGATTCTCTTGCTATTATCTCATCCTGAAGCTCTTTACCTATAGCATTAAAGTAAGCATTATAACCAGTCACTCTCACCAGCAAATTTTCATAATTCTCTGGATGTTTTTGCGCATCTCTTAGCATTTCAGAATCTAACATGTTTATCTGTAAACATGTCCCACCATTTTCTATATAGCCTCTTAAATACGATCTAAATTTTTCTCGATGTTCAGCATCTCTCAGTATGCTCGGATTGAAGGTGATTGTATGGCTGGCTCCATTTGGAAGGTAATTTATATAATCACCATTCTCTGTTTTACCACCGAGTGCTTTTCCAACGGAATTAGTAACAGCTGTTGGCCCTTTTGTATCAACCCCATCAGTAGGACATATTGCATTTGATAAATATGTCCCTGCTTTCCTCCCATCTGGAGTAGCAGGGGTTAAGGCTGCAGCCTCACCTGCCCAATAATTCCATGAAAGCATCCCAGGTCTATATTGGAAATTAGTAGGTGTGGTATACTTCCAAGTCTCATCTGACCAGACTTTCATCACTTTCCTTGCTAACTCATCAGCCTTATCCCTGTCGTTTCCATATTTAGGTGCTTTATTTTTTAAAATCGTTTGTATTATAGCATATTCTCCTTCAAAATTATGCAATAAGGCTTCTTTTATTTTTTCAATTGTATATCTTCCTTCATCGTAAACGAAATGTTTAATAGCCAACAATGAATCAACAACAGTCGCAAAAGAGACACCCTCCACAGTAACAAAGCGTAATTCTGGTCCACCGTTTCTTATATCAATCCCTTTTTCAATACATCCTTTTACAATAGATGATAAATATGGAGTGGGTAAAAATTTTCCTCTCGTTTCTTCTGTTAAATTATTTACTCTCACGACATATTGTATAATGTATTCTATTTGAGCTTTCCAAGCCTTCCAGAATTCCTCCCACGTATCAAATTCCTCAGGATCCCCTGTTTTCGGACCAAATCGCTCTCCTTCCTTCGACCAGGGTTTTTTCCCGTTTTCAGGCATTATTTCACCGTTCCATAGAGTTAATTCAATACTCTTTGCTAAATTTGGATTACAATTAACCGTACCAGAGCGATCGTTTCCCTGCATGGTATTTTCAAGACACCCTACGCACGCATAATCCCACGCCTCATCCTCGGGAATCCCTTCTCTTATCATCCCCGCAATACTCCTTTCGTCAAAGTTAATTAAAAAAGGTGAGCCTTGCGATCTTGAAATCATTTCAATTAAAATATCTAAAAGCTTATCTGGTGAATTTCTATGTAATCGTATATTTGGTTTTGGTTCTAAAATTGGAGACCACTCGTCAATCACTTCCAAGATTGTATAAGTCAAGTCATTGGTTAAATCCTCTCCGTTTGGACCACATCCAGATAATGTCATAAGTTGTCCAAAAGCTGACGTGATTCCTTGCCTGCCAACGCGTATTTGTGCATCATAGGCAGTATTGCAATGAAACCAGAAGCTTCCAAGAATTTCTTTAGCAAAATTTTTAGTGATATTTTTCTCATCAAGCACATCCTTTTTGTAGAGTTCCCAGAGATGCTGATCCGTTCTTCCAAATGATACCCCTGGGCCGGGATATGACTCTTCAGCCATTATCAGCATATGAGTCAACCATATGGCTTGTACTCCTTGCCAAAACGTTTCTGCTGGTTCCCATGGAACTTGTTCTAAATTCCGAGCCATTTGTTCTAGCTCTTCTGCTCTCTCTGGTTTTGCATTTTTTTTCAAGTTTCTGCATTCTTCAGCATATTTTGATGCTAACTTTTTAGGGATCATCGTGGCTTTTATTATTGCACGGAGTTCTTGCCCTTTTGCCCCCTTTTTTTCCTTATCCGTTAATCTCTCATAGGATTCTTTTGCTTTTTGACAATAATTTTTAAACCCTCTCTTAACAACACCCTCAAGGTCAGGAATTAAATGACCTCCAGTGGCACCTACATTCCCAAATCCAGCGTAATGGAATTTGAAATATTCATGACGATTTCTTAGGATTTCTTTCCAATATTGTTCAGTCTCCTTTTCATCTAAACAATTGCTCAATTGTGTATTAAATCTCCCTCCCGCGATTAAATCATTGTTAGAGATAATTTCTTGAGGGATATAGTTAAGCATAACTCTTTCAAAAAATTCGATTTTTCTTTCAGGTAGCGAAAGATCCCAAAAACCTTCCGGTAGTTCCACTCGCTCAGCGATAGATCTGAGAGAAGTTTCAAATACGCCTTTTCCGTCCACGCCAATATACATAATAACTTCGGGCGCCACATAATAATTCATTTCCTCCCAAACAATATCCCAATCTGTACCCGTTGTGAATGCCATATATTCATTATTCCATTCACGCTCAGCTCCTTTGAAATAATATTCCCGTAGCCATGCAGACCGAGGTAGTAGATCATGAGGTTTCGCAATATCATATTTCATATCCTTATCAGAATCAGATTGTGCATTACTCATTTTTTTATAACCTCAATAGGTAGTGAAAATTAAATTTTGATTTTCCACTTTAAAGAAAACATCAGTAATATTAAAATAAAATTGATATCAAATATAACGAATGTCAATTTTATTTCTTCTGCAGATATTAAAAGGTTTGGATTCTCTTAAATATTTTCTTATTATCATTTCCTCTTTTCCAGATTTGAAAACCACGATTATACCCTTTATAGTCTTAAGTTACGCAAATCTTAACAAGAAAAATTTCCATTAAATCCTTACAGAATATCATTTTATTCATTTTCGCGTGATATGGGTTCATTTTTCAATTATGGAAATTATGAGAACTCATATTATTACTAAAGTATTCGAAAAAAAGAAGATTTTATATATGTTTGAAGCATTATTTTTGATATTATACAGATAGAAGTCAAATAGATTACAAATTTGTGTGAAACCTTATTTCTGAAGATCTAATATTAGTTGATAAACTCCGAATTGGAAACCTCATCAATTTATCATTAGTTGAAATTATTACTCTTAATTCTTTGCTAGAATATGGAAGACCTATCGTACGCTATACACTCTATGTTATCGTGAATGAATTAATTCAATCAAGAAAACTAGATTTAGATGATATCCCTATAAAGGATTTAGAAGAATATGAGGTGCGATTTATAAAATATGTTAAAAAAAAGGAGGTTAATAGCTCTGATCTCTCTACTTCCAGCTTTTACAATAATTTATCTAATTTAGAAAAGCGCGGATTAGTAAAATTTAATCTAAATCATAAAGGTCGTATAGACACGGTCGAACCAACACCATTAGCAAGAAGTGTGATTAAAAGTCTGCTCCAATTTTTTATGGATTCAACAGTGATACCAGACTTCGTAAAATTTGATAAAGAATTAACCGATGAAATTATCAAACGAACGAAAAAAACTCATTTAGATAACCTAATGGGAGTTTGGATCTCTGAATATATTCATTTAAGACTCGTTAATTGGTTCAAACCACTTGCCGATGAAGTGTTTGTGCTTTCAAAAAAACAGAATTATGAGGATTATTCAAAAACAGACCTTGAAGATGTCCACTTACCAGAAATTCATAATAAGAAAATATTTGTGCCAGATAATATGATTGAGATGGTAGCTATTCCAAATTATAAAAAAACACCTCATTTTTATGATATGAATCGCTTTGAAATTTTGACTGAGTTATATAGGCTTTTAAGAGATGATGGAATGATCATATTGGTTGCAAAAGCCCCATTCCCTCTTACAAAAGACATAGCTGCTGATGAGATCCTTCAAATCTATAAAGAATCCATTTCCAACCTTATTTTCTCGAAAGAAGAGATACTAAAAGATTTAGAAACAACTGGATTTAAAAATAATGAGATTTTTGATTATAAAGGGATGATTGTCGCTCTAGGAAGAAAATAGGATCTTCTCCTTCTTTTTATCTATTAATTAGAAATTTGTTATATTAATATAATCAATCCTTTATTATTGTAAATAAGAAACTAAATGAATTTGGAATGAATAAAATTGATTGAGAAGTGATTTTTCACATTCATTTTTTACATACCTATAGAGTTCTTAAGAATAAAATAACCCTTTCATTCAACTACAATGGCGCAGAAAACCGTTTTAGGTATTGATCCCGGTTCAAAAAGTTGGGATTTTCTTGGACTTAAGGGAGATAATATTATATTAGATATCTCGCTTCCTACAAAGGACTTAATGCGGGAGCCAATAAAAGTAATAAATATTATCGAATCTTTAAATGAGAGAGAAACAATCAACCTTTTTACAGCTCCTTCTGGCTTTGGATTACCGTTAAAGAAAGTAAAGGAATTAACTGAACGAGACCTTTTTCTAACCTTATTAAAATTTAAGGACGAGGAAAAAAATAAATTAGTAGGACTTGGCGAAATTTTACGATTACTGAAAAATCTGGATATCCCTGGAGTGATTGTGCCTGGGGTAAAGCATTTATCAACAGTTCCAGAGTACTACAAGATAAATAAAATAGATATGGGGACAGCAGATAAGCTCTGTACCTCCGTTACAGGTATTAAAGATCAATGCGAAAAATTTAACCTTCCTCCCTCTGAAACCAATTTTATTATGGTTGAAATTGGTTATGGCTTTACAGCCGTTCTTGCCATCGAGAATGGACAGATCGTAGATGGTATTGGAGGTTCTAATATTATGGGCTTTCGAGCGTGTGGAAGTTTAGATGGGGAATTAGCCTATTTAATTAAACATATTGAGAAAAAAAATATATATAAAGGTGGTGTAGCGTATATATCTGGGTATAGTGATTTAAGTCTAAAGGAAATTACCATCTTAGCAGAAAAAGATCTGCAAACGAAAAAAGCATTTAAAGCCTATTTATCAAGTGTGAAAAAAGCAGTGTTTGGAATTTCCTCCTCTTTTTCTGCAAAAAACAAAATCAAAGAAATTTTACTTGCGGGAAGGGGTGCGGAAATACCCTATTTAAAGGACAAGGTGATTACATCCTTGTCGGATGTAGCTCCTGTAAGATTAATGAATTCTTATAGTCAAATCGCAAAAAGAGCTGCTCAAGGCGCAGCTTTTATCGCGAATGGATTACTGGGAGGGAAATATTCTCCCATTATAGAAAACATGAAGATTAAAGAATCCTCCGGGTCGATTTTAGATGATATTTATATTCCTTTTAAGAAAGATAATATGGAGTGATATACATTAAAATCTTAATTCTAACGGGAACGCAGAGTTATTCCATTCTAAAAGGGGTTACTCAAAAGATTCAAATCCATCAAATTGAGATCATAAAAGTGCCCGTGTCTATATCCGCATTTATAACCCCTCAAATGGTCTCTGATTCTTTAAACACTCTTAATCTCTCTGTTTATGACCTAATTCTTCTTCCTGGTTTTGTGCAGTGGGATTCATCTGAACTAGAGGAAAGATTCAAAATTCCTATTCGAAAAGGTCCAGAATTCGCCTCGGATTTACCTATTATTCTAAAAAATTTGGAAGAAATTGATCTTTCAACAACTATTCCCGCGAATCAATTATTTGAGTCATCAGGTGCGGAACAATATAACATTCTCTTTAAGAAAATTCTCGAAAAAGCCAAATATAACATATCTACTCAAACTTTTTTTATAAATCAAAACAAAAGTGATGTTATGATTGGAAAAGATATACCTCCGCCAATCATTGCAGAGATTGTTAATTGCCCAAATAAATCCAACGATTCTATCTTAAAAAAGACAATACATTATATCGAATCTGGAGCGGATATAATTGATATTGGTTGCGTTGCAAACGCACCTAATCCAGAACGCGTTCGAGAAATCATCAAATTGATTCATAATCATTTTGAAATACCCCTCAGCATCGATTCTATGGATAGCGATGAAATTTTAGTTGCGGTGGATGAAAAAATTGATATGATTTTAAGTTTTGACATAGGGAATTATGAAACCTTTTTAGATATTCCTAAAGATATCCCGATTGTAATTCTTCCCACTAATATTAACAAAGGATATTTTCCGAGAGATCCAGAGAGGCGGGTACGAAATCTTTTTGATTTAACTGAAAAATTACAATCACATGGATTTACTAAATTAATCGCTGACCCATTACTCGAAACGCCAATTTCTCCCGGAATTGTCAATTCTCTGCGAACTTATCATTTATATACTCAGATGAGTTCGAAGGAAAAATATAACGAGTTAAAATTGCCAATGTTTTTTGGGATTTCCAACGTAGTAGAATTGATAGATATTGATTCGGTGGGGATAAATGGTTTATTGGCAAGTATCGCAGCCGAGTTGGATATGGGTATATTATTCACTGTAGAGCATAGCACGAAAATGTTCGGAGGTGTGAAAGAGCTTAAAAAATCAATGATGCTAAACTATCTTGCGAGATATAAAAATACTCCGCCGATTAATCTTGGAATGCAAGTTTTTAAAGCAAAAGGCAAGACCTCACAGGAAATTCCAGATTTACCAATTGAGGAAATTGTGGACGTGGAAGGTCCAAACACCCATTATAGAGCAGATGAGGCAGGATATTTTAAAATCTATGTAGATCACTATAAAAAGAGAATATTTGTTTTATTTTATTCGAATAAAGATCAATTAGTGAATGGTTTTAGTGGACAGGAGGCGGAAGTATTGTCGAAAAAAATAATTGAATTGGAATTAACCAAGAATCTGACTCATATCAATTATCTCGGAAGAGAATTAAGAAAGGCTGAGATGTGTCTCAAATTTGGAAAACCATATATTCAAGATGAATAATTGGCTTTATTTCAGACGATTTCAAAACACGTCTTCATATCCATTCCAGGTTCTAACAAGGGCATAAGAGGGGCTAATGATTTTGCTAAATTTCCACTATGTTCTCGTAAAGCTTCACCATCCCTGTACTTTTCATAGAAAATAATTGTGTTTTTTTCTTTTCGTCCCTTTAGAGTATGTGGAATATATTCGAGAGTACCCGGTTCAGATTCTTTGATTTTTGGCACCAGTTCTTTTAAAATTTCTTTTGCTTCATCCATCTTCCCTTCTTTTACTTGAACTGAGGCGATAATTGTTATTGTAATTACTAACACCTTATTCGGTTATTTTTTAGAATTACTAAACAAAATCCTTAATAATATTTAAGGATTTCATACGTAGTATTTCGTTGAGCTGGTTTCTTTCCCGCTTCTTTAATTATAGAAATTATCTCCTTAGGAGATAAATATTCTCCAAATTCTGCCCCAGCACTTTTCGAAATGTTTTCCTCCAACAAGGTGCCTGAAAAATCATTTACCCCATAATTAAGCGAAACTTGAGCAAATTTTGGTCCTAATTTAACCCAAGAACACTGAATATTTTCAATAAAATTGTTCAAAAAAAGACGCGCAACCGCAAATAATTTGAGATCTGCCATGCCATAACTCGGTTTAAGGGGTGTGTTAGGCAATTGTGATAATATGGGTTTATCCTTCACGAACGGAAGCGGTACGAATTCCGTAAATCTTCGTGTTTCTTTTTGGATCTCTCGCAATATGTTCAAATGCTCAATTCGATCCTCTAAGGATTCGATATGTCCATACATCATCGTTGATGTGGTTGGTATACCAATATTATGGGCTGTTTTAATGATTTCGATCCATTGATTCGTTGAGATCTTATTCGGACAAATAATCTTTCTGATATCGTCGACGAGTATTTCTGCCGCAGTCCCCGGCATTGAATCTAATCCCGCTTTTTTAAGTTCTTTGAGGGTTTCTTTTATTGACTTATCAAATAATTTTGCCATATAATAGACTTCTTGGGGGGAAAAGGCGTGAATATGTATTTCGGAATTTATTTCTTTCACTTTTCTAAGGATATCCAAGTAATAGTCAAACGTAAGCTCGGGATTGATT
>WJIN01000396.1 GCA_014730295.1 Promethearchaeota archaeon | reverse complement strand
CTATCTTAGAATGGAATTGTTGGCAAGCCGTACTGATATGGGTCAGAGCTTTAAAATCATATTCAAACGATCTCCCGAGAAATGTTCTAATTCAACTGACGTTAAATTGGACAAAAACAGGTATTGGTGAATCATTTGAGGGTGTGTTACGCCCCTTTCGGAGAGGTGATGAATAAAAAATACTCGGTACTGTCAAGGGGGGTGCTTCAATTCGTTATCCCCTGGGCTATATTGATACTGCCGTTCAAGTCCCTATCGTAGATAAGCCCGCAATGAGGGCACCTAAGGTTCCTATAAAACCCCATATTAATGATGGTGCCACAGCGATGAAATTGTTTCTTAGTGTGCTTAGGGTCTATATACTTCACGCCGATTCCCCGTTTGAGGACTATGTATTCGATGCAATTTTGGAGCTTACGGAAAGGCAATGAAGCCATCCTTTGGTTCAACCTCTTCCCCTTTTGATTCTTTTGGAACAAGTTTCTAATATGTGTGAGCTCTTCCAAAGCGATGATGGGTTTTTCAAATCGGTTCGTATAATCGACAATATCGTTGGGCAATTTCTGTAATAAGTAGTCAGTTTTCCGTGAAAGCTTTCTCTTGAGAGCTTTGATCTCGACACCCTTCCAAAACCTCCCCCTTCGGGGGTTTAGTCGGGCTGGCTTTTTGAATACCCACGGCAACGGCAAAATTCTTTTCTCCACGATCTATACCGATGACCACCTCAGGAGAGTCAAGGACTACTACCTCTCTACTTAGGTTAAAATGGGCATACCACATCCCCTTTCTCTTCTTCATCCCCACGCTTTTAATCGAATACTCCCCGTGTAATACATCCTCTATGAGCTCCTTTCTCTTTCCGAAGATGATGGGAAACGCTGTCCTTCCATAGCTTCCCGATAAGCTTAAATGGAGCCAATATGAAGTTATCTCTTTGTTTACCTTCACGAATGTAAAGGACCGAGCCTCGAATCGGATACAATATTTTCTCAGATGGAGGTGCAAACCTATCTTCTTTATATTCTTGAAGGACTTATAGATCTCCACTGCATTATTCCGTGCCGACTGCAAGAGTGCCGTTTTGAGTTCAAAGCGTTCTTTTGCTTTTTTATAGGTATCTTTATGGAGCTTTTACTTAGAGGTGGGCTTGAACGAGAGATACCACCGCACGTACTCTATATACTGGTCTAAGTCCCGATTAAAGTTTAAGAGTTTCCCCTTGTTAGGTTTGAAAACCTTTCCTATGACCGTAAGTTGTAATATAGACTGCATCTGGGTGCATACCCCGTAGTAACTCATTACAGAGGAAGCTAAATATTTAAAAGGAAATAGTCCTTTAATTTAATGAGTTATATGCGTTTCTTCTCACTCTTGAAAGGCTGAGTTTTCACGCATAACCAATGATAATATTTTTTGATGTAAAAAAAATAATTTAAATAGTGATTTATTTTTACGTCTATAAATTTCTTTTTTAAACCTAGTTCAATAGTTCTATTTGGTGCTTCTGATGATGAAAAGAAGAGCGGAAATTATGTATTTAAAAATATCTTAAATTATCAAAAAAAAACGTATATATAGTCCATCCTAAGAAAAGCCAGCTTTACAAAATAAGATGTTATAAATCAGTATTTAACATTCCAAAAAAATCTCTTGATTTAGCAATAAATATTCTTCCTATTAAAAGTGTATTAGATGCCTTAATGGATTGTATAGACTTTGGAGTGAAAAGTATAATCATTGAGTCGGAAAAATTATTTTTAGAAAATAACCCAGCAAATAAAAGGAAATTAAGAGAAATTAAGGAAAAAATCAATGAATCCAGTCAAAGTAGAGTTATGGGACCTAATTCTATTGGTATCTATAATGCTATAAAATCTCAACTTAGATTTACTACGTCTTTAATATTTTTTGATAGATTTCCAAAATAGAAATCAAATAATTTTTCAATTGTCTCTCAAACTGGATTAACTCTTTCTGGATTATTACTTAGTCAGAATTATTTTCAAGAATTAGGAATATCAAAAATAGCTTCAATTGGAAACAAATTTGATGTCAATGAATCTAACTTACTCGATTATTTGGAAGATGATGAGAATACGAATGTGATTGCATTATATCTGGAGGATATTTCAAACGGAAAGAGATTTATTCAACAATGTAGAAGAATCTCGATAAAAAAACCTATTATATTACTGAAATCTGGTATAACAAAAAAAACAAAAGAAGCAATAATCTCACAAAAAGGTTCATTATCATCAGGAAATTACAAATTTATCGAAGCATTAAGTAAACAATTTGGTATCTTACTTGTAAAAGATTTTGAAGAAATGTTCAATGTAACTAAGTGTTTATTAAATCAACCTTTACCAAAAGGAAATCGGTTGGGTATAATTTCAATTTCAGGAGCGGGAACAGTTATCTCTTGTGATTTTGCTGAGAATTATCATCTTGAATTTCCCACATTAACTAATGAACTTGTGGTGAATTTAAAACAGATTTTTCCAGAATTCGCTTGGAACGATATTAATAATCCGTTTGATATTTGGTCTGCTATAGAGAAGATAGGTCCAGAAAAAGCATATATCAAAAGTGGAGAAATTTAATTAAAGGAAAATAATATTGATATTCTAATTTATTTTCTGACTGGAATTAAAGAAACAGAATTTGATTGGAGGTTACTCAATGAATTAAATTTAAAATATCCTGAAATTCCAATATATTTTGGAGTGATAGGAGGAGATAAAAAAATATTAAATTCTTGGAGAAAAATTAATTCAAGAAACTTATCATATTTCAAAAAATTTTTCGATTTCGAATCTCTTTAAGACTATATCAAAAATAATGAGGTATGTAAGTTATGTTTCTAAAGAAGGTGTATTCTTACGAGGAGTAACATCTTGAAACTCTCGGGTAATCTCTTTTAGATCTAAAGTTACTATGGTATGTCTACTATGCTGTCCCTCAAAATCTTCAACTAATTCATTATCATTTAAATTATCTGTATGAATTACCACATAATGTTTACATTTCATACAAGCTCTCGCCCTAATCATCATCACCAAATATCTTTGATTTCAAATTACCAAATATAGGAACATATATTAATATTTTGTATTAATGATATAAACATCAAGAAAAATTAAATTATCCAAAGTCAACTTTCAATTAAGAATGAAAACTAAAGTTAAATACACATTTATTGATTGAGTGATCTCAGATTGAAAGGAACCTATGTTTTAGTAATTAATCTATCAAGAAGAATTCAGATTAAAGTAGGAGCACTGGGAAATTTATCTTTTGAAAATGGTTATTATTGTTATGTTGGCTCTGCTATGGCAAATGCAGGCTCTTCCACATTAATCAATAGAATATTGAGACATCTTAGAAATCCAAATTTAAAGAAAATACACTGGCATATCGATTATTTTCTAAAAAATCCAAATACACAAATAGTTAGATTATTGCTTTTACGTTCTAAATTTAGAATGGAGTGCGAGGTGGTAAATGTATTTAAAAAAGAAGCTGAATATTCAATATCTAAATTTGGTTCATCAGATTGCAAATGTGAGAGTCATTTACTTTATTTTAGAGATGATTTACCGATCTAGTTTAGCAAAAAGTTAATCAGTAAATCATGGAGTTACTTTAGAATTAAAATTATTATAAGAAGACCGCTAATTATAAATATTTCTGGTAATATACCTATTTTTTTATAATTCAAATTAGGTAGCCATGAAAGAAATCTTTCTCGGATTTTATCTATGAATGTATGAATATAAATTATTTTACTGCTTTTGTTCTTCTCAGGTGTAAGGATATATTTACTATATATTATTCTAATAATTATCCAGTCCCATATATCAACAAAATTCGCGCTTAGAATACCGATCCAGTAAGGATTAATAAAAAT
>WJIN01000395.1 GCA_014730295.1 Promethearchaeota archaeon | reverse complement strand
TTCCTCTTCTACGGGTATAAGCTTACTAAAAATCTTAACTAAGGTATTATAATAAAGAATTTCATTTTTTTGAGCAAAAGTATGATAGGTTCTAATTATTCTATTATTTAATTCATTTTCAATTTCCATTACGGAGGGATAATTAATATTTGGAATAAACTCTCCAAATAATCTCCTTGCAAAAACTGTCAAAGCCTCAACTCCAGGGACATGATGAAACAATCGATTATAATATAATACTTCACCCCTTCTGTTTATTCCACTAGTTCGATATTTCCTCTCATATTTATCAAGATCTCTTACAACCCAAGCCTCAATCATATTTCTAAAAGCTGGAAAATAAGCGGTTTTAAATTCAGATAAAATATCAAATGAAATAGACTCATATTCTTTTAAAAAATCTTTCTCTAAATCATCATTAAACAGATCAATATTGAATTGAAATTTTTGATTTTTATTTAAGAAAATCAACATATCTGAATTAATTGGAATATTTTCACTCTTATTAAATTCTTTGTTTTCTTTTACAATTCGAATAAATTCTCGAGAATTAAATTCAATTTTAATTTCATCAAAATTCAAGTATACAAATCGAAAAAAATTTTCATCCAAAATATTAGCTAATATATGTAATATTGTTGTTTTTCCAGACCCATTTACACCATAAAGAACATTTATATCTCTAAAGAATTCAATTTCGGAATTAAATATTCCATAGACATTTTTTAATGTAAGATTTTTTACGAATCTTTTTGGTTTTTTTGCCAATAATTAGCACCTAAATCAAAATGATTTAATTATTTAGATTTACTAAGGAAGATTTCATTTCTCATGATATATTAATCTTTCGCATATTTTACTTCTCTTCAAACATTTTATTCTACCTCTATATAAATAAAACGCATATTTTGATTATTCTATTTAAATTTTGACGAAAATTATGAATTAATTTTTTCCATAAATCATCTTAATAGGTTTTAATATGATACGTTAACCACTTTCTCAACTCGATGTATCGAATCGTCTTAGTCCTAGATCTCCCGATGGTGCTTCACGATACTCATTTACGGTATCGAGATTTTGTCTTTTAAGAAATTTGATATTTTCTTAACCAATTCTCGTCATCGCTCCTAATCCAAATTTTTCAAGGCTCCATCCATGATGATCGTTGAAATCTTCCCAGAAAAGATCCTGATAATAGCATGTCAAAGTGCGATTGCAACTTGTACCATCTCAACGCCACTGATGGACTTTACAGAAGCCTCTCTGGACTTTCTATATATTAAGATTTCAGGATCTTCTTCAGTTATATTTCCTTAATATGAAGATTAAATTTATCCAAGTAAACTCACGTAAACTTCTAGATAATCGGAGCAATTTTTTCTCGTATAAACTTTTAAATTCCATCTTTAGAAAAAGAGTTCCGAAAATCCATCATATTTTTTGGTATTCTTCTTTCAATCTTTCTATTAATTTGTGAAAATCTCTATTTATAGAATAGTTATTCTCAATAAAAACTTTAAAAAAATTGAAAAAGTCCTTTTTTTCACTTATTAAAGGAAAAGTTATCCTTGGTTCATTATTCGGGAGATATTCAAAATTTAGTATATTAAATGACTCAGAATTAAAGCTTATTGAAAAAATAAATGCAAAATCTCGTTTATCCGAATCCGGTGCGCTTCTGAAAATCATAATATAATGTTTTATTTTTCTTGCTAGATTTATAATGAGATCTTCGAAATTAGCCCCATCAGAATGTTCTATGTTAATTTGGAATTCAATCCTTTTTTGACCAAAATTTTTAATATATATCTTACGATTAAATTGATGAATTGAACTTTTAGATGGTCTATTCCATTCCTGAAGATCATCACATAATACCAATAAAAAAGAAAAATCATTTGGAAAAATGTAATATATGTCATCATTGTCATGTGAAGCAATAGATCTCAAAATTATTCTACGAATCAGAAACTGTTTTGCGTCTCTTATGCTCAATTGGTCTAAAAAGGTATTCGAATAATCCGATTCCTTAAAATAAGTTAGAAACCTCAATAATAATAGAGAACTCATAATGCCATGCTTGTAATTTTCAAAAGCATTACTATTCTTAATATAGTACTTATTTTGGATTACTGTGAAATAATTTTCCTCTTTTTTTATTAATTTGGAACTGATGAAATTCAGAAGAAAATTGTTTAGATTTAGATTTTGAATTGGTATTTGATAATTAATATCTAATTTATTTGAAGCCCCATAATAAGTCATGATCTCTTTTATTTTTTGATTAATTCTATCCATTTTCTCAATAGGATATCCTAGATCATGAGTTAAAGATATAATAACCCATATAGCTTGTCTTTCCTTAATACTTAAATAAAGATCTGAGGACTCGTTCCAATTCGCTACTCTAATATTATCGAAGCTAATTTGTTTATCGGATAAACTATTGAATTTCTCATGTTTAATTAATAGATAATATCCTAATAAGAATACACGAATTACGTGTAATGAATGATCTCGATAATAACGGTCAGAACCGTATAAAATTTCTTCAAACTCTGTAAAAGAATTGAAATAATTTATGATTTCAACCATTCCGAAATCCTCTTTAAAATCTTGTGTATCCGAATCGTCTTCATCTCTTAGTGAATAAATTGCTTCTCTTAATAGATTGTGCCATAGTATCTGTATTTTTTGAAGCCTCTTCTTTATTTCCTGTGGAATAGGATTAAATTTTTTTCGTTTCTCTCTAAAATCTTCTGCCTTTTGGGTCAAAATTATAATTTCTTTCAAAATCTCTACTACATCATGCTTATATTTTTTTCTGCTAAAGAATTTAGCTTTATCTATATTATTTTTAAAGAACTTCAATAAATCCAAGTCATTAATCGAATTCATTTCCTTAATAATTTGTTATCACCAAAAAGATTGTTAATAGTTTTTTATTAAGTATAATGTTAGTTTCTTTTTCCTTTTTACTTAAACTAAATCTATAATATAGTTGTTGGGAAATTTTATTATACCACAAAATTATATAAATCAATTTAAAATATTCTAAAAAAAAATTATGTTTTTAAATATGCATGCATTATTTTGGATTTGGAAGATTATATTGGTCCTATTGAACTAAAAGAATGGGAAGAAATATTTTTGAATATTTTATCCAAATAACTCATTGATAATTTACGGAGATTCTTTTTAAATACAGCTAAAGTAAATAATTTTTTTGCTTCTACTAAAGATAAAATTGAGATAACAGATTTTTAATCCTAAACATTCACTATTTAAAATCGTAAAAATATTTAAATAAAACTTTAATCTAAAATTAAATCAAATTCAAATGGAATATAAATCATAAAACCAAAAATCATAGAGAATGGTGGGATGATAAAATGGTTAGTCAAGAGGTAATAGACAAGCTTAAGAAATTAAGAGAAAAGGAACAACCCGATACGAGCGACGCTTTGACATTATTTAAGTTATTCCAACAAATTGCTGAAGAGGAAGAAG
>WJIN01000469.1 GCA_014730295.1 Promethearchaeota archaeon | reverse complement strand
CTGTGCCTTCTTCCTCTGCAAGCTCTTCGCATTCCTCAAGCGAGATGGCTACCCCATGCTCCGGCTCAATGAGCAGGTTGTTCTCGGCAAGAAACCGGGCAAAGAGCATGCGATGCCAATGCTCGTATGAACATTCCCACACCAGATGTGTTATGTCGAGGCCCCCGTTCCGGTCCTGCTTATCGCCAAGCTGCCGCGCTCGGGCCCTCAGGTGATTCCGCAGCTTCCTTTGCTCCGGTGACATGTGGCCGTATGGCTCATGGTGATGCACAGCATAGGCTTCGAGGGCTGCTCGCGCTCCTGCCTCCGCGGCATCACGCGCATCCATGACTGTTCGTTCGAGCTTGTTTCGGAGGGGTGTTGAGAGTGGTTTCATATTATGTTATTTTTTTCTAAAAGGCGGTGCCGCAATATCACCGTTTTTTAAATCAGCGATATAATTTTTTATACAGAGAAAAGATTTGTTTTACATTTTGTTCAAAATATGTTATATTATAAACAATCCGGATTTCCGGAGGTGGATGGCATAGCCATCGGGCCCGCAAGGGCCTTTTTTATTGCTACAAATACTTTTTACCGTATACATTGCCTTCCTTCTGATAATACTTTGCTTGTATCAACTCAACAATTTGGCTGCCAAATGGTGCAAGCCGTATAAGCGTATCATGTCCATTTTCGATTAAAACTTCATTGCGGCTTGGATGCGCTATCAAATCAGCTATTTGAAGACAGGCAACGTTTGCGGTTTTGGGTTTTACTTTAAGGCTTTGGCTTGTAAGCACTTTCTGAATGCGTTCAGAATCGACGTACTCTGTTCCTTGAGACCACAACCTTTTGAATGATCGCTTCAAACGACTATCCTCTTTACCGCCTCTCGATTCCGCCATAACATCCCCACAGGCCTGCTGTTGCTCAAGGAAAAAAACGTAGCGCTCTAAAAGAACCGCCAGACAATAGTGGTACGGATCATAGCGCCATGTTGAGTATGTCTGTTTGTGCATAAGCTTATCGAGGCATACGGTTACTACTGCATATTCCCAATTGCTAAAATGCTGGAGCAGTTTCTCGTTAAACTTTGTGCGCACTTTCGGATCGCGAAGTGCCAGAAACGGCGGTTTCCCGCCGAGCAACTCCTTCCGATGCAATACAACAGGATCGTCAGGATGAGACAAAAAGAGCGACTCCTTCAGGGCTTCCAACTCCGGCTGGATTGTTGTCCGCACATAGTCAAGATCCGCGATGATCCCTGTGAGAGATAAAAATCTGTGGTTGGGATTTTCGGAACTTTCCAGGTCGGGATTCCCGACTTCGTCAATGTAAATTCTATACTTGCTCATAGCTCGGCCCTACGAAACGATGACCGGTCCATTCTTCAATTTTTCGACCAGGTCATCCTCTGTCTCTTTTGCCCATGATCGTATCTCATCTTCGGTTCTCAGCGTTGTACTCCGCAGTTTCACTGTTTGGACCTTCGGCTCCAGAAGCTTCGCTGCTGCCATTGCGGCGTTTGCGAATTGCTGAGGCAATGCATCGGTGCGAATCTTCCAGGTTTCAAGGCTCGTCTGGCGCAAGGCGTTGATCAGTTCAGTGTCACTGCCAAGTGACAATTTCGCCGGAGGCTCAATTCCTTCCGCTTTCAGAATGCTTTCCCTCTGATCCTTTTTGATGTTCTGCCATGCGTCGTTTGCCTCAAGCTCTCCCATGGCTTGATCGTATGTTGAGCAGAACACCTTGTGCGCTTCGGTCACAGCTTCACGAAGTGCCGATGTCAGCGGCTTTCTAATTCCCGGGATTGGGTTGCTCTCCTCAAGCAGGCGTCTCTCATTCGTGATTGCTTCCATCTGAGCCACGCTATCCTGCGCTCCCGGCAAGTTTGCTGCATGCCCCGCGAGGAAGACCACATCATCCCAGTCGCTCATCCGGTCCGTGGCTCGATCAGCCAATTCCTGCCACTGTTGCGCGTTGGCGGATAACTCACTCGCTTTCTCAAGGATTGCAGTCAGTTGCTCGTTGCCCTCCAATCCACGCAGAGATTCAAGGTGGGCAATTGAGGGTGAAGATGGAAGTGGGGGATTTCCACCCGCGTTGCCGGCAAGCTCTTCCAGTTTTGCCAGGTACGGCCCTGCGGCAGCAGCCTCCTGATTGGATGCACACTGGATTCCCACGGACTGAAAAAGCTGCCTGAGTTTTATACGGTCTCGCGTGCTCAACGTTGTTGTCTCGACACGAAAATCTGTCACCGATATTTTTGCCTGATCAAGTTGGCCCTTCTGAAGCACTGTGCCTTTGTGAGTTGCGCGCGCATGTCCCGTCGTGAAAAGCACAATCAATGCGGCATCGATTGCATCGCGAGGCCATCCGAAGGGAGCATCTTCAAACGTGTCCCTGATGTCCTTCCCCTTGCATCCCGAACCTATCTCGTGAAGGACGGCTGAACACACCGGGTGCTTCTCGGGAGCATCGCTCCAGTCCACCGCGGACAGTGCGTCTTCAGCTCCTGCCTTTGCCCTGTTTATAACGGTATTCCAGCGATGATCATCGGCATCACTGAACTTGCGGAAGAGACGGTCGAGAGAGTATTCGGCGACGGTCTTGACCTTGTCGGCGAATGTGAGTCCGTAGCTCTCATTTCCGCCACCCTGAAAAACCTTTGCTTCATCAATGATGCTGGATATGATCATGTTTCGCGTTTGAAGCGCTGCCTGGCTTCTAGTGGCCATGGCATTTCTGGCGTCACGGGCTTCATCTGTAGAGGGGACACCCTTGAACTCAATAGTGCCTTCGGCCGCTTCTCTCTCAACAATGGCCTTTTGCAGATCTGCAGCGTCCCGCCGCTTGACAAACACATAGATAATTGGGTTGTCGTTGCCGGCTGCACGAGCATCGGCAACAACAGTACTCTCTTTCTCGCCCCACTCATCCCTGACCCAGACGGGAATCTCGTGACCTTTGGTATCCGGCGCATCTGCGCCAAAGTGCAATACGAGCCTTCGTGCCACTTTGCTCCTGCCCTGAAGCAGTTTTACATTTCTCAGAGCTTCGGCACATGAGTTCTTGATAAGTTCGGCTCGAATCCCCGCGATTCGCGGGGCATCAGAGTTGAGCCTTGTTTGGCGATTGCGGAATTCACGATCCCATTCGCTGCTTTCCCGTGTCTGGAGACTGTACTCCTCATCAATTTTGATGAGGATGCCTCTTTCGACCAGCTTTTCCAGGATTGGCGCTATCTGAGCTCTTAGTTTTGCACCATCGTTGACCAGATCCCGCACCATCAAATCGGCAAGCGTATCAGTCTTTGCCCGGACGCCAATATCGACAACGGGATCCCGCGGCAGCCTTCTAATGAGGAATATCAAGCCGCAGAGGCGTTTAGCCAATTTGCCGTTGTCGGTTCCATCATCAAGTTTCCTGATAGTCTCATCGAGTTCCCTAAGAAGTTCACCGGTCCGCAGCAAATCAGCCTGAAGCTGGTCGAAAATGAAATCAGCAGGCATTACCGTGCCCAGCGGCTCGTTGGCGGTTTCGCGAACAGCATCATACACGATGCGAAGTTGAGTGCGAAGCTGGCTTGCCGTTCCTGGAGCATCAACCGCTCGCAGTACCTGTTCCCAGAATCTTCTGCGTACGGGCAACAATGGGTAGTCGTCTACGATGATCTTTCTATCATCTGTGCGAACGGCAATTTTACTACCGGCAAGTTGTCGATCAATT
>WJIN01000470.1 GCA_014730295.1 Promethearchaeota archaeon | reverse complement strand
CCGTCTTGCGTGATATCGCACACGAGATTCTCGGCGAAGAATTGGAGGTGCTGTGGGCTGGTCGCACCGGCGAAATCTTAGGCCGCAGCCGCGCCGGGAATTTTGTTTATGTGCGCATGGACAGCGGCGCGACTGGTTGGCTGAACGTCGATGCGATTGAGACCGAAGCCGATCTTGAAGCAGTAGAGGTGGTCGAGTCGGGCAGGGTGGAGATCGTACTCCCCCCGGAACCCACCGCCACCGTGGTCGCCGAAACCGTGCTGCGTGACACCGCACACGATGTCGTTGGCGAAGATATCGAAGACTTGCCAGAGGGCGAAGTGATATCCGCGTTGGGGATCACACGCGGCGGCAGCTTTATCTATGTCGAAACCATCACCGGCGCCAAAGGCTGGGTGCGGTTGGACGATGTCGAACTGAATGTGGACTCGGCCGTGCTGCCGATGAAGCGCTCCAGCGAAGTCGAGATCGCCATGCCGGTTCCGTCAACGTTCACAATCGAAGAAAAAGCCGACTTGATGGACCGCCCGTTCATGGAAGTGCACGAGGTCGTCGAACCGCTGTGGTCGGACCGCACGGGCACGCTGCTGGGCCGCACCAAGAACGGCAACTTCATCTATGTGGAAACCGACAGCGGCGCCAAGGGCTGGCTGCCGGTGGAGGCGATCAGCACCGACTATCCAATGTCGCGACTGCCGGTCGAGCGCGAAGTTGAGATTGTGCAGCCGATGCCGAAAGACTTTGAGGTAGTGGCCGAAGAAACCACGCTCATGGACCGCCCGTTCATGGCAGTGTTCGAGGTGGTGGAAGAGCTGTGGGCTGGGCGCACCGGCGAGATGCTGGGCCGCACCCAGAACGGCAACTTCGTCTACGTGGAAATGGAAAGCATGGCACGCGGCTGGCTGCCAGTGGAAACAGTGGACAGTGAATATTCCATCGCGGCGCTGCCCGTGGTGCGCGAAGTGGATATCGTGGAGCCAGCGCCAAAAGACTTCACGATCACCGAAGAGACCGCATTGATGGACCGCCCGTTCATGGAAGTGTTCGAGGTGGTGGAAGAGCTGTGGGCCGGGCGCACCGGCGAGATGCTGGGCCGCACCAAGAACGGCAACTTCGTCTATGTAGAGATGGACAGCACAGCCAAAGGCTGGCTGCCGGTCGAGATGATCGAGAGTGTCTTCCCGGCCGCCGCGCTGCAGATGGTGCGCGACGTGGATACCGCCCAACCTGCCATCTCTAAAGGCACCGTGATGACCCCCGAAGATGCCCAAGCGCTGTTGCGCAGCCAAGCTCATGACGTCGTGGGCGATGACCTTGAGGTTGTGCCCGATGGCGAAGTCGTGACTGTGCTGGGCAAGAGCCGCGCCGGCAGCTTCTATTATGTGGAAACCGTCACCAACGCCATCGGCTGGCTGCGCTCCGACTATGTCTCGGCGCTCACCGTGGGCGAAACCGCCCTCCCGGTGGTGCAATCGGGCAAAGTGGAAGTGGTCTGGCCGGTCGAGCCGACCTTCACGATCAAAGGTGACGCAGTGTTGGTCGATATGCCCCACGAACGTTGGGGAGAGACCATCGAAGAACTCGGCGAAGGCCGCGAAGGGCTGCTGCTGGGCATCACACGCGCTGGCAGCTTCTACTATGTGGAAACCGACAGCGGCGCCAAGGGCTGGCTGAACAAAGAAGCCGTCGAGACCGCCTTCCCGACCAAACGTCTGTCGGTAGAGCAATCTGGTGCAGTGGAACTGGCCGAACCCGCGCCGCCCGTGTTCACGGTCACCGGCGAGACCGTATTGATGGATCGCCCGTTCGCAGAAGTCCACGAAGCGGTGGAAGAGCTGGAGGCCGGGCGCATCGGCACGATGGAAGCGCGCACCGAAAACGGCAACTTCGTCTACGTCGAGATGGACAGCACGGCCAAAGGCTGGCTGCCCACCGGTGCGATCGACTCCCGCTATCCCGTGATCGCGCTGCCCGTAGTGCGCGAGCCGGAGATCGTCGCGCCGCCGGCGAAGACGTTCACGCTCTCTGAGGACGGCGCGCTCCTAGACCGCCCCTTCATGGCAGTGCATGAAGCGGTGGAAGAACTCCAAGCCGGGCGCACCGGCACGCTGGAAGCCCGCACCCAAAATGGCAACTTCGTCTACGTCGAAACCGAGACGCAGGCCAGGGGCTGGCTGCCGGTGGAGAACATCGGCACCGAATACCCCATCACAGCGCTGCCGGTAGTACGCGAACCCGAAATCGTGGCCCCGGTGGGGAAAGATTTCACGGTTTCCGAAAACACCGCGCTCCTAGACCGCCCCTTCATGGCAGTGCACGAAGTGGTGGAAGAGCTATGGGCCGGGCGCACCGGCATGCTGGAAGCCCGCACCCAAAACGGCAACTTTGTCTACGTGGAAATGGACAGCGGCGCCAAAGGCTGGCTCCCCACCCACGTCATCGCCGCCGACTATCCGGTCATGGCGCTGCAGGTGGTGCGCGAACCTGAGATCGTGGCACCGGTGGAAAAAGACTTCACGGTTTCCGAAAACACCGCGCTCCTAGACCGCCCCTTCATGGCAGTGCACGAAGTGGTGGAAGAGCT
>WJIN01000394.1 GCA_014730295.1 Promethearchaeota archaeon | reverse complement strand
TATTGATTATTGCTTTAAGATCCCCCGAAACTATGTAAGAAATGTTATTGTGAATGTAGATAAAACCTATAAGGTATATTTTGAAACCGTTTCGAACCCACAGAAAGAATGATTATTCCAAATATCTATAAGTCAATTTTTGCAAAAATACGATTATGGTTTTTTCTTTTATATACAAGGATTCAAATATGAGGAGTAAATATACTCTTTGAGAAAAGAATTGCAAGAAAAACAACCTTGAAAACAAATGCATTATTATAAACAAATCCTTAAACAAGTGTGCGAGGCAATTAACTCGCTTCATAAGACAGGCATAACTCGAGTTACAACAAAGAAAGTAAGACGAGAATTAAAGATAAAATCTACCAATCGTTCTAAGATTACTTTTATTTGGAGATCCCTAAAAATTTTAAACACACACGGGATCATCGAGAAAAATGGCGTAGATAAACCTTTAACATATATAGCGACCTCTAAAATTGATATTGAGAAAATTCTCGATTCAATCGATGTTCGCTATGTGTGAATTTTTCTTTCTATTGTTATTTTTATTATTATTATTTTCCGTTCTATTATTCTAAAATGAATAAATAATTTATAAAATTATAAAAAAATGAGAAATATATGTTCATATTTTCTTATTGATCAAAGAAAGCTATGGATGAATCATTAAAGGGAATATTGCTGACATGCTGGAGAATCTGCTCGTTTAATTATCGTTCGGTCTAGTTTTTCGCAGATAACCAAAGGTGAGAGGCAATACGGGCACGCACTGAGAGTCGCAAACTGACAGTCCTTGCATCTAAAACCGTTCAATTTTCTGTTATATTTTCTTCGGTTTCCTCTACCTCTGAACTCTGAAGCATTTTCAATTCCTTTAGCATTTGAGTATAGGTTAATTCGCCTTTTTTATAATCCTTGATATCACTCTCCTCAAATTGGGAGTTCTTTACTGCCTCAATTACTCTAACATGACGTTGGATGGTGCGCTCAGAAACATTAAGCGAATTTGCTACATCAAGAGTGTACCGTCCCTTTTCAGAGTCTTGTAATGAATCATATACCTCTTTGCGCTTCAAAAGCTTCAGTTCAAACTCATAATCGCTTATAGACTCAGAGATTAGCATCTGGCGCAATTCTGAATCAATATTTACAAGCATTTCTTTTAATTCCTCTTCTCGCGTTTTTTTTGACATGATGCTTACTTCCCTCCTATAAATAATTTTTTAATTGTAAATTGTAAGTCTATGAACAGCATTAGCATCGTGAGCAGAACACTTGGATTACTAATATTTACGATAAAGTCTTGTGAATCAAAATGATGCGAAAGGATATATTCTTTCATAATCTCGTAAAATACTCCTACCGCGTCTATGAAATGCTTATAGTTTGAACCTTGCTTAATAACTAAAAGACATTCTGAAGGTTTAAAATACGAATAATTTTCTTCGCAGAGCTCAAATAACTGCTCGATATGTAGTTTACTCACCTCAAGATTCTTCTCGGTACAAATAAATTTCATATGCGGGTAAAAATCTGTAGTGATATACACATTAACAAAATTCTTTGTTTTTACTACATTTACTTCAATAATCATTATTCTTTTAATCCCTCCTTTGTAGGTGGTTTTACCTCATATTTGTTGAGAATTCGAATGAGATTTTTTTTCAGAAAGCGGTTTTTCAAGATCTTAACCTCATTCAGTAAGCAAGACCTGTTATGCTGTCTGATAATTTGGTAATATTTATGTAAATGGAGTTCATTAATGTTCTTAGAGTTTCTAAATAACGGATCGGGTTCTAATTCTTCGTGTATCGAATAAATTGCTTCGCTTAGACTTTCTTTATCGTGCTCTTGTAAATTAAAATAAAAGAACTGTGAAAGTAACGGGATATTATTTACTCGAAGGTCAATTGATTCTCTTCCAAAAATATTAGTAATTACATCATAATCCCAATTGGAAAAGCCAAAGAGTAGAATCTTAGCTGAGACTAAAATAGAAAGCAACTCAATTACTTTACGATAAAACAAGTCAAATTCATAATCGAGAAGTGTGAGCATATAAATAGTATCATATAAAAGAACCCCTAGATGTATTGCGGGCGAGCCCTCAAAATCCAAAATTGCGAGATTAAGATTTGGAGGGATATGATCGTGAATAGAGTGAACCTCCAAGATTCCCGCCGATAAATGCCCTTGATATACATTAGTAATTTCTTGAAGGAAAGTTTCAATTCGGAGTTTAAGTTCCTCGGATTGTCGATAACTATTTCGAAAATTAAGATTAAATAGCATTACTTGATATGCTCTACTTTCGAAAAACATGCGATTCATAGTTTTTATACGTGTCATCTTATATTCCCCTCCTCTTTATATTGATTTTATCGAACTTGAAATAGTGCCTTAAAAAGGTTGTGAGTATATTATAGAAAACTATTAAGAGAAAAATTTGATATAAGATTTTTGTTTTCGCGTACTGTTCTGCATCGGTTTTTTTAAGCATATTATTATTCTTAATCTGATTTTGAATTCGCGCTAATTTCTGAAGTTTGAGCCCTAATTGTGATAAAGCTTTGATTTTATGTCTCGAGTTTATAGATTGTTGTGTAAGGCAATGCGAGATTATTTCAAGAATTATTGTAAAAATATTCTGTAATTTATGAAAAAAGTCCCGACGCTCGACCGGATCTTGAAGAATCTTTGATACGGACTCGAGCGGTCGTAAGGATATTTTCACAGGGGAAAATTTATAATAATATTCAAAATGATATAATGCGGTAAGATGGTCTTTAAGTCTATGATATGAAATAGTATTGTTAACATAGTTTTGAATATAGTCTAAAATAGCCGTTTTATTGGAAATTATGCTGTTACTTATAATCTCAGATATTTCTTCCAACGGTACCGCACCTTGCTCCTTTTTTTTCTCTATGATTAGGGTTTTGTGAATAAGGTATTCAAAAGTAAACTTAATCTCATAGTAATTATACCAATAGAAAAAGGACGATACGGAGCGTTGAAGGGCAAATCTTCGCGTAAATCTCAGAATAATAGCTATCGCGGGAAGAATTTTGTCAGGTCGTAGAAGTGTTTCAATATGATCTTTTGAAATCAAGGCACTCTTAGATATCTGATCATATGTAGTGCTGAGCTTATCTTTATGTTGTAGATGATCCAAGATATTTACGCGAGTGGTCTCATCTAATAATACTTCATAGTCTTGATAATTCTCGAGTAATTTGCCGTCGTGGATATCGGTTATAGGAAGGGATACAAGCTTAGTCGTAGGGTGTATGCTAAATGCGGTGCGAAATACTCCTCGAGAATTCGGAGATGTATCTAGAAGTATCGCAATTTCATTCTCGTCATAGCTACTAAGCGTAAAAAGATTTTTTTGGTGTTTTTTATTTCCCAAGAGATTATTTATTTTCCTGGAAAGGTCTAGATTCTGAAAATAAAGCGTATATACAATCAAAGCATCGGCGAGAAGTCTTGAAAATGAGGTTTTCGACTTGAAAGGGCTACCGGACACTTTAATGAGATCGTACAAGCCGGGTAGATGGTAAAAGTAGTTTTTCAGATTTAACCTGCGAGTAGTATCCTCCAGAACATTTTCATCGTATCGATAGATAATATGAAGTCCGCGAGAGCCCGAGAATTTCACGATCGGATATCCTTTAATACCAAATTCTTGTGTCGTTGTGGTAAGAGCACTTGCAATTGAGAGAAGAAGCTCATAGAGCACTTGAGGTTCAATTACAGATTGCATAAACGACGAGACGTCAATATCAATTACTAAATATCTGAGCTCTCCTTTCAGGTCTGTCGTTCCCGCATAGAATCCTGCAATATCATTATCATTTATAATTTTAGGAAGACTGTCTCGTGAATTCGGATTCTTTTCGAGATATTTTGCTATTTTCACATATTCATTCCTTTTATTTTTAATACGTAATGATTTTTTTACGGGTAGATTCTCTTGAAGTTTATCAAGTGTGATTTTTGTTATGGTAAATTTATTATTTTGATTTCTATTCGGTGCTAAAGGATAAAACCACGTAGTAAGTAATTCCTGAATTTTTGGATGCGTATAATATTCTAAGAGGTCTGTTTTATTGTCTAACACCAGAAATCGCATTTGATCGATAGATTTTCTTGAAAGTTTGAGATGTGAAAGAAATTTATTTCCCGAGGTATGAAATGAGATATGAATTTTTTCGGAAAAGGTTGCTCCGTCCGACAAACAAGGCTTTAGAAAGCCTTTCAAGATCTTTAGAGGGATAAGTTGAATATCCGAGAGAATAAATTCTACCCATAATAATCGGGTATACGTGAGATGATGCGATGAGAAATTGACCGTGAGTGCCCCATCACATACCTTGTTATCCTTTATTGTTTTATTGAGGCGTTCGGTGTATGAGCTTAGATGCGAATATAGGGCGTTATTAATATCGTGAATGACCTCATATAATTCGTGAGATTTGATTGCATCATCTTGATATGCATTGTTAATATAATCTGTGTTCTCTGATATTGATTTAAAGATAAGCCGAATTATGAGTTGTTTATAAATCTCACCGTTTCTGTATAATTTCTCAAGTTCCGAAATGATTGGCTGCGGATCATAAGAATTCAGTTTTAATGAATCGATGATCCTTCTTCTCCGTTTATTATAATAATTCACCGCCATCTTAAGTATCCTCTTCCGGTAGTTTGTTAAACCTAAGATTAGTATTATTTGACTCAGGAGTATTTTTCAAAAATTCGTCAATAAATTTTCTCATAAGTTCGTAGATCTGAGAATTATCTTGTATTTCTAATGCATAAAGGAATTTTAGAATATCAAATAGGAGATCAAGGGTAAGAGCAGAAATCTCCTTCGAAATATGGTTAGTTTTAGAAAAATCAGAGGAGTTAATTTTACAGAGTTGATCTAATTTTTTCTGTATCACATTCTCCTTTTTAGTTTCTTTAGTACGGGTATCGCTTTTTGTATTAACAAAATGTTTGGTTTTAATTTTATATCGATAATAAGTAGGGAACTTCGGATTTGGGGATTCTTCTTTCTTGTTCGATATTGAGCGAGAATTATTAGTTTTGTCTTTAGAAGTTCGATATGTAGGATTCTTATTAGTTTCACTAGTTTGGAGGGTTTTATGGTGTGAGCTTGTTTTAAGAGAGAAGTGCCTTATAGCGTGAGTTATAGATTTCTTTAATTGAGAATCCGGAATTATTACAATATTTTTAAATTCTTGGGATTCATAGCGTCTTTGTATTGGTAGGGTAATCTTTTGATGTCTTGATTTGTGTATTTCTGTGGCAAAATATATTCTAATACTATTCACATACAATGAGCAAGCAGAGATATCCCGCAGATTATTTACAGGCAATCTAAAAAAGATTCCTGATTTATCATTTGTTTGAGTTATCTCTTTTTTCGAGATCTTAATAACCTCTCGCTGAGCATGTATAATTTCTTTACCAAACTTTCTGGAAAAATTGTATTTTAATATGATATTATGAATCTGTGAAGAATATGCTGCGAGGTTCTTACTTATTATCTTAATTACGATCTGGGGCTCAAATTCTAAAGAGGACTGAGATTCCCATGTCGTACTACTAACTATACTTTCCATTTAATTTTAATTACCTTTGCAGGGTATTTTTTTTATTGTTTTACTTCCAATCAAGTTAACTTTTTGTTCTATATAAAAGGACATACTGAGCAAGTTTACTAAAACTTTAAATAGGAATAGAAGATACAACATATAAGGGATTTGGAAGATACCATAAAAGCGTCGGAGCTAAAAAAAAAGAACAAGACCTTAAGATCTTGACACTATATTATTGTATTTTTTATTTATAAACAGCAATAATTTAGTAGTTTGATAGAAATGAACTCGGAAAAAAGCTGTATTTTTTTACAGAAATGTAAACGAAAGAGGATCTCACAGCATCTATTAAGCGATACCCGTCATCGGAGAATGAACCCCTGCAAAGGTAATCAAATCAGCCGATGAAACGGGTATCTATATAACTTTCATCCTTTATATAATATAAAAATTGTGTTAATAGAGAAGATCTTTTACTAATATCAAATAAAAAAAAGGGAGAAAATCATAATAGAAAAGGAATAACTAACCCCTGCAAAGGTAATTAAACTAAGCTATTATGATTTAATAACTAAAAATTAACGTTTTCTTTTTAAGATGTAAGGTGCGGCAATTTATCGTTATGCTTCTCACCGGTATGGAAAATTTGTGGATGAATAAAAACACGAATTCGGGTGATCTTATGCTATTATAAGATAGCGATAGATTACTTCAAAAATAGCTCTATACATGATTCTAATCGTGCAAAAAACATGTCAAAACATGGGTTTCTAGGTAACTCTGGGTTAATAAAATGAGCTTCTTTTTACCACAAAATAATATTACTAAATTTCAAGGTATCCAAAATTCAGAAAAACTCATCCAACGTCCTGTTCTTAATACTCGCCAGATTTTTTTTTTTCGGAGATCTATTTCGAGAAAGTGTAGATTCTGGCAGAAACGGATGTTGAATGAGCGTATACTCATATTTTCGGTCCAACTCGTTGATAAACACATGGATACTCGGGATGTGTTGGATTACTTTCCCTCCTTTTGGCTTGAACTTTGAGTATTTTTCACGAGTAGCTGTAAGAATAATGTATGGTTTAGAGCGGGAAAGTGCTTGCTTTATTCCTTCTATTGCTTTCCATAACCCTTTGTAATGTTCTTGCTTATACTCAAATAGTGACGTGATCCCCGCAATTATTAATACATCGATATGTGTAAGGGTTTGTATCTTATTTTCAAGTAATTCAACTACTTGTTCCCAAGTAAACGCTCGCGAGATTAGAATATTCTCTAATGCCCTTCTCGGAGATAAGCGATTTTGAGCGGCAATCTTACTAATTTCGTAGGGGTTAAAGCGATTAACCGCATCGACATATATTACTCTTAGCACATCAAGGTTTTTATGATAGCCTTCGGAGAGAATAATTTGGGCGTTAACGCACACCGAGAGGAGGATTTTTGAGATTGTTTTAGAAGGACCATAGAGTAAATGCAAAAATTCTTTTCGAAACCCTCCCAGCAATAATTTATCTAAAATTGCGTCGCCTGAAGGAATAACTTTTGCTTTTTTTATTTCTTCAAATTTATCATATCCCGATTCCAGTTTCATTTTGTTCTAATTACATAATACGAGTATTTAATCATAAATATACCGAGAATTTTTTTTTTGTTTAAATACTCTGATTTTATTCTGATACTATGTCATCAAACATAGTGGTAAAAATTCGTTTTAAGAAACATGATGAGAAGGAAGTAGATTTATTAGGAGAATGTAGTGTAAGTCAACTCTGCTCATCATCACCGTGGATAACTTTACGCGTGAACGAATTTGATCGTGAAATTTCCAAGAACAGAGAGGTTCCAATAAGTAAAGCAGAGATTGTAGAGATTATGGTGTACGGAAAGAATTTGTATTTTTCTTATGATAAAGTATCCTTGAGTCCCTTTGCCCTTATAGATAACTCCGATCTCATTAGACAGACCGGGTAAGATATATTACATATCCAAGTTATTTATTTTTTTTACTAATTCTTTTAATTTATTTCTTCCTTTTTCTGAGAAGAGGTATTTGCCATGTGGTCCACCCAAGACCTTTTGTTTAACTTCCTCCTTTATTAAAATCCCAACGGACTCCCAATTTTTAAAGGTTTTACGAAGTGTAGTATATCTAATCCCGCTCATATCGGATAACTCACGTATGGTCAGCGGGGGCTTTTCTAATAAATAAAGATAGCCTTTTTTTCTTATCTGGATATGACTTTTTTCCGATCCCTATCCGAAGAAAGTGAAATCCCGATCGGAAAAAAGTGAAATATTTATAAACTATGATATCTGACTTATTTAGTAAAGATTTTATACATTCATTTAACGAGATATCTTAAAAAAACAAAAAAATATTATAAAAAAAAATTTAAGGTTGATTTATAATGCTATGTGAAACCAAACAACAAATTTATCAATTATTTATAGATTTAAACGAACCAAATTTATGTAAATATCCCGGCTTAACAGAAAAATTCCTACTGAAAATATACGTACAATTATTATATAATATCGAGAATAAAATCGAACGGGAATTTTCAAAAGAGGCGTTAGATATATTTAACCTTATGAAAGATGATCCATTGCATCACGACCCCCATTCATTTACTTGTAGCGGGAAGCCATTACATTCCATCGAAGTATGTTTCTAAAAACACTTCGGAAATTACCTTGGTTGTCGAACAAGTTGACGAAGAGGTTGTCGAATTAAAATAATTTATATTTCATTTTTCATAGTGAATATTTGAAAAAATAATGGGGTTTTATAAGTAATCTTAAATCCATTTTTGAAAAATCATGTTTGAAAATATATTTACGGAATTTAAGGATTTTCAAGAAATTCAGCAAGTTTTCAAGGAGCTGTATCTTTACTTGGAGTCTTACTTGGGGGTCTCGCCGTTACGGGCATATGAACTTAAATCTACTGACGCTAAGGGAAGGGATTCTGAAAGCGTACTCGATCGTGGGGTAGTACGCGAACATAGGTTTAATCGTTCTATTATTACGTTCCGCAAGCCGTTGCACGAAGAATTTATTGAACTAATATTATTACGGGAATTATATTACCTTTATTTCCCCGTGGAACATCTAACTAATGTTCCGAAGCTATTAATTCATTATATAGTTATTTCTCAGCTTTCCTCTCTTCAAGAGACCTCCTCATATCATAATTCCATCCGCAGTGGCTTATTAGATGTTTCTATTGCGAGGATTTCAGGCTTTAGAACCCTTCAGATGTTTGAACGAATACGCCCCCAATTTCAAGATCAAGAAAAATTTAAACCCTCTTTCCTACGAATATTAAAGTATTTATACCGACAAGGGACAAGAGAACTAAACGATTCAGATTTCCTTGGGTATGTCCTTAATTTAGACTCTCTTCAGTATAGTATAGATACCACCACCACTTCGGACAGAGAATTCGTCGAATCAATACATATAATCAAACAGATTTTTTATGCTCAAAAAAGATTTCTTTCATTAAATGAATACTTAGATCTATTCGAATTATACGCAGAAAAGCATCCTACCTTTTTGAGTAAAAGAAAATTCCGAGAAAATGTACATAAAATAAAAAAGGAAACGGGAATTGCCCCGACATTTCAACTCAACTGGAGAGGATTGGGAATACGATTATTAATATTGCATATTGAATTTAGCCCTCATCTTACATTCCCCAATGTTGCACGATTGATAGAAAAGACTTTGTTTTTACTTTCTCCGAGATTTTATTATAACTCTTTTTCTGTGTCAGTCTTCGTGTTTGCATTAGCCCCCAACCCTTATTTTTCGGACTTACGAAGATTTCTCCAATTTTTACAAAATAATAATTATCTCACTTTCTTCAAAATATGTGAAAATAAAATTTACCGCCATATTGCGAATTTAAATGCATTTATAGAAACTCGGGATATTGTAAATCCAAGCTTAGATTCATATTCCCGGCAATACTTAGAAGACTTTAAGATTGTATATAAAGAAAAACAAGACATATGCTTTAATGAGCTTGACTTTTTGTTATTTGATCGCATACGTGTATTTAGCACTTTCGGACTAAATCTTGAGCATATGAAACAATTTATCTCAGATCTAAGAATAGATTTGGAAGATATAGTTAGGTCTAAGCATGAGGTTCTCTCAAAATTCTTACTTCTAACTGAAACTTTCCAATCACAAATAACCCAACAAGAGATAAAGCAAATCTTAGATTATTTAAAGATTCATAGTTCTATGGGCTTCTTCGGGATTTCAGAGAGGATTAGGGAAGACCTTACAAAGGAGAAGGAAGATACAAGAACTTTTAAACTCATGACATTAATTTCAGAATTCATTGAAGTCTGCTTCAGTTTGCGTATTTTTAGCATAGAAGAGATAAGCTCGCTGATTTCGGGAAAAAGGGCTTCTGCGCTTAACACGATTAGATCAAAAGAAAAGCACCTTTCTCAGGTTATCGACCACTATCAAGCTTTAGAAATCACACAAAAGGACATTACTTCTTTTCTTACTCGATTTTCCAAGGAACCAATTCCAATAATAAAACCGATCTTAATTAATACAATTTATACTGAGGAAAAAGAGCAGTTCCAATTTCATATACAATTGAGTTATAAAAAAGATTTGATACCAAAAATTGAAGATATTTCAAGGTTCTTTTCGCGCTCGTTTTATCTTATAGATTTTGAACATCATTATAAGCAAAAAATTATTGACCTTATTATTGGTAGCCCTGCGTATAGTCCTTTAGATTATGAACGGTTATTTTTAGCTTTAAAGCATATTTTTGAGGGTGATTTAATATCCTTCCGTCCCATAGTAGGCTCGGGAATCGTCTCTGCATACTCTGCGTCGAGTTTTTATGATTTCGAAAAAAAAGAATATGATTATTCTGCCGATTTATTCAAAGAAATAAAAAAATATGCAACACATTTATTTGGGAAAGTTCCCAAGTACCCAGCCCGTGGAGAAGGGCTCTCTCGCGGGCTCTCTTTAACCGGACCTTCCAAGGGGGATCCGGGATCCCTTGCGGAAATAGCGGCACAGATGCATCTCGATTACTCAAGAAAGGTGGTTAACTATGAAAGAAAAAATTTGGAACAATTAAAAACGATTTATCAAGAACTTCCTCAACTCCTCAAAAGCAATGACGGTTTCAGATCATTAAAATCAACTTTTGCCTTTAAAACATATATAGACAGTATTAAGTTTATTCCCAAGTTCTCAGCATTTTCATTTTCTTCATATCATCTATTTATTATTCCAGAAGCTAATAATCCACAAGTAGATCTCCGTTTATTACTTGGTAATACCTTTCGAGAACTGTTCACTCCGGGAGCAGTATTACCCGATAGAGAAGTGCCATTATATATAAGCTACATATATCCGTTTCGAAGCCCCAACAGAAGTTATCTCAATTGGCTCACGAAATCTGCCAGAGCAATTAATCAATATTGTCTTTTCACTATTAAGACCATTCATACTATTTTTCATTTTGAGAGAAATATCTCAAAAAAAGGATGGGAGCTTGATCCACACGCTTTCAGATCTCATTTACAAAATGTTTTAGAAAACCAAGATACTATAGATCGCACGGATTATTATAAACAACACATCAACTCATTCCATCTCGGCAAAGTACCATCACATATTCTTTCACCTTCCTCTAAGGAATATAAGTCCCTTATAAAACTCCATGATAGAACCTCTGCGGACGCAAAATCGTTTTTGGGAACAAACCATCTAGAAAAAATACATGCGTTTCAACTGATACTAAAAGAGGAATTAATCGTCCCATATCTTGAAATTAAAAACTTGGGGCTAGAACGCGTAATTAGAGTGATTATCCCTTCAGATACCGTAAATGTTGAGCTTTTTCTTCATGCGTTTAGTTTTTTGAATTATGTAAAAATCTCAGAAATCGCAGGTGAATTCTTTCTCAAGGGGTTTTCCGATGAGTACAAGTTTCGAAACGGGTTATTGATTAACCTATTCTTACCGAAAATGGAAATCTCTCCGATAATTGAAGCTATAAATGAATTTCTCGAAACCCTAAAAATAGAAAAATATCTCATCCTTCATGATCTCATCTCGGGGAACGAGATATTAAAAAAAGTCTTTGGAGACCTCTCATTTTTAAAAACCTATAATCCTCTGGACATACTTGAGTGG